>NZ_PVZF01000008.1 GCF_003002055.1 Kineococcus rhizosphaerae
GAAGTGTTCCCACGCTCACCGACGCTGCCGTGCCTCACCCCTCTGACCGCCAGACCCGAACGGGTGGGGCACCAACTTCAGCCGTAGATCACTAGGTCGCGCACGAGGTCGGCGGTGGCGGCGTCCTCGACGCCCTCGGCGACGACCTCCATGGACAGCCGGTGGGCCAGGTCCGCCAGGGCCCGCACGATGGCGGCGTCGACGGGGGCCTGCGGGGCGGCGACGACGAAGGAGCGGTCGATCTTCAGCTCGTCCACCTGCAGCCGGCGCAGCATCGTCAGCGACGTGTAGCCGGTGCCGAAGTCGTCCAGCGAGACGCGCGCGCCGGCGGCGCGCAGGGCCGTGAGCACGGCGCCCACGCCGTCGGGGTCGCCCAGCAGCGCCGTCTCGGTGACCTCCAGCGTCAGGACCCCGCGCTCCAGGCCGTTCTCGGCGATGGCCCGGCGCACGGCGTTGACCAGCGAGGGTTCGCCCAGCACGACGGGGGAGACGTTGACCGAGACCGTGACGTCGTGGCCGGCGGCGCGCCAGGCGGCGCACTGGGCCGCGGCGGTGCCCAGCACCCAGTGCGTCAGGCCCACGATGGCGTGGCTGCGCTCGGCCAGCGGGACGAACGCGCCCGGCTCCAGCAGTCCGTGCTCGGGGTGCTGCCAGCGCACCAGCGCCTCCACCCCCACGGTCCGGCCGCTGCCGGCGGCCACCAGGCGCTGGTAGTGCACGCGCAGCTGGCCCTCGGCGACGGCGGCGGGCAGTTCGGTGTGCAGCCGCAGGGCCGCCACGTCGACGGCGGCCTCGCCCTGGGCCACGGCCAGCCGGTGCTGCTCGTCGGCGGCGCGCACGGCCGCGACGTCGGCCAGCGCGAGCAGCTCGTCGACCTCCCGGCCGTGCTGGGGGGCGCAGGCGACGCCGATCGAGACGTCGGGGCGCACCCGCAGCCCCCGGCCGGGGCCGTCGGCGAGCAGGACGACGTGCTCGCGCAGCACCTGGTGCAGGACGCGGCCCTCGTCCAGGCCGGTACGCAGGGGGTCGTGGGAGCCGTCCAGCTCGACGGGGCGCACGACGGCCAGGGAGTCCAGGTCCAGCCGGGCGACGAGGGCGCCGGGCAGCTCGGCGGCGCGGCGCGCGGACTCGGCGAGGACCTCCTCGGCCGCGGCCGGGCCCAGGGCCAGCCGCAGGTCGCGCAGGTCGTCGAAGTGGACGACGCTGACCGTCAGCTCGTCGCCCGGGCCCTCGCCGGCCGCCAGCCGGCGGGCGGCGGTCTCCAGCAGCCCGGTGCGGTTGAGCAGCTCGGAGCTGACGTCGTGGCGGGCCCGGCGGTCGGCCAGCCGCAGCAGCGAGCGCACCCCCACGACGGGCAGGACGGTGGTGGCGGGCAGCGCGAGCACCCAGCCCAGGACCTGGCCGGGGTGGCCGGAGGCGACGAGCGCGACGGGCAGCAGCACGAACGGCAGGGCGGTGGCGACCACGACGTCGCGCCGTGAGCTCAGGAACGGGACGTGCACGGCGCTCGCGGAGTACAGCACGACGAGCACCCCCACGGCGGGGGAGCCGTCGGCGCAGTAGACGCCCACGGTGGTCGTCAGGGCGGCCGAGACGATCGCGGCGCCGGGCGCGGGCAGCGGCCAGGACTCGGTCAGCATGAGTCCGGCGCCGCTGACGAAGCCCAGGGTGGAGATCGCCAGGATCAGCACCCCGTGCTGCCCGCTCCAGCCGGGCACCAGGACCACGGAGGCGAAGATGAGGCTGGTGACCAGGTACTCCAGGGCCACCACCCGCCGGCTGAGGCCGGCGTCGCCGAGGTCGACGGTCTGTTCGCGCTGCGCGTTCACCACGTTCTAGAAATCGGCGGCCCGGAGGCCGGCCTCGATGCGCCGACCGGGTGACGCCGGTGTCCCGCGCCCGCCGTCACCGGCGGGCGCGGGTCCGTCAGAGCGGCTGCAGCGCAGAGGCTCCGTCGCGGGCCAGGACCGCGATGCGCTGCGAGGCCAGACCGTCGCCGTAGGGGCTGGGGGTGTCCGCCAGCCGGGCCAGGGCCTGCGGCGACGTCATCCGGCGGGCGTGCTCGACGAGGTCCTCCGGCTCGCTGAGCACCGAGAACCCGGCCGCCACCGACTCCGGGCGCTCGGTGCTGGTCCGCACGACCACGAGCGGCTTCTTCAGCACGGTGACCTCCTCCTGCAGCCCGCCGGAGTCGGACACCAGCAGCGACGCCGAGCGGGTCAGGGCCAGGAAGGTGCGGTAGTCCACCGGCGGCAGCACCCGCACGGAGTCCGGCACCGGCACGCGCCACGCGCCGAGCGCCTTGCGGGTGCGCGGGTGCAGGGGCAGCGCCACCGGCGCACCCAGCGCGCCCAGGCCGCCGACCAGCGTCCGCAGCCGCTGCGGGTCGTCGGTGTTCTCCGGGCGGTGCACCGTGGCGACCACGCCGCCGGGGGCCACCCCGAGGCCGGCCAGCAGCGCGGCGGTCTCCTCCTGCGACGGGCACAGGGCCGTGACGGCCTCCACGACGGGGTTGCCGGTGACGAACACCGACCCCGCCGGGACCGCCCCGTCGAGGAGGTTGCGCGCGTTCTCCGGGGTCGCGGCGCAGTGCACGTCGGCCAGCGCGGAGATCAGCAGCCGGTTCGTCTCCTCCGGCATCGCCCGGTCGTGGCTGCGCAGCCCCGCCTCGACGTGGACGACCGGGATCCCCAGGTAGTGCCCCGCCTGCGCGCCGGCGTTGGCGGTGTTGGTGTCGCCCTGCACGACGACCGCGCGCGGGCGCTGCCGGGTGAAGCGGTCGGCGAGCCGGTCGACCATCGTGGCGACCTGCTGGGCACGGGTGCCGCCACCGACGCCGTCGACGGCGGGCGCCAGCGGGTCCAGCCCGCAGGAGCGGAACACCGCCTCGGTCAGCTCCTGGTCGTAGTGCTGGCCCGTGAAGACCCCCGCGCCGTCGGCGCCGAGGGCGTGCAGGACGGGGGCCTGCTTGATGATCTCCGGACGGGTGCCGAAGACGACGGCGACCGTGCCGGTGAGGTCGGTGCTCTCGTCAGCCACGGAGGGTGCTCCTCGAGGTCAGGGCGTCCAGGACGGGACGGCGCAGGCGCAGGCCCACCGCCACGAGGGCGGCCGCGCTCAGCGGCAGGGCGGGGCCGGGCAGGGCGCTGGCCGGGACGGTCTGGGCGTTGGCGCCGCAGCGGACGGTGCCGATGTTCACCGCGGCCACCGCGCCGCTGAGCAGGGTGACCGTCAGGGCGGTGGTCTGGACGCTGCCGGTGCCGGCGGGGGTGCTGGTGGCGCGCAGGGCGAGCTGGGCCACGCCGGGGACGGTCACTCCCGAGTTCACGCCCGGCGCAGCGGCCAGGGTGATCGTCGGGACCCCGGCGACGAGCACCGCGGCGTTGGCCAGCGTGACCTTGCCCGTGGCGGTGCCGTCGGACGTCGCCGTGCAGGAGGCCAGGATCGCGTCGGCCTTGATCACGGTGGCGGGCACGGCGGGCACGAGGACGGCGCCGAACGGACCGGTCACGGCGGGAGTCCCCGCGACCAGGGTGATCTGCACCCCGCCGGTCCCACCGCCGGTGACCGTGCACGCGCCGGCCGTGCCGACGGTGATGGTCCCCCCGGCGCCGACGAGCCCGCCGCAGGCGTCCGAGGACCCGTCGGCGCGGGCGACGGCGGTCTGCACGAGCGTGCCGGCGGTGATGCCGCCCTGACCGCCGAGCACGGACAGCGCCGGCGTCTGGGCGGTCGTCTGGGTGGTCTGCGAGCCGGAGTTCGACGCGCCCGCCCACCCCGTGGTCACCAGCGGGCTGCCCAGGGCCCCGACGGTCACGGCGTTCGCGCTCGCCGTCGAGGTGTCGGCCGCGGCCGACCCGGCCGTGGCCAGCACGATCGCGGCGGCCCCGGCGACCCCGGCGGTGAGCAGCCGCGCCCGGGTGCGGCGGGGGGTGGTCTCGTCCATGTCGGCTCCTCAGCTGCTCGGGACGGGGGTGAGGGTTTCCACGACGGGCCGGTCGTTGGCCCGGGCGGTCTTGTGCCACTCGGTGTGGCCCTTCAGGACGCGGAACAGCGCGCGCCAGGCGCAGATCTGCAGCAGGTAGCCGTAGCCGATGTTCGCCACGGCCATCCACAGCGCGCCGCGACGGGTGACGAACGTGCCGCAGTGCGTGCGGTAGAAGAAACCCCACAGCGCGTGGGGCAGGACGCCGAACAGCAGGCCCAGCGGGATCAGGCCCCACGCCCCGGCCAGCAGCCACCGGTCCGCGCCCTGCGGGTCGTGCAGGGCGTACCAGAGCATGACGATCGTGGTGAGCGGGAACACGACGCTGCCGAACACCTGCGAGAACGGCACCCACATGTAGTGCGCGATCTCCAGCGCACCCGGGATCGAGATGCGCTCGGAGTTCAGGACGCCCCACAGGTACCGCAGGCACTGGATGTTCCCCTGGGACCAGCGGGTCCGTTGCCGCAGCAGGGGTTTCACCTTGCTCAGCCCGTCCTGGGCGACGAACGTGTCGTGGCAGTACTCGGTGCGGTGCCCCGCCAGCAGCACGTGCAGGCCGAGTTCGAAGTCCTCCAGCAGCGCCCCGTGCCAGGGGGTGCCGTGCTCGCGCGCGACGTCGTCGAGGGCGGTGAGCCGGGTGAACTGCCCGTTGCCGCCCATGGCGACGCTGCCGGTGCGCCGGCGCAGGAACTGCATCGCGGCGATGGGCCCGGCGAACTCCAGGTCCTGCAGGCGGACGAGGATGTGGTCGCCCTTCGTGCGGGCCCGGGAACCGACGAGCCGGTCCAGGTCGGTGCCGACGAGCGCGTCGACGTCCTCGGTGATGCGGACCTGCACCTGCACGGCGCCGACGGTCGGGTCGCCGAACATGCCGGGACCGGAGATGACGTCGGGGCAGAACTGCTCCAGGCGCCCGTCGGCGTCGACGACGCCGACGACGACCCGGGAGCGGTCGGCGCCCTCGGGCAGTTCGGCGCAGATCCGCCGGTAGGCGTCGTTGAGGGCGTCGCCCTTGCCCTTGCGGGCCTCCGGCGGGCGGCGGCTGACGACGCGGACCTTCTCGTGCCGGGTCGCCAGCCAGGTGATCAGCTCGTGGGTGTGGTCGCGGGAGTCGTCGTCGATGCACCACACGGTCGCCTCGGGGAACGTGTCCAGCAGGTGCTGGACGGTGCCGACGATGACCGTCTCCTCGTTCAGGCAGGGGATGAGGATGTGCCAGTCGAAGTCGGCGCGGTCACCGAGCCCCACCTCGCGGTGGCGCAGGAACGGGCGCAGGACGGTGACGACGTAGCTGAGGAACAGCACGCACAGCACGAAGGCGGCGGTGTTCAGCAGCGCCAGGCCGAGGTGGACGCTATCCACGGCGCACCACCCGCGCGCCGCGCGTCAGCAGGACGACGAAGGTCAGCCCGCCGGCGACGATGCCCACGGTGCTGACGATCGAACCGGCCAGGACGTGGGTCACGCCGTACCCGTGCTCCAGGCCCCACAGGTGCATCCCGGTCGCGATGGTCAGCAGCCGCAGCTGGTTGACGCCCGCCACCACGACGGCGGCGAACCCCAGGGCACCGAGGGTGACGACGGCCGGCATCCGGCGCACCGGCAGCAGCAGGGTGGCCACGACGACGAACGGCACGATCAGCACGACGGCGCTGCAGCCGATCGTCACCGTCTGCCCCACCAGGCGGCCGTCGATGCGGAACAGGACGTTGTCGACCGTGCAGGAGGCGTCCGGGCCCCAGGTGCTGCGGACCAGGAACGCCGACGCGCACGCCTCGGCGTGCCGGACGGCGCGGTCGTGGGCCAGCAGCACGACGGTGGCCGCCAGCAGAGCCGCGGTGAGGGCGCAGCGCACGGGCCCGACCTGGCGCAGCACCCCGGCGAACCGCGCGGCGCGCGGCGCCGGGACGGCGGCGCTCACGCGCCGACCCCGTCGCGGCGGGCCCGGTACAGGCGCTGCTCGGCCAGGGTCCACACCTGGCTGAGGTCGTGGGCCTCGCCGGAGGTGGCCCAGGCGCCGGTGGCCTCGAACCCCGCGGCGCGCAGGGTCGCCGTGACCTCGCGCACGGTCGCCTCGACCTCGTCGGGTTCGGCGTCGGTCACGATCGCGCCGAACTGGCGGGCGGTGAGGCGGGAGACGGTGGCCTCGGGCAGCGCCCGCACGACGACCTCGGTGGCCTTCTGCAGCCGGGTGGAGGAACGGACGCGGCCGACGTCGACGACGAGCAGGGCGACCGGCAGGCCGCGCTCGGCGGTGCGCCGGTCCTCCTGCTGCAGCAGCGCGCCCCACCCGACCCGGCTGGACAGCGCGGTGACCTTGTCGGCGGCGTCGCGACGCACCGAGAGCCGGTCGGCCTCGCGCTGGGCGTCGTCGGCGGCGACCTCGGCGGCCAGGGCCTGGGTGAGCAGCCCGGCGAAGGCCTCCAGGAGCGCCTGCAGACCGGGGACCACGACCACGTCGGGGCGCGAGCTCCACCCGGCGAGGGTCCCCAGCAGGCGGCCGTCGTCGTCGCGCAGCGCGGTGCCGGCGTAGGCGGTCATCCGCAGCGCGGTCGCCGCGGGCGCCCGCACGTAGTTCGGCACGAGGGTGATGTCGGGGGCCACCGCGGGTCCCAGCCCGTTGACCACGCGCCGGCAGACCGTGTCCGACCAGGGGGTGCGCCGGCCCACGAGCACGCCGGTGGCCTCGTCGGAGACCGCGAGCGGCAGCACGGCGGCGCCGTCCAGGCGTCCCACGTACCAGGTCTCCAGGCCGCTGGTGACAGCGAGGGCGTCCACGACCTGGCGGGCGCTGCGGCGCAGCGACGTCCCCGCCGCCCCCTGCGCGAGGGACGGGCGGGCGACGGTGCGCAGCACCGCCGTCTGCGGGGAGGGGACGGCGCTGCGGGCCGCCAGCTGAACCAGACTCACGACTGGGACATCGGCCCGGGCCGGCCGCGGGTCGATGCTCCGAACGGGTACTAGAAGATTCGCCCGGCACCCTACTGCCCGGTCGCTGCAGGTTCCGGCCGAGCCGGCCGATGACTAGAAGGTGACCAGCACTCCCGTCCCGGCCGCCGGACGCGGCTTCCGCCGCCGGGCCGCCGTCGTCGTCCTGCCGCTCGTCGTCCTGCTCGCCGGGGCCGGCACCAGCGTCGCCATCGCCGTCGAGACCCGCTCCGGCGGGCTCGAGCGCGCCGACCGCCTCGCTCAGGCGGTCGCCGACGAGGAGGCCGGGGCCCTCGGGGACGCCGTGCGGGACTACTCCAGCGCGCTCGACGCGCTCGGGGCGGGGATCGCGAACCAGCCCGCCATCGACGACGCGCAGTTCCAGGCCTTGTCCGCGATGGCCGACACCCTGCCCGGTCTGTCGAGCCTGAGCTACACCGTGCCCGTCGACGACACCGCGCAGGCCGTGGCCGCCGCCCAGGAGCGGCTGCGCGCGCAGTTCGGCACCCCGGTCACCCTCAAACCGGCGCAGACCGAGCTCGGCGAGCACCGCTTCATCGCCGCCTACCACGGTGTCGGCACCCGCGAGACCCTGCGCGGTGCCGACGCGGCCGCCCTGCCGACGGTCGTCGCCGCCGCGACCGCCGCCCGGTCCTCGGGCAAGCTGGCGGTCAGCGCCCCCTACGTCCTGCTCGCCGACCGGGGGCTGCCCGTCGCCGAGCAGCAGCAGTCGGTCGTGTTCACCGCCCCCGTCGTCGGCGGCCGTGACCAGGCCGACGCGGGGGAGTTCCGCGGCTGGGTCTCCGGCGCCTTCCGCGCCGGCACCGTCCTGGAGGCCAGCACGGACCGGGACACCTCCCGCAGCGCCCACGTGCAGCTCTGGGACGCCACCGATCCCGCCCAGCCGGTGCTGTTGGGGTCCCTCGACCCCGAGGGGACCGACTCCGACCGTCCCGCCCGTACCGCCAGCGTCATCGCCGGCAACCGCCGCTGGACGCTGTCCGTCGTGCCGACCGCGCAGGCCGTGACCGACGAGGTCGGCGACGGCCCGCTCGTCGCCCTCGTCGTCGGCGGTGGGCTGTCCCTGCTGCTGGCCGCCCTGCTGTTCTCCGTCACCGCCGGCCGCGAGCGCGCCCAGCGCAAGGTCGAGCAGGCCACCGCCGACCTGGCCCAGGAGGTCGCCCTGCGCAGCCGCAGCGAGGAGGCGCTGCGCACCCGCGAGTCCGAGCTGGGCGCCTACACCACGGTCGTGGCCGACCGGCTGCGGCTGCCGCTGTCCCGGTTGTCCGCCCTGTCCGACGCCGCGCGCGAGACCGGGGCCTGGACGGCGGCGGACTGGCACGAGCGCCTCGACGGCGTCGACCGCCGCCTCGACCGCGCGCGCCGCCTCGTGGACGACCTGCTGCTGTACGCGCAGGTCAGCGAGATGGCCCTGACCGAGCGGGCCGTGGACCTGTTCGCCACCGGCACCCTCGTCGCCGACGAGCAGGAGGCGCTGAGCGCCCACCTGCCCGTCGAGCTGCAGCCCAGGATCGAGGTCGGTCCGCTCCCGGAGGTCGTCGGGGAGCCGTGGCTGCTGCACCAGGTGCTCGCGCGCCTGGTGGACAACGCGGTCGTGCACGCCCCCCCGGGGCAGCCGGCCGTCGTCTCCCTGGGGGCGGAGCTGACCGGTTCCCGCTTCCGCGGGGAGGTGTGGCGCATCGAGGTCCGCGACCGCGGCCTGGGGGTGCCCGCCGACCGCCGCGCCACCGTCTTCGAGCCCTTCGCGGGCGAGCCCGCCGACGTCGAGCTGGGGGGCAACCACCTGAGCCTGGCCCTGTGCCGGCGCATCGTCATGCGCCTGGGCGGCGACGTCGGCCTCGAGGACGACCCCCGCGGCGGCAGCGTCTTCTGGTTCACCCTGCCCGTGCGCAGCACGACGGGGCTGGGCGCCGCCGCCATCACCTCGGCGCCCCTGGTGCCCGTCCTCGGCTGAGCGGGCCACGCGTCGGCGGGCGGGTCAGAGCGCCAGCTTCATGCCCACGTGCGAGGCGGTGAAACCCAGCCGCTCGTAGAACCGGTGCGCCTGCGTCCGCTGCGCGTTCGAGGTCAGCTGCACCGACCCGCACCCGCGGCGGCGGGCCTCGGCGAGCGTCCACGCGATGAACTGCGAGCCCAGGCCCCCGCCCCGTCGGCCGGCGGCGATCCGCACCGCCTCGAGCTGGGCGCGGCTCGCGCCGCGGTGCGACAACCCCGGCAGCACGCTGAACTGCGCCGTGCCGACGACGGTCCCCGCCTCGTCCTCGAGCACGTACAGCGCGTGGGCGGGGTCGGCCTCGATGGCGTCGAAGGCCGCGAGGTACGGGGTGAGGTCGGAGGTGTCCTCGCGGGTGCGGCCGAGCTGGTCGTCGGCGAGCAGCGCGACGACCTGCCCGACGTCCTCGCGCCGGGCCTCGCGCAGGACGACCGGTCCGGTGGGGGTGGTGAAGGTGTGCAGCACCCCTGCAGTGAACCCTCCTCAGAGCGATTCGGCGAGGATCCTCACGGCGGTGGGGATCTGCTGCTCGGTGATCGCGGCGTAGCACAACCGCAGGTGGGCGGCGTCCTCCTCGGCCACGACGTAGTGCCGGCCCGGTCCGACGGCGAGGCCGCGTTCGCGGGTGCGGCGGGCCACCTCGAGGTCGTCGACGCCGCGGGGCAGGCGCAGCCACAGCGAGAAACCCCCGCGCGGGCGGTGGAAGCCGCACCCGGGCAGCTGCCGCGCCAGTTCGGTCGACAGGGTGTTCATGCGCGCCCCCAGCGCCGCGGACAGCGCGCGCAGGTGCGCGTTCCAGCCCGCGCCGGTGACCAGTTCCACGGCGGCCTCCTGCAGGGGCCGGGCCACGATGAGGTGGTCGACGAAGCTCAGTCCCGCGATGCGTTGCGCGACAGGGCCTCGCGAGACGATGCAGCCGACCCGCAGGCTCGGGCCGGAGACCTTGCTGAGGGAGTTCACGGTGATGACCCGCCCGTCGGTGTCGTCGCGCAGCAGCGACGGCGGCGGGGTGGAGCCGTGGCCGAGCCAGCGCGCGAAGTCGTCCTCGACGACGAACGCGCCGGCCCGGGCGGCGATCTCCAGGACGGGACGGCGCCGTTCGGGGGACAGCACCGACCCGTCGGGGTTGGCGTAGGTGGGTTGCAGGTACAGCAGCCGGGCGCCGGACTGCTCGAAGGCGCGTTCGAGGAGCTCGGGCCGCACGCCGTCGGTGTCGGTGGGCACGGGGACGGGCACGAGACCGGCGCTGCGCAGCAGCGAGATCACGCCCGGGTAGCCGGGGACGGCGACGAGCACGGGGCTGCCGGCCGGGACGATGGAGCGCAGCACGGTGGACAGGGCGCCCTGGCCGCCGGGGCTGATGAAGACGTCCTCGTGGTCGGCGCCGAGCTGCTGGGCGAACCAGGTCCGCAGCTCGGGGACGCCGTTCGGGGCCGGGACGGTCCACGCCTCGGGCCGGCGGGCGGCGCGGGCCATGGCCGAGGCGAGCCGGGACGACGGCTGCAGCGACAGGTCCAGGTAGCCGCGGGCCATGTCGAGCACGTCGTGGGTGGGCACGGTCAGGGCGGCCGCGACCCCTTCGGTCCGCACGGGGGAGTCCCCGAGGGCGACGCGCTGCCAGTCGGTGTCGACGGTCGCGGTGCGGGTCGCGCGGGCGACGAAGGTGCCCGCCCCGGGGCGGGTGAGGACGGTGCCGTCGGCGACGAGGGAGTCGATGGCCCGCTGGACGGTGACGGGCCCGACCCCGAGGTCGGCGACGAGGCGGCGGCTGCTGGGCAGCTTGGCCCCCGGGGCCAGCGTGCCGGCCAGCTCGCGGAGGCTGGCGGTGACGCGCTGCACACTGCTACCGTTCTCCATGAGAAGAGACAATAGCGCTATCACCCTCGCCAGCGGTAGCGGTCGGAGCCTGTCGTGAGTGCCCTCGTCGTGCTCTGCGTCCTGCTGGCCCTCGCCCTCACAGCCCCGTGGTGGGGTGCCGACACGCGCTGGCCGGGGTCCGCTACCCGTCCCGACAGGTCTGAGAGGGGAAAGCGCTACCGGAAGACCTGGGACGCCGCTATCGCCGGGAAGGCCCACCAGGACGACTTCGGCCGCGCGGGCTGAGGGGACTCCCAGCATCGGCCCGTAGCCTGAGCCGGTGCACGAGGACCGCAGGAGCGCCCCCACGGGACGCGTCGTCGGCCTGACCCTGGCCGCCCTGCTGGTCGTCGCGGTCTGCGCCGGCCTGGGGGTCTGGCAGTGGCACCGCGGCAACGTCGTCGTCTCCGAACCCCCCGCGCGCCAGCCCGTCGTGCCCGTCAGCCGGGTCGTCGACGCCGGCGGCACGGGGGCGGACCGGATCCTGTCCGCCGACGAGGTCGGCCACCGCGTCGAGGTCACCGGCACGTTCGACCCCGCCGTGAACCTGCTCGTGCCCGGCCGCGCCCTCGACGGCGTCGTGGGGTCCTGGGTCCTGGGCGTCGTCGTGCTCGCCGACGGGTCGGGGGTGCCCGTGGTCCGCGGCTGGGTGCCGACGGGGCAGCCCGCCCCCGACCTGCCCCCGGGTGCCGTGGACCTCACCGGCGTCGTGCAACCGCCCGAGAGCTCCGACATCGCGCCGTCCACCTCCGCCCTGCCCGCCGGGCAGACGTGGATCGTCAGCGCCGCCGACCTGGTCAACCGCGTCGACTACGCCGTCGCGAACGCCTACGTCACCCAGACCACCCCGGCCGCGGGGCTGAAGGCCGTCCCGCCCGCCGACGCCGGCCAGGCGACCCGCCGGCTGGACCTGCGCAACCTCGCCTACGCCGGGCAGTGGTGGGTCTTCGCCCTGTTCGCCGTCGTCGTCTGGTTCCGGGCCGTGCGCGACGAGCGCCGCGGCGGCGGGCAGGATGACCCGGACGAACCGGCCCCCGGGACGGACGAGGGCCCCGTGAACGACGCTGGAGGACGAGACATGAGTGGTGCCCGGTGAGCGCAGGCGCAGCGAACGGACTTCGGTCCGCGCCCAAGGTCCGCGCGGCCCTGACCCGGTACCGGGTCATGGCGTGGCTGACGGGCATCGGCCTCGTCGTGCTCGTGCTGGTCGGGATGCCGCAGAAGTACTTCGGCGCCTTCGGCGGCGGTGAGCGCGTCGTGGAGGTCGTCGGCGTCGCGCACGGCTGGCTCTACGTGGTCCTGCTCGTCACGACGTTCGACCTGGGCAACCGCGTGCGGTGGTCGTGGGGCCGGATGCTGCTCACGGCGCTGGCCGGGACCATCCCGTTCCTGTCCTTCTACGCCGAGCACAAGAACACCCGCGCCGTCCGCGCGCGGCTGGGCGCCCAGGCCGTCGGCTCCGGCACCGCGTGAGCCGCCTCCAGCGCGTCGCGGTCCACGCCGCCGTCGTCACCGACGGCGAGCTCCTCGTCCGGGGCGGTGTCCTGCCCTGGGCCCTGCTCGCCCACGGGGAGACGCCCGCCGCCGCGCTGCAGCGGGTCCTGGGGCCCGGGGCGACGGTGGGTGAGCTGCTCGCCGTCGTCGACGGCCGGCGCGAGCACGACGGCCTCGACCTGCACACCGTCCACCTCGTCCTGGCCGCCGCCCTCGACGGCGAGCTCGCGGGCACCGACCGCGTCCCGGTGCCCGAGGGGTGGCCGCTGGCGCCGGACGCCGACGTCGTCCTCGACGAGGCCGAGCGCGCGCGCCTGGCGCCCGTCGCCGACGCCTCCGCGCCCGTGGTCCGCCAGCGCCTGGCCTGCTACGCCGTCGTCGTCGCCGACGGCGCGCTGCTGCTGACCCGGTTGAGCACCGTCACCCCGAGCCCGGGGCGCTGGACGCTGCCCGGCGGCGGGGTCGACCACGGCGAGCACCCGCTGACCGCGGTCGTGCGCGAGGTCCACGAGGAGACCGGGATGGCCGTCACGGTCACCGGGCTCGCCGAGATCGGCGCGGAGCACTTCACGGGACGCTCCCCGCGCGGGGTGCTGGAGGACTTCCACGCCGTGCGCATCCTCGTCACGGCCGAACCCGTCGAGGTCCTCGAACCGGAGGTGCTCGACGTGGGCGGCAGCACCGACCTCGCGCGGTGGGTGCCGCTCGCCGAGGCCGAGACGATCGGTCTCGTGGGGGTGGCCCAGCGCGGGCTCGCCATCGCCCGGCGGAGCGCGCAGGGCTGAGGCGGGGCTGAGGCGGGGCTGAGGCCGGGCTGAGGCCGCGGGGGCGGTGAGGAGAAGAGGCTGGTCGCCCCGAGCGTCGCCTCTCGGCGAGTGGCCGCTCGCAGCGGCTGGAGTTGAGGCCCGGGGACACGTACCGGGGCGACCAGACTCCACAACCATCGGCCCCGCGCGCTCATTCCTTGAGGGGCGGGCCGCTCACGCGTGGGGGAAGTCCTCCCCCGTGAACGGCCGGTTCTCCACGAGCACCAGCCAGTTCCCCGAGTTGTCCCGCAGCACGGCCTCCACGCCGTAGGGCCGCTCCGCGGGCTCCTGGACGAACTCGACCCCGAGCTTCGAGAGCCGCTCGTACTCACCGCGGCAGTCGTCCGTCGCGAGGCCGAACCCGCCCATCGACCCCTTGCCCAGGGCACGGCGCACGGCGTCGGCCATGTCCTCGTCCAGCGGCGGCCCCGGGACCATGAGCGTCACCTCGAGCTCGGGGTGGTCCGGGTGGACGACCGTCGTCCAGCGGAACCCCTCGCCCATCTGCACGTCGGTGTGCTCACGGAACCCGAGGACGTCCGTGTAGAACTTCTTGGCCTCGTCCTGGTCGTTCACCCAGAGCGTGAACAGGGAGATGTTCTTGATCATGCGTCGAGGCTAGGAGGGGGCGTCCCCGGCGCGCTTCTCCCCGATTGCTGGACGTCCCGCAGCCCGTGCATGAGCACGAAGCACCCCGGGACCCGGGGCGCTCCCGAGGCCCAGCGGGCCTGGTAGGCCGACGGCGTCGTCCCGACGAGCCGGCGGAACGTGGAGCTGAACGAGCCCAGGCTGGAGTACCCGACGAGGTGGCAGACCTCGGTGACGGTCAGGTTCGTCGCCCGCAGCAGGTCCTGGGCCCGTTCGACGCGCCGGCGCGTCAGGTGCTCCCCGGGCGTACAGCCGTAGGCGCCCCGGAACGAGCGCAGGAAGTGGAACCTCGACAGCCCCGCCGTCGCGGCGAGGCGGTCGAGGTCCAGGTCCTCGGCGTAGTGCCGGTCGATCAGGTCACGCGCCCGCCGCAGGTGCACCAGCAGGTCGTCCGGCGGCCGGGTCACGGGCACCATCCTGCCGTTCCAGCGCGGCCCCCTCCACGTCCAGCACCGGCAGCCACCGCAACCACCGCGGCAGCCACCACGCCGCGCGGCCCAGCAGCGACAGCGCGGCCGGGACCGCGACCATCCGCACCACGACGGCGTCGGCGAGGATCCCGACCGCCAGCGCGAACGCGATGGGTTTGATCGTCGCGTCCCCCTCGGGGACGAACCCCGCGAAGACCGCGAACATGATCGCCGCCGCCGCCACGACCACCGGCGCCGCCTGCCGGAACCCCGTCCGCACGGCCTGCAGCGGGTCGGCGCCGTGCGCGTGGGCCTCGTGCATCCGGGAGACGAGGAACACCTGGTAGTCCATCGCGAGCCCGAAGAGGATCCCGACGACGATGATCGGGGCCAGGCTCAGCAGGGGCCCCGTGGTGTCGGCGCGCACGACGTCCTTCAGCCACCCCCACTGGAACACCGCCGTCGTCGCCCCCAGCGAGGACCCGATGGTCAGCAGGAACCCCAGCACCCCCACGACGGGGACGGCGAGGGAGCGGAACACCAGGACCAGCAGCACGAACGCCAGCCCGACGACCAGGGCCAGGTACACCGGCAGGGCGTCGGCCAGCGTCGAGGACACGTCGACGCTCACCGCCGTCTGGCCCGTCACGTACGCGGGGGTGCCCGCGGCGTCGCGGTGGACGAGGTCGCGCATCCGGTGCACGAGGTCCGTCGTGGCGGGCGCGTCCGGGGCGGTCGTGGGGACCACCGTGACGAGCGCGGCGCCCCCGTCGGCGCTCGGCCGCGGCGGGGTCACCACGGCGACCCCCTTCAGCCCGCCGAGCTCCTGCGCCAGCTGCGCGCCGCGGGCCGCCGCGTCCGGGCCCTGGGTCAGCACCAGCAGCGGGCCGCTGACCCCGGCGCCGAAGTGCTCCGAGAGCACCGCCTGCGCGCGGCGCTGGGTGCTGTCGTCGGGCCACGCCGTCGCCAGCGTCGTGCGCATCGAGAACACCGGGACCGCCACCACGGCCAGCGCCGCGACCGCGAGCACCAGGCTGAGCCAGCGCTGCGTGGAGACCGCGCGGCCCCACCGGGCGAAGACCCGGGGCTCGACCGCGTCGGTGGGCACGGCGGCGTGCCGGCCGCTCTCGTGGGCCAGGGCCCGCTTGGCCGGGCGGGGCAGCGCCCGCAACCCGATGAACCCCAGGACCGCGGGCACGAGGGTCAGCGCGACGAGCACGGCGACGACGATCGTCGCGGCCGCCGCGATCCCCATCTCGGTCAGGAACGGGATGCCCGCCACGGCCAGGCCGGCGAGGGCGATGACGACCGTCGTGCCCGCCGTCACGACCGCCGACCCCGCCGTCCCCACGGCGCGCGGGACGGCCTGCGCCACGGGGCGGCCCGCGAGCAGCTCGTGGCGGAACCGGGTGACGATGAACAGGGCGTAGTCGATGCCGACGGCCAGGCCCAGCATGATCGCCAGGATCGGCGTCGTGGACTGCAGGTCCACGAACCCCGTCAGCGTCGTGATGCCCAGCGCCCCGATCCCGACGCCCACCACGGCGGTCAGCAGGTTCATGCCCGCCGCGACGAGGGAGCCGTAGGTGATGGCCAGCACGACGAGGGCCACGACGACGCCGATCACCTCGGCCGGGCCGCCGACCGTGGAGACCCCCTGCGTCGCGTCGCCGGTCACCTCGACCCTCAGCCCGTCGGCGTCCGCGCTCCGCACCGCGGCGAACAGCGCGTTGCGCTGGGCGTCGGTGACGTCGGGGGGCGCGGCGGAGTAGGCGACCGTGCTGTAGGCCGCGCGCAGGTCGCGGGAGACGGTGGGGTTGGCCTGGTCCAGCGGGTTCGTCGCGCCCACGACGGCGGGCAGTCCGTTCAGGGCCTGCACCGCGGCGAGGACCTTCGCCGCGTTCTGCGGGGAGGTGACCTGCTGCCCGGCGGGCACCTCGAAGACGACCTGCGCGGTGGCGCCGCTCGCGGTGTCGCCGAACTCCTCGCCGATCAGGCGCAAGGCCGTCGTGGACTCCTGGCCGGGGATCTCGAAGGTGTTCACGGTCTTGCCGGACAGGGTGGCGGCGCCCGCGCCGGCCAGGACCAGCAGCAGGAGCCAGACCGCGACGACGAGGCCGCGGAAGCGGAACGCGCCCGCGCCCAGGCGGTGCAGGGAGGTGGCCATCTCAGTTCTCCTCGGTGGGGGCGGGGTGGCCGAGCGCGCCGAGGGCGGCGGCGACGAGGTGGGGACGGACCCGGTCGAACGGGAGGTCGGCGCAGGCGAGGGAGGCGACGGCCAGGCCGCCGACGGCGGTGGTGATGCGGACGCCGCGGTCGTCGGGGGGACCGGCCGTGAGCTGCTCGCCGAAGGCCCCGAACAGCGCCTCGCCGATGGCCTCGAGCCGGTCGGGGCCCATCGCGCCCTCCTGGCCGCTGAGAGCGGTGAGCGCGAAGGCGACCAGGCCGGGGCGACGGGTCGTGAGGTCGGCCAGCGCCTCGACGACCCGCCGGTCCCGCGCGGCGCCGACCGGCACGCCGTCCACGTCCTGCGCCAGGGCCCGCAGCGCGTCGACGGTGTGCGCGACGGTCGCGTCCTGCAGGGCGTCCTTGCTGGGGAACCGGTGCAGCAGACCGGTCTTGGAGTAGCCGACCGCGTCGGCGATGCGCTGGACGGAGGTCTGCTCCACGCCGTGGCGGGCGAACAGAGCCGCCGCGGCGTCGAGGATCTCCTCGTCGATCTCTTCCTTCGTCATCCGAGGCACTGGACCACTGTAGACCGAGGTGGACCATTCTGGTCCGCTCCCGTCCACCGCCGCGATCGAGGGATTCACCACCGCGATCGAGGAATCCGTCCCTGGGACGTTCCGAGGTGTTCCTTGATCGCGGTGCATGGTTCCTCGATCGCGGTGCATGGTTCCTCGATCGCGGTGCACGGTTCCTCGATCGCGGTGCACGGTTCCTCGATCGCCGTGGGTGGGGGGCGTCGTCCCGGGGGGAGCGCGCGGGGCCGTCCGGCGCGCGGCGGGTCGTGTCGCAGGAGAGGCCTACCCTTGACGCACGATGAGCACTCTCTTCGACGACCTCCCCTTCGGTTCCCCCGACGGGGGGTCCCGCCGCGTGCCCGCGCCGCAGCCCGCCGTCCCCGCGCGCCGCGGCGGGCTCGACCCCGCGGCGCTGGTGGAGGGCCTGAACCCGCAGCAGCGGCAGGCCGTCGTCCACGCGGGCTCCCCGCTGCTCATCGTCGCCGGCGCCGGATCGGGCAAGACGCGCGTCCTGACCCACCGCATCGCCTACCTGCTCGCCGAGGGACGCGCGACGCCGGGGCAGGTCCTGGCGATCACGTTCACCAACAAGGCCGCGGCCGAGATGCGCGAGCGCGTCGCCTCCCTGGTCGGCGACGTCGTCGGCATGGGCGCGCGCAGCATGTGGGTCTCGACGTTCCACTCCGCCTGCGTGCGGATCCTGCGCCGCGAGGCCCAGCACCTGGGCATGCGGACGTCGTTCTCGATCTACGACTCCGCCGACTCCCAGCGGCTCATGGCCATGGTCGGGCGCGAGCTGGAGCTGGACCCGAAGAAGCACGCGCCGCGGGCGCTGTCGAACATGGTCTCGAACCTCAAGAACGAGCTCGTCGACGAGGAGGCGTTCTTCGAGCGCGCGCACTCCGAGGCGGGCAACGAGACCGAGCGCGTCCTGGCCCGGGTGTACCGGATGTACCAGCAGCGGCTGCGCCAGGCCAACGCGGTGGACTTCGACGACCTCATCATGTCGACGGTCCACCTCCTGCAGGCCTTCCCCGACGTCGCCGAGCACTACCGCCGCCGGTTCCGGCACGTGCTGGTCGACGAGTACCAGGACACGAACCACGCCCAGTACGTGCTGGTCAAGGAACTCGTCGGCACGGGGGAGGGGCCCGTCCCGCGCGGGGAGCTGACCGTCGTCGGGGACGCCGACCAGTCGATCTACGCCTTCCGCGGCGCCACGATCCGCAACATCGTCGAGTTCGAGCAGGACTACCCCGACGCGACGACCGTGCTGCTGGAGCAGAACTACCGCTCCACCCAGAACATCCTCACCGCGGCCAACGAGGTCATCAAGCTCAACGACGACCGCCGGCCCAAGAACCTGTGGACCGCCTCGGGCGCGGGGGAGAAGATCGTCGGCTACGTCGCCGACGACGAGCACGACGAGGCCGCGTTCGTGGCCGAGGAGGTCGACCGCCTCCACGACCGCGCCGACGTGAAGTACAAGGACGTCGCGGTGTTCTACCGCACCAACGCCCAGTCGCGGTCGCTGGAGGAGGTGTTCATCCGCACCGGCCTGCCGTACAAGGTCGTGGGGGGCACGCGCTTCTACGAGCGCCGCGAGGTCAAGGACGCCGTCGCCTACCTGCGCGTCCTGGACAACCCCGACGACACCGTGAACCTGCGGCGGGTCCTGAACACCCCCAAGCGCGGGATCGGGGAACGGGCCGAGGCGACGATCGCCGTGCTCGCCGACCGCGAGCGCATCAGCTTCAACGCCGCCCTCGAGCGCGCCGACGAGGCGGTCGGGCTGGTGTCGCGGTCGCTGAACGCGGTCAAGGGCTTCGCCCAGCTCGTCGCCGACCTGCGGACCCTGGCCGAGTCGGGGGCCTCCCCGGCCGTCGTGCTCGAGGCGGTCCTGGAGCAGACGGGGTACCTGACCGAACTGCGCGCCAGCAAGGACCCGCAGGACGAGTCCCGCATCGAGAACCTGTCCGAACTCGTCGCCGTCGCCGAGGAGTTCGCCGAGGACAACCCCGACGGGACGCTGTCGGACTTCCTGGAACGCGTGTCCCTCGTCGCCGACGCCGACCAGATCCCCGCCGGGGCCGAGGACGACGGGGTCGTGACGATGATGACCCTGCACACCGCGAAGGGGCTGGAGTTCCCCGTCGTGTTCCTCACGGGCATGGAGGACGGGACCTTCCCGCACTCCCGCTCCCTGGGCGACCCCGACCAGCTCGCCGAGGAACGCCGCCTGGCCTACGTCGGGCTGACCCGCGCCCGCGAGCGCCTGTACCTGTCGCGCTCGGCCCTGCGCAGCGCCTGGGGTGCGCCGCAGCAGTTCCCGCCCTCGCGGTTCCTCGACGAGGTCCCCGCCGACCTCGTGGACTGGAAGCGCGGGGAGTCGGCGTTCCAGAACGTCTCCTCCGTCTCGGCCTCGACGCGCGTCGCGCAGCGCCCGGGGGTGCGGACCGCGGGCACCCGTCCGGTCATCGCCCTGAACCCCGGCGACCGCGTCACCCACGACTCGTTCGGGATGGGCACGGTCGTGCGGGTCGAGGGGGAGGGCGACAAGACCGTCGCGCACATCGACTTCCGCTCCGAGGGGACCAAGCGCCTGCTGCTGCGGTACGCGCCCGTCACCAAGCTCTGAGCGCCCTCACGCTGCGCAGTCGCCCGGTGCGCCGGTCAGGTGGTGGTCCCCGCGTGGGCGGGCCGATCGGGTGAG
This sequence comes from Kineococcus rhizosphaerae, assembly GCF_003002055.1. Classification (NCBI taxonomy): domain Bacteria; kingdom Bacillati; phylum Actinomycetota; class Actinomycetes; order Kineosporiales; family Kineosporiaceae; genus Kineococcus; species Kineococcus rhizosphaerae. The sequence continues at coordinate 19,603 of NZ_PVZF01000008.1, forward strand.
CCGGTCTGCACCCGCGGGCGCGGGCGGCCGAACCTCTCCGGTGGGCGCACGCCGCGCCCACCGGAGAGCGCCGGACCCGTCGCGAGGCGGGGACGCGGAGCCCGGGGGCCTCACGACGTGGGGCGGCCCGGCCACCCAGGAGGAACGATGACCCGCCGCACCACCACCCTCACCCTCTCCCTCGCGCTGGCCGCCGCGATCGCGGTGCCCACCGCGGGCAGCGCGGTGGCGGCCCGCCCCGGGACGCCGCAGCCCACGGCGACCTCCACGGCCACCTCCACGGCCCCCGCGACCTCCACCGCGACCGCCACGGCCACCGCTCAGCCCGGCAAGGGGTCCGCGCCGGTCGTCACCCGCCGCGTCCGCACGCCCCAGCTCGTCGTGACGGGGACGCTGAAGGCCGTCGACGCGGCCACGGGCCGGCTGACCGTCAGCGTCCACGGCGGCCGCGACAAGAGCCTGCGCGGCAAGGACCTCACGGTCGTCCTGGGCGCGAAGACCGTCCTGCGCCAGGACGGCGCCGTCGTCGCCCCCGCCGCCCTGCGGACCGGCGGTCACGTCAACGTGCAGGGCGCCCGGGCCGCGGACGGGACGCTGAGCGCGGCACGGGTCACGGTCGAGAGCGGCGAGGACCACGCCACGGATGACCCGACCGCCACCCCGACCGGAACGCCCACCGCCACGGCCACGACCACGCCCGTCGAGGACTGACGGCGGTCCGGGGCCCTCACCAGAACGGCACGTTGACTCCCCGGTCTCGGTGAACGGGACCGGGGAGTCAACGTGCCGGTTCCCCTGCGTCCGGCGTCAGGGGGTGCGCAGGTCGCGGAACGTGTCGAGCAGGTCGTGCACCGAACCCCGCAGGACGGGCAACCGGGACAGGCCCGTGAGCTTCTCCAGCGCCGGTGCGGTGCGCTCGACCAGCCGGACCGTCCGGCGCTGACCCTCGCTGCGGTCGTGCACCCAGTGCAGCACGATCCCCATGTGCGCCAGCCACAGCAGGTCGGGCAGTTCGGCGCGCAGGCGGGCGTCCATCTTCGCGTCGCTGCCCTCGACGACGTCGCGCATGATCGCCGTGGCGGCCTCGCGCGCCGGCCCGCTCTCGGCGCTGAAGGGGGACAGGGGGGAGTCGGGCTGGGCGGCGACGGCGAAGAACGTCCCCGCGAACGGGTGGTACGGGCGGTTCACCTCCAGGAACGCCGTCTCGCAGGCGGTCCAGCGCTCGGCCAGCGACCGCGTCGTCATGGCCGCCGCGGCCGCCTCGGCGTGCGCGTCCTGGGTGCGCTCGTAGAACCCCTGGACGAGGTGCTCCTTGGAGGCGAAGTAGTGGTAGGCGTTGCCGAGGCTGACGTCGGCGCGCTCGGCCACCGCGCGCATCGTCGTGCCGGCGAAACCCTTCTCGGTGAACAGGTCGAGGGCCGCGTCGACGATGCGCTGCCGGGTGGCCTCGCCCTTCGGGCTCGGAGAACCCTTCGCGGGGCTCACCGCGGCGGCGCCGGGCGGTAGCCGGGTGCGGGCGGGACCACCGGCGCGAACGCGGGGCCGGGACGGCGGTGCACCGCGCGGGCGTGCCGGCGCATCCTCTGCAGGACGAAGAGGTTCGTGAAGTGCACGGCCCCGACGACGAGCAGGACCGCGCCGAACTTGCGCGACAACGCCTCGACGGCGGCCCGGGCGTCGGGCACGGAACCGTCGACCTGCAGGGCGTAGGCGACGAACCCGAGGTTGACCAGCAGGAAGCCGACGACGAGCAGGTGGTTGACCGCGGCGGCGAGCTTCTCGTCCCCCTCGAACACCTCGACGAGGAACAGGGCGCCGTTGCGGAAGAGGGTGCGGGCGACCCAGAGGGTCAGGGCGACGCTGAGGACGACGTACCCGGCGTAGGTGGCGAGGACGGCGCTCACGAGGACTCCCGGGGTTCGTTGTTGAACATGTTCAGGACGGTACGCCAGGATGTGAACATGTTCAAGAATGAACTCCCCACCCGTCGTCTCGTCGCCCGCGCCGCGCTGCGCGGTCTCCTGACGGGTGCGGCGGCGGGGGCGATCACGGTCGTCCTGCTCGCCCGCGGCCTCACGGGACTGGAGGTCTTCGGCGTCGTCGTCGGTGCGCCGGTCGGCCTCGTCGCGGGTCTGCTCGCGGTCTGGGTCCTCGTCGTCGCCGGCGCCGACCGCCGGCGGGAGTGGGGGGTCGACGTCCTCGCGGCCTGCGTCGCGGGCTTCGTCCCCCCGGCCCTGGTCCTGGGGACCCTCGCCGGGGCGGGCGACCCGCTGTCCTGGCTGCTCCTGCCCGCGGTGGGGGTCCCCGCGTCGCTGCTCGCCCTGTGGCAGGTGCGCTCCCTCGTGCGCGCACCCCGTCCCGCGTGAACCCTCAGCGCGCGCCGCGCCGGGGCGCGCGGACGGCGTGCGCGGCGGGGATGTGGTCGGTCAGGGCCCGCGCCGCGCTGGCGCGGGCCAGGGTGAGCTGCGCGACCCGGACGTACAGGCAGTCGACCACGAGCAGTTGCGCGTGCCGGGCCGCGAAGGGACCCTCCCGGAACGTGGTGCCCCCGGGCGCCACCGTCAGGACCACGTCGGCCAGCCGGGACAGCGCCGACCCCGGGTCCCCGGTGACGGCCACCGTCGTGGCCCCGCGGCGGGCCGCCAGTTCCGCCGGTTCGATGACCTCCCGGGTCGCGCCGGAGTAGGAGATCGCGATCACCACGTCGGCCGGGGTCAGCAGCGCCGCCGACGTCGTCGCGGCGTGCACCTCGGTCCAGGCCCGCACCGGCACGCCGATCCCGAACAGCCGGGTGTCGGTCTCGGCCGCCATCGCCGCGCTGCCCCCGACCCCGTAGACGTCGACGCGGTGCGCGCGGGCGACGGCCTGCGCGGCCCGCTCCACGGCGTCCAGGTCCAGCCGGCGCGCCGTGTCCTGCAGGCTGCGGACGTCGGCCGCCGCGACGACGGCCGCGACCCGTTCCAGGTCGTCGTCCGGCCCGATCTCCGGGCCGATCTCCGAGGTCCCCCACACCGACCCGCCGGCCTCGTGCGCCCGGCGCCCCTGCTCGCGGGCCACCCACCGGACCAGGCCCTGGTAGCCGTCGAGCCCGATGGTCTGGCAGAACCTCGTCACCGCGGCCTGCGACGTCCCGGCGCGACGGGCGAGTTCGGCGGCCGAGCACTCCTCGACGCTCTCGGGCCGGTCCAGGACGAAGTCGGCGACCTTGCGCAGGGACGGCGGCAGGTCGGCCCGCAGCGCGAGGATCCGCTGCGCCGGGTCGTGGGCGTCGACGCTCACCACGACCTCCTCGGGGGTTGGGGGAGTGGATGACTCATCCAGTCGGCGCAGGCTAGCACCGGGACGACCGCCGGACGGAAGCGCGCCGCTGCAACAGGAACGTAACGCGGGAACTCCTTGACACCCCCCGCCCTTTAAGTGAACCATCCATGCAATCCGCAACGACGCGGTGAATCAACTACTCAGGGGGATGCCTGTGCCGACCTTCCGGGACCACGTCGAACGGTTCGAGCACGAGGTGACCGACCGCCTCCGCCGGCTGTCGGCGCTCGCCGCCGCCGGCGGCCTCGACGCGGCCGTGGAACTGCTCGCCGACTGCGTGGAGGAGGGCGGGATCGTCCACGCCTTCGGCACCGGCCACTCCGAGGCCTTCGCCATGGAGATCGCCGGCCGCGCGGGGGGCCTCATCCCGACGAACAAGGTGGCCCTGCGCGACGCCGTGCTCCTGGGCGGGCACGAGATCGCCGAACTCACCGGCGAACCCCCGCTGGAACGCGACCCCCGCATCGCCGAGGACGTGTTCGCCACGGTGGTGCGCGACCCGCACGACGTGTTCGTCATCGCCTCCAACTCCGGCGTGAACGGGTCCGTCGTGGGACTGGCCCTGCTCGCCAAGGAGCACGGCCACCCCGTCGTCGCCGTCACCAGCCTGGAGCACACCGGCGCCGTCGAACCCAAGCACCCCAGCGGGAAGCGGCTCGCCGAGATCGCCGACGTCGTCGTCGACAACCTCGCCCCGTACGGCGACGCCACCCTCACCGACGTCACCGACGTCGCGGTGGGTGCGGTGTCGTCGCTGACCGCCGCGTACGTCGCGCAACTGCTGACCATCGGCACGGTCAGCGCCCTGGCCGCGCGCGGGCAGCAAGCGCCCCTGTACGTCTCGGCCAACGTCCCCGGCGGCCACGACCGGAACCTGACCATCGAAGCGCGGTACGGCGACCGCCTGCGCCGCAGTGCCTGAACCCGGAGGAACCACCGTGAGCGAGACCACCAGCCTGCACCGTCGCCGCTTCCTGGGCCTGGCCCTGGCGGGGACCCTCGTCCCGTTCGGCGCCGCGGCCTGCGCTGCCTCCGGCAGCGACGACGGCCCCTCCGACGCCGGCCCGACGGGGAAGGTCAGCGACGACAACCCCTTCGGCGTCGCCGACGGCACGGCCGTCGAGGCCGTCATCTTCGACGGCGGGTACGGCACCGACTACGTCTCGGCCGTCGCGGCCAAGTACGCCGACCTGCACGGCGGCGCGAAGCTGACCGTCGCCCCCTCCACGCAGATCGCCCAGGAGCTGCAGCCGAGGTTCGTCGGCGGGAACCCGCCGGACCTGCTGGACAACTCCGGCGCCAACGCCATCGGCCTGGCGACCATCGCCGCCCAGCTGGAGGACCTCACCCCCCTGACGAAGGCGAAGAACACCGACGGCGACGTCATCGCCGACACCCTCTACCCGGGGATGCTCACCGACGGGACCTACGACGGCCGGCTCGTGCAGCTGAACTACGTCCTCACCGTCTACGGGCTGTGGTACTCCAAGACCCTGTTCGACACCAACGGCTGGAAGGCCCCCACCACCTGGGACGAGGCCCTGGCGCTGGGCGCGGCGGCGAAGTCGGCGGGGAAGTACCTGTTCTGCTGGGGCAAGGAGGCGGCCTCCTACTACCTGACCCTCGCCGTGGAGTCGGCGATCAAGGAGGGCGGCGACGAGGTGCGCGTCGCCCTGGGCAACCTGGACGCGAACGCCTGGAGCCACCCCGCCGTCCAGGCCGTGTTCGCCAAGATGGCCCAGGCGGTGCAGGCCGGCTACTTCCGCCCCGGTGGGGCCGGGACGCAGTTCACCGCCGCGCAGGCCCAGTGGAGCCAGGCGCAGGAGGCGGTCCTGTACCCCTCGGGGTCGTGGATCGAGAACGAGATGAAGTCCCAGACGGCCGAGAACTTCCAGATGACGGGCTGCCCGGCCCCGGCGGTCTCCTCGGGCGCGAAGATGCCCGCCACGGCGTTCCACGCCAGCGCGGGCGAGCCGTTCGTGGTCCCGAGCAAGGCGAAGAACAAGGCCGGTGGCATGGAGGTGCTGCGCCTCATGCTCTCCAAGGAGGGCGCCGCGAACTTCGCCAAGACCAAGCTGTCCTCGACGATCGTCAAGGGCACCGTGCCCGCCGACGCCTTCGGGTCCACCGCCCTGGCCTCCCAGATCGCCATGCTCGACGCGGCCGGCGAGGACACGTTCACGTTCAACTTCAACGACGTCTACGGGTTCACCAGCCAGAACAACGTCCTGTGGAACGGGTTCCTGTCCGGCCAGCTCGACGCCGCGGGCCTGACCAAGGGGCTGCAGGACCAGTTCGACAAGACCCGCGAGGACAGCAGCATCGTCAAGGTCCAGGTGAAGTGAGCAGTGTCGTGAAACCCAGCCGCGCCGTCCACCGGAGGCTGACGTTCGACCGCGTCAGCCTCATGGTGGTGTTCCTGGGCGTCCCGGTGGCGCTGTACCTGGTCTTCGTGCTCTACCCGTTCACCCAGGCCGCCTGGTACTCCCTGACGTCCTGGTCGGGGTTCACGTCCACCCAGGAGTTCATCGGGTTCGACAACTACGCCAAGCTCGCCGGCGACCCGCTCTTCCTGAAGTCCGTCGGCAACAGCCTCGTGCTGCTGCTCGTGGTCCCCGCGCTCACGCTGGTGCTCAGCTTCGCGCTGGCCTGCCTGCTGACCTTCGGCGGTTCCTCCACGGGGGCCGTGCGGGGGCTGGGCGGCTCGTCGTTCTACCGCGTCGTGTCGTTCTTCCCGTACGTCGTGCCGGCCATCGTCGTGAGCATCATCTTCGGGCGCGTCTACGACCCCAGCGCCGGCCTGCTCAACGGCATCCTCACCGGGCTCGGCATCGACCGGGCCGCGAGCTTCGCGTGGCTGGGGGAACCGTCGACGGCCAAGGCGGCGACGATCGTCGTCATCGTCTGGGCCTTCGTCGGGTTCTACATGGTGCTCTTCGTGGCGGCCATCCGCGGGATCCCGGCCGAGGTGTTCGAGGCCGCCCGCATCGACGGGGCGGGCCGCTTCCGCACGGCCGTCTCCATCGCCGTGCCGGGCGTGGGCTCGGCGGTGCGGACGGCCTACGTCTACCTGGGCATCTTCGCCCTCGACGCGTTCGTCTTCCTGGCCGGCCTGGAACCGGACGGCGGGCCGGCGAACTCCACGCTCGTCATCACCCAGGAGATCTTCCGCACGGCGTTCAAGGACGGCCGGTTCGGGCTGGCCTGCGCCATGGGGGTGGTGCTGGCGGTGCTGTCCTTCCTGTTCACGGGCATCGTCTTCGGCGTCGGGCGGCTGCTGGCCCGGCGCTCCGGGGAGGTGGCCCGGTGAGCGCCGTCACCACGGCGCGCACGCGCAGCGCCTCGACGGCCCCCGGGGCCGGTCGCGGGCCCTCGGGCGAGCGGGCGGTCACCGTCGGGTCGCACACGGTCCTCGGGATCTGGTCGCTGATCGTCCTGCTGCCCTTCGCCTGGACGGTCGTCTCCAGCTTCAAGACGACGCGGGAGATCTTCGCCTCCCCGTTCTCGCTGCCCGAGCGCTGGCAGTTCGTGAACTACGTCAACGCCTGGCGGACGGCCGGCATCGGCTCGTACTTCCTGAACTCCGTCGTGGTCGTCGGCTGCGCCCTCGTCCTGACGATGCTCATGGGGGCCATGTCGGCCTACGTCCTGGCGCGGTTCTCCTTCCGGGGCCGCGGCGTGCTGCGCTTCCTCATCGTCGCGGGGCTGACCTTCCCGGTCTTCCTGGCCGTCGTGCCCCTCTTCTTCATCCTGCGCCAGATGGGGATCCTCAACACCCTGCCCGGGCTGATCCTCACCTACGCGACGTACGCCTACCCGTTCACGGTGTTCTTCCTCATGAGCTTCTTCGAGGAGCTGCCGGGGGAGATCGCCGAGGCGGCCTCGATCGACGGGGCCAGCGAGTGGCGCACGTTCTTCCAGGTCATGCTGCCGATGGCCGGCCCGGGCCTGGCGGCCGTCGCCATCCTCAACTTCGTCGGGTTGTGGAACCAGTACCTGCTGCCGGTGGTGCTGAACTCCAACCGCGACAACTACGTGCTGACCCAGGGGCTGGGGGCGTTCGCCTCGGCCTCCGGCTACGACGTCGACTTCGGCGCCCTGTTCGCCGGTTCCGTCACGACGATCCTGCCCGTCCTGCTCGTCTACCTCGTGTTCCAGCGCCGGCTGCAGGGGGCGGTCGCGGCCGGCGGGCTCAAGTGAGCCGCCGGTGAGCCCGGACGGCGTGGTCCTGGCCGTCGACGCGGGCGGCAGCACGACCCGGGCGCTGGTCCTCGACGCCTCCGGCGAGCCGCTGGCCCGGGCCGTCGCGGGCCCGGGCAACCCCACGGCCGTGGGGGTCCGGGCCGCGCTGGCCGCCCTGCACGACGCGGTGTGCGCCGCGCTGGCCGAGGCCGGCCGGGCGGCCGCGCAGGTCGTCTCGGCCGTCGTCGCCAGCGCCGGGTCCGACCGGCTCGTCAGCGCCGAGCACCTCACCGGGCACCTGGGACTGGCCCCCGGCGTGCCGTTCCGCCGCGTCCCGGACCTGCTGGCGATGTACTTCTCGGCCACCGACTCCGACGCCGGCGCGGGCCTCATCGCGGGCACCGGCTCGGTGGCGGCCCGGGTCGGCGACGGGGCGCTGGAGCGCGTCGTCGGCGGCACGGGCTGGCTGCTGGGCGACGGCGGGTCCGGGTTCTGGATCGGGCGCCGGGTGGTGCGGGCGGTGGCGGCCGAGCTCGACGGCACCGGCGCGGCCACGTCCCTGACGCCGGCCGTGCTCGCCGACCTGGGCCTGGCCGACGACCGGCGGCCGCGCGAGGGACGGCCCTTCGTGCTCGGCGAGCTCGTCGACACCGCCTACGGGGCCGAGCCCGTGCGGCTGGCCCGGCTGGCGCCGGTGTGCTTCGCGGCGGCCGGTGCCGGTGACGCGGTCGCCGCGGGCGTCGTCGCGGCCGCGCAGGACGAGCTCGCGGTCCTGGTGCGGGCGGTCGCCGGCCCCGGTCCGCTGGTGGTGGGGGGCAGCGTGTGGCGACGGGGCGTGGAGGGCTCCCTCGCGCCGGGGGGCGCCCTGCGCGGGGCCCTCGCCGGGCGCGACGTGCGCCCCGCCGACGACGGGCTGCTGGGCGCGGCCGTCCTGGCCCTGCGGGCCCTGGGCCGCCCGACGCTCAGGCTCCGCGCAGCAGCTGGACCGCCAGCACGACCATGACCAGCGCGACCAGCAGGTCCAGCACCCGCCACGCCGCCGGCCGCGCGAACACGGGCCGCAGGAACCGCGCGCCGTACCCGAGCGCGCTGAACCACAGCAGGCTGCCGAGCCCCGCACCCGCCCCGAACCACCACCGCGCCCCGCCGTGCGCGGCGGCGACCGACCCGAGCAGGACGACGGTGTCGAGGTAGACGTGCGGGTTCAGCCACGTCAGGGCCGCCGCCGTCGCCACGACCTGCCCGACGCCGGCGGCGGCTCCCGACGCGTCCGCCTGCAGCGCCCCGGGCCGCCAGGCGCGCCGCAGCGCGAAGGCCCCGTAGGCGAGCAGGAACAGCGCCCCGGCGACCCGCAGCACGGTCAGCACCGCCGGGGCCGCCTCCACGAGCGCACCCGCCCCGGCCACCCCGGCGCCGATGAGCACGACGTCGCTGGCGGTGCACACGGCGACGACGGCCCCCACGTGCTCACCGCGGACCCCCTGCTTGATGACGAAGGTGTTCTGGGCGCCGATGGCGACGATGAGGGACAGGCCGAACAGCAGGCCGGACAGCAGGGTGAGCACGTCCCGACGGTAGGTCGGGGCCGAGGTGAACTCCAGCTCAGGATTCTTCAGCAGCTTTAGCATCGCTTCATGGACTTGGACCTCGCGCAGCTGCGGGCGCTGGCGGCCGTCGTCGCCGAGGGCACCTTCGAGGCCGCCGCCCGCACCCTGCACCTCACGCCGTCGGCCGTCAGCCAGCGCCTGCGGGCGCTGGAGTCCTCGGCAGGGCGGGTCCTGCTGGTGCGCAGCAAGCCCGTGCGGCCGACCGAGGCGGGCCGGGCCGTGCTGCGGCTCGCGCGCGAGATCGAGCTCCTGGCCGCCGACGCCGGCCGGGAGATCGGTCACGACGACGGGGTGCCCGTGCTGCCGGTCGCGGTCAACGCCGACTCCCTGGCGACCTGGTTCCTGCCCGTACTGGCCCCGCTGGCCGTCGAGTTCTGCTTCGACCTGCGCCGGGAGGACCAGGAGCGCACCGGCGAACTCCTGCGCGAGGGGAGCGTGGTCGCGGCCGTCACCACGGAGGCCGACCCCGTCGCCGGCTGCGTCAGCGTCCCCCTGGGCGTCATGCGCTACCGGCCGTGCGCCAGCGCCGGGTTCGCGCGCCGCTGGTTCGCGGACGGGGTCGACGGGCGGTCGCTGGAGCGGGCCCCCGTGGTCGTCTTCGACCGCGACGACGACCTGCAGGACGGCTGGCTGCGGCGGTTCGGGACGCCCCGCCCCCCGCGCCACCACGTCCCGGCGACGTCGGACTTCGGCGAGGCCGTGCGCCGGGGGTTCGGCTGGGGGATGCTCCTGCCCGAGCAGGCGGCGGCGTTCGGGCCGGGGGAGCTGGTCGACCTCGACCCGGGCGGCGGGATCGAGGTCGCGCTGCACTGGCAGCGGTGGAAGGTCCGCTCGCCGTCCCTGGACCGGCTCACCGACGCGGTGCTCGCCGCCTGGCGGTGAACCGCGCGGGGAGGCAGGCTCGGGCCGTGACCGAATCCTGCTGGGACTACCCGCGGCCCCCGCGGCTGGAACCCTCGCGCCGCCGGGTGCGCGTCCTCGACCCGGCCGGGCAGCTGCTCGCCGACGTCCCCGCCGGCGCGGCGTGGCGGGTCCTGGAGACCTCGCACCCGCCGACGTACTACGTGCCGGGCGACGCGGTGGCCGCCGGGCGGCTGCGGCCCGGCCGGGGCAGCAGCTGGTGCGAGTGGAAGGGGCAGGCCGCGTACGTCGACCTGGTGGACGCCGACGGCGAGCCGCTCGTGCCGTCAGTCGCGTGGACGTACCCCGCCCCGACCCCTGGTTTCGAGGCCCTGGCGGGGGCGCTGGCCTTCTACCCCTCCCGGGTCCGGTGCCTGCTCGACGATGAACAGGTCGCGGCCCAGGAGGGGGACTTCTACGGCGGGTGGATCAGTTCCGAGGTGAGCGGCCCGTTCAAGGGCGGGCCGGGGACCCTCGGCTGGTGAGTCCGTCCGTCGTCAGCGGGTGCGGCTGCGCCCGCGCAGGGAACCGACGATCGAGACGCCGATGGCGGCGATGACGACCTGGAAGATCAGTTCGATCCAGTCGAAGCCGTTGGTGTCCGCCACGCCGATGGCGCGGGCGAGGGCGGTCCCGATGAGGGCCGCGACGATGCCGACGATGATGGTCAGCAGGATCGAGATGTTCTGGCGACCGGGCAGGACCAGCCGGGCGAGAGCCCCGATGATCAGACCCACGATGATCGCCGTGATGATTCCGGTGACGGTCATGACTTCCTCCAGTTCGGTGCGACCCGCGAGGAGCTGCGGGTCGTGCGCGGGAAGGGATTCCTCCCCGCGACGAGCCCGAACGCTGCCACGGTTCCGGCCTGTCCGCGCGCTGGAACCGTCCGCCCACCGGCCCCGCTCGGTCCGTTCACCTGCGGTGACGACCTCGTCACCGTCTCCTCGCGCGGGGATGACGTCCCACCCGGGGCCGCTGCCCGGGCGGGACGTCGGTGCCTCACCGGCTCACACGGCCGCGTTCATGGCGTCGGCGAACTGCTGCGGCGTGACGCTCAGGCCGAACAGCTTCTCGATGTTGTCCAGCAGCGCCTCGGCCTGGGTGGGGGACAGCGCCTGGTCCCAGGACTGCTGGAAGGACGGCGCCTTCGACGCCAGGTCGTAGACGAACGTCAGCCAGTCGGCGTCGTCGGAGCCGGCGAACTGGGAGTCCACGCCCGTGACGACCGGCACCGAGCCCGAGGCCGCCCACGCCTTCGTCGTGGCGTCGGTGACGACGCCCTCGGCGAAGAACTTCTTCGCCGCCGTCTTGGCCTCGTCGGTGGCCTTGGACGACATCGCGTAGTACCCGGCGGGGTTGCCCACGGTGTTCGCCGGGTCGCCCTTGCCGCCGGTCACGGTCGGGAAGGTCGAGTACGCCAGGTGGCCGCCGGTCACGAAGTCCCCGCCGTCGCTCTTCATCGACCCGTACGTCCACGCCCCGTGCAGCATCATCGCGGCCTTGCCGCTGAACAGCAGGGCCTGGTCGGCGTTGGAGTCGGCCGTGATCGAGGCGAACCCCTTGACGAAGCCGTTGGCCTTGACCAGGTCCTGCACCTTGGTGAGGGCGTCGATGGAGTCCGGCTGGGACCAGGCGTCCGGCTGACCGTCGTAGATGGAGGTGAACAGCTCCGGGCCGCCGATGCGGTCGTAGAGGTACTCCAGCCACATCATGTTCGTCCAGCGCGACTGCCCGCCCAGGGAGAACGGGGCGATGCCCGCGGCGTTGAACGTCGGGACCAGGGCCATGACGTCGTCCCACGTGGTGGGCAGTTCCGCCCCCACCTGCTGGAACAGCTTCTTGTTGTAGTACATGACGATCGGGGAGACGTTCTCGCAGGGCAGCGCGTAGATCTTGTCGTCGACCGTCGCGGCCCCGAAGGCGCTCGCGAACAGCTTGTCCTTCAGCGCCGCGTTGTCGGCGAAGAACGGCGTGAGGTCCTCGACCTGGCCGTTCTTGACGTAGTCGCGCAGCCCGCCGCCACCCCAGGTGGGGATGATCGTCGGGGCCTGGTCGGCGCCGATGGCCGTGCGGATCTTGGCCTTGTACGCGTCGTTCTGGAACGACGACAGGCCGATCTGCGCGTCGGGGTTGGCCTTGTTGAACGCGTTGACGGCGTCGGTGCGGATGCCCTCGGCCGGCTGGCCGGTGAGGATCCACATGGTGGCCGCGGCGTTCTTCGCGCCGCCACCGCCGCTGCCGGCGGGTCCGGAGTCGCCGCAGGCGGCCAGGGAGGCGGCCACGGGAGCGCCGAGGGCGAGCGCCAGGAACGCGCGCCGGGGGGTGGTGCGAGGCGACATCTTCGTCCTCCGGGTCGTGGTGCCCTCGCGGGGCACCGGTGCAGGCCCGGCCACCACGTCGCGGCCCGGCTCTGTGTATCGATAACATCCGTCCCGCACAGGCTGCTGTCAAGCACCTCGGGACCCTGCCCGTCAGCGCGGGGATCTGGAACCGCACGTCCTCGACGTCGGCGAACCTCACGACGAGCACGTCGTGGGGCACCCGCACGCCGTGGGCGGCCGGGGCCCGCACCACCCCGGGGGCCGGGGTGTCGGTGACGCGGGAGATCCCGTCGCGGCCCAGCCGCTCCGCCCCACCCGGACCGGGCTACTCGAAGCGCGCCGGGTCCCCCGCCCCCACCCGCACGACCTCGGGGTAGCCGTCGGAGAAGTCGACCACCGTCGTCGGTTCGGTCCCGCACTCGCCCGCGTCCACGACGGCGTCGACGACGTGGTCGAGTTCCTCCTTGATGGTCCAGCCGTCGGTCAGCGGTTCGTCGTGCCCGGGCAGCAGCAGGGTGCTGGACAGCAGCGGCTCGCCCAGTTCGGACAGCAGCGCCCGCACGAACGGGTGGTCCGGGATGCGCACCCCGACGGTCTTCTTCTTCGGGTGCGCGAAGCGGCGCGGCACCTCCTTCGTCGCGGGCAGGATGAACGTGTACGGGTTGGGGGTCGCGGCCTTCACCGCCCGGAACTGCGCGTTGTCCAGGTGCACGAACTGCCCGAGCTGGGCGAAGTCCGAGCACACGAGGGTGAAGTGGTGGCGCTCGTCCAGGTGCCGGATGCGGCGGATCCGGTCCGCGCCCGTGTGGCTGTCCAGCCGGCACCCCAGGGCGTAGCAGGAGTCCGTCGGGTAGGCCACCAGGGCGTCCTCGCGCAGCATCGCGACGAGCTGGGCGACGGCCCGCGGCTGCGGGTTCTGGGGGTGGACCTCGACGAAGCGCGCCATGGCGTCACTGTAGGACCGGCGCCCGCCGCACGCCCGGGCCGCGACCGGGTCCTGACCGGGTGATGATGGCCCGATGACCGCCGACGCCGCCGTCCCGCGCGCCAGCCGGCTCGCCGCCGAGTCCGGCGAACCGCGCGCCCTGCGCAGCCGCCGCCTGCTCGTCGACGCCCTCCTGTCGCTGCTGGCCGAGCGCCCGCTGGAGGAACTGAGCGTCGCGGAGCTGTGCCGGCGCGCCGGGGTGAACCGCGCCACCTTCTACGGGCACTGGGCCGACCAGCGGGCGCTGGCCGCCGCGGCCTTCACCGAGCTCGTCGACGCCCTCGCCGAGGTCCCGCACTCCGAGCTGGACGACCTCGACGACCCGGCCGCGGCCGGGCGCTACCACGACTCCCTGCGCGGGCAGCTGCGCTACGTCCTCGCCCACCGCACGACCTTCCGGGCGCTGTTCGGCTCCTCGGCCGACGCCGGGTTCCGCCGCGCGCTCACCGTCGCCCTGCAGCGCCGCGCCGACCTCGCGGTCCGGCTGTGGGTCGAGCGGGGCGTGGCGCCGTCCGACACGCCGCCGGAGTTCGCCGACTACCTCGCCGGCGGGCTCGTCGCCGTCCTGGCCCGCTGGGCCGACGGCGACGACACGGACGTGGACGCCGCCGCGCGCCGCGTGGAGCAGCTGCTGCCCACCTGGTGGCCGCGGCAGGCGCCGAACACCTGAGGGACGGGCCGCCGAACTCCTGCGTCCGGCGGCCCGTGGAGTTTCCCTCCGCCTGCCCTGCAACCAGTCCCGGAGTTCGCGCGACAGGTGTCGGACGTGCTGTCCTGGCCGTTCCGCCGCTCCGGGAAGGGCTCCGCCTCCGTGTCTGTCTGGACCTTGCTCGTCATCGCCGTCGGCGTCTCCGCCGACGCCTTCGCCGTCGCCCTCGGCAAGGGGCTGCACCTGCGGCGCCTCACCGCCCGCACCGCGGTGTCGCTGGCCGTCGCCTTCGGGTTCTTCCAGGGGGTCATGCCGCTGGCCGGGTGGGCCCTGGCCCGCGGCTTCCGCGGCTGGATCACCTCGATCGACCACTGGGTCGCCTTCGCGCTGCTCGTCCTCATCGGGGGCAAGATGCTGTGGGAGGCGTTCTCCTCCGGTGAGGACGACGAGGAGGACCGCGACGGGGGCATCGGGCTCCGCGAACTGCTCGTCCTGTCCGTCGCGACGAGCGTCGACGCCCTCGCCGTGGGCATCAGCTTCGCGTTCCTCGACGTCGCGATCGTCCCGGCCGCCGTCGCGATCGGGGTCACCACGGGGGTCATCACGCTCGTCGGGGTCCTCGTCGGCCACCGCGTCGGCGCGCGGTTCGGCAAGCCCGCCGAGGTGCTCGGCGGCCTCGTCCTCATCGGCATCGGCACCCGGATCCTGCTCGACCACACCGGCGTCCTCTGACCCCGCCCCTTCCCGCCGAAGGCACACCTCCCGCCCTGGATCGCCTCCATCCGGGGCGGAAGGTGTGCCTTCGGCGGGGTGAGGGAACGAGGGGAGGGCGCGCGGAGCAGGAGGGGTCAGAGGGCGCGGAGGCGCACGCTCGCGAAGTCGAGGGTCCGGCGCAGGGTGAACCCCAGGTGCTCGTAGAGGCCGATCGCCCCGGTGTTCGTCGCCGCGGCGTGCAGGAACGGCAGTTCGCCGCGGTCGCGCACGCCCTGGGCCACCGCCCGCAGGAGCGTCGTCGCCAGACCCCGGCCCCGTGCCGACGGGTCGGTGCACACGGCGCTGATCTCCGTGGCTGTCCCCACCCGCAACCGCTCCCCGGCCATCGCCAGCAGCTTCCCGTCCTCCCCGCGGACCCCCAGGTACGTCCCCAGCAGCCGCGTGCGACGGGCGAAGGGTCCCGGGCGGGTGCGCTCCACCAGGTCGAGCATGTCGTCGACGTCGTGCTCACCGAGCTCGACCACCTGCTCCGAACGGGACGAGGTGAACGCCTCGGAGGCGACCAGCTGCACACCCGGCAGCCGCCACGTCACCTCGGCACCGGGCGGGGTGTGCTCCAGCGCGGGGACGACCACCTCCGCGCCCGGCCCGGCCGTCGCGGCCAGGTCCGCCCACGCGCGCGGGTCCCGCTGGTCGGCGAGCCCGCTGAAGGGGGAGACGTCGGCGGGGTAGCGGCGGGCGAGCCCCGTCCCCTCGGCCAGGTCGGCGTGGACCCCCGTGAGCGCGGACCAGACGGGGTTGTCGAGCGGGTTCGTCACGCCCGCCATGGTTCCACGGCCACCACCGGGGTCCCGTCCCCGCAGGACCGGTGCCGAGCCCGCCCCAGCAGCACCAGCGCCGTCACGACCTGGGCCAGCGTCAGCGCCGGGACC
The DNA here is from genome assembly GCF_003002055.1 of Kineococcus rhizosphaerae. Taxonomy (NCBI): domain Bacteria; kingdom Bacillati; phylum Actinomycetota; class Actinomycetes; order Kineosporiales; family Kineosporiaceae; genus Kineococcus; species Kineococcus rhizosphaerae. The sequence continues at coordinate 35,217 of NZ_PVZF01000008.1, forward strand.
AGGGCCGCGGCCAGCGGGGACGACCCGCCCGCGCCCAGGTCGGTGGCGTGCCCGGCGTGCCCCGCCAGGTCCAGCCGGACCCCCGAGCCCGCCGGGGCGAGCAGCAGGGCCGCGTGCAGCACCAGCACCGCCGACCCCACGAGGGCCGCCAGCCGCCACGTGCGGCGGCCCGGGTCCCGCCACAGGTGCCCGGCGCACGGCAGGCACACCAGCGACATCACGAGCAGCAGCAGGGCCAGCGGGAGGGACGCCCCCGCGTGGGCCACCGCGAGCGGGACGTGCAGGACCGCGGCGAGGGCGCCACCGGCCGCGGAGCACCGGGAGGCCACCACCTCCCGGTGCCCCGGGTTCCTCACGTGCTGCTCACGCGCTGCAGCACCCGCCTCCGGCGGCAGCAGGGGCCGCCGGGGTCCCGGGGACCCCGAGCGCGGGGTTGCGGTCGAAGAACCCCACGGGTCTCAACGTGAACCCGGTGCGGTCGACGGGCATGACGGGCCAGTCCTCGGGCCGCGGGAAGTGCGTCAGCCCGAACGTGTGCCACAGCACGAGGTCCTGGCCGTCGAGGTCGCGGTCGCCGGCGACGAACCGCGGCAGCCCGGCCCCGCCGGGGTTCTGGTTGACGAAGTCCCCCGCGGGGTAGCGCTCCTCGCTGTCGTACCGCGTCACCCACAGGTGCTTGGTCGCGAACGTCGCGCGGTCGTGGACCGTGGAGGTGTCGTCGGCCAGCAGCAGGGGCTGGTGCTGGGGGTGCAGGGCGTACCCCGTGGGCTGCCCGAGCGCGTTCGTCCGCTCGGTGTTCAGCACGTGCCACACCCGGCCGCTGGCGCCGTCGGCCTCGCGCTGGGCCATGGCTTCCGACGTCAGGCGCGTCGCCCTGCGCGCGAACGCGTTGCCGTACGGGTTGCCCTCCCCGCGCGGGACGCGGACCGCCTCGACCTCCTCGACGGCGTTGGCCAGGCCGTCGACCATCACGTCCAGGCGGGCCGAGAACAGGTGCTGGTGGAACGGCGCGGCCAGGCCCGGGGCGATCTCGGTGGAGAACTCCAGCCCCTCCTCGGGGTACGCGGCGGTGAACACGACGCCGGTCGCCTTGGCCTCCAGCTCGATGGTCCCGTCGAGGTAGAGGTGCCAGTAGAACCCGTAGTCGTAGTTCCCGATGGTCGTGAAGAACGAGATGACGAGCCGGCGCTGACGGCGGGTCTCGTCCATGCCGTTGAACATGTCGGAGTGCTTCCACAGCACCCCGTAGTCCTCCTCGTGCAGGCAGATCGCGTTCTGCACCGTCCGGGGGCGGCCGTGCTCGTCGGCCAGGACGGCGTCGAAGTACCGGATCTCCCCCAGGCAGTCGCAGCCCAGCGCCAGGGAGTTCACGAACCGCCCGAACAGGTACTCGCCGGTGTCGAAGTAGTTCTGCCAGAACCGGACGGGGGAGGGGTCGGCGTAGGGGACGACCATCTCGGCGATGGACGCGCGGTACACGACGTCGCGCTGGACCGACGGGTCCGGGCCGGTGAAGTCGGCGACCGACAGCTGGTGCAGGGTCAGGCCCTCGCGCGCGTCGAACCCGACCCGCACCTTCCAGCCCTGCCAGGAGATCACGTCACCCTCGACGGAGAAGCTCGGCCCCTCCGGCTGGGTGATGGAGATGGGTTTGAGGTCGGTGCGCTCGGCCTGGGCGTGCGGGGCGGCGTCCCAGTTCCCGCTCTGCTGCGGGACGGTGAAGCGCTGGTGGTCCAGAACGTGCAGCACCTTCCCGGCCGACAGGTCGACGTAGGCCACGACCCCGTCGACGGGGTGCGCCCACGGCAGGGCCGACGGGTCGGGCTGCGCGAACGCGAACACCCGCAGGACGCGGGCGGCCCCGGGGTCGGTCGCGGGGATGTCGTCGTAGTGCCCGGCCGACAGCGGGACCGTCACGACGTCGGCGGGTTCGAGTCCGCGGGCGGCGAGCGCGGCGGTCCAGCGTTCGTCGGCCAGCAGGATCGGGTCGATGGCCGCGAACTCCTCCTCGAGGATCGGCAGGTGCCCCTCGACGGCCCCCTCGACCGTGCGGTCGGACACGATCCGGTTCTCGGACAGCGAGACGCGGACGTCGCGGCCCTCGCCGGTCGCGGTGTCCAGCAGCAGGACGCGGACGGTGCGCTCGACCGCGTCGCCGGGGCGGAACGCCAGGACGGCGGCCTTGGGGGGTTCGAGCAGACCGAGGTAGGCGAACCGGGTCGTCGGCGTGAGGGTGGGGCCGAGGACGGCGCGGGTCGCGGAGACCTCGGCGGCGGTGAGCCGGTCCAGCGGGTGCGACGGGGCCGCGGAGACCGCGTGCGTCGCGGGGGTCTCGAGCAGGCTCATGCGTGGTCCTCCGGGACGGGGGTGGGACGGACTTGCTGGGGGACCTCGACCGGGTGGTCGAGCTCGGCCTCGAAGCGGGCGACGGCCAGCGGGTCGGCGGCGGGGTTCAGGACGCCGACGAGCGGTCCGACGAGGTAGGAGGCGACGGTGAGGACGAGGAACACCGCGCCGACGGTCCAGCCGCCGACGAGGAGACCGAAGTTCGTGGCGGTGAGGTACGCGGCGAACGCCAGCCCGAGCACGCCGACGACGGGGGCGACCTTCGTGTTCCACAGCCGCGTGTCGACGTGGTTGCGGGCGAAGAACACCAGCACGGCGACGCAGGTCAGCAGCATCAGCAGGATGAACCCGAGCGTCGCGACCCCCGACATCCAGGTGTAGACCTGCAGGACCGGGTCGAGGCCGCACGCGGCGAAGACGGCGATGAGGACGACGGACGCGCCCGTCTGCAGCAGCGAGGCGACGTGCGGGGAGTGGTGGCGGCCGTGGCTGCGGCCCAGCGTGCGGGGCAGGACGCCGGTGTTCGCCATCGAGAACACGTACCGGTTGACGACGTTGTGGAACGACAGGACGCAGGCGAACAGGCTCGTCAGCAGCAGGACCTGGACCAGGTCGCCGGCCACGGCCCCGACGTAGTCGCGGGCGGTCTGCACGACCATGCCCTCCGGGTCGGCCGCGGCCTCGGTCACCGACCCGCCGTCGCCCCAGGCGGAGACGACCGACCAGGCCGAGACGGTGTAGAAGACGCCGATGATCGCCAGCGAGGCGTACGTCGCCCGCGGGATCGTGCGGTCCGGGTCGCGCGACTCGTCGCGGAACACCGCGGTGCACTCGAAACCGATGAACCCCGCCAGGGCGAACATCAGCCCGATGCCCGGGGCGCCGGCGGCGATGCCCGACGGCGTCACCGAGGCGGTGGAGAAACCTTCCGGACCCCCGCCGGACAGCACGACCCCGGCGTCGACGACCAGGACGATGCCGATCTCGGCGATCAGCAGGACGCCCAGGACCTTGCTGGACAGGTCGATGTGCCGGTACCCGAGCAGGCCCACCACGACGATCGCCGCCCCGGCCCACACCCACCACGGCAGGTCCGGCCCGCCCAGGTCGTCGGCGACGACCCCGCCGAGCGCCGCACCGAGGTACCCGTACACGGCGGCCTGGATGGTCTGGTACGTCAGCAGGGCGAGGAACGAACCGCCGAGACCGTGCAGCCGGCCCAGCCCGGCGCCGATGTAGGTGTAGAACGCCCCGGCGTTCGGGACGTAGCGGGTCATCGCGACGAAACCCACGGCGAAGAAGAACAGGACGACCGAGCCGACCGCGTACATCGCGGGGTAACCGGCGCCGTTGCCGATGCTGATGCCGATGGGCACGCTGCCGCCGACGACGGTCAGCGGCGCGGCCGCGGCGACGACCATGAAGACGATGGAGCCGACCCCGAGCCGGCCGCTGAGGCGGCGGTTCGTCGAGGGGGGCGCGGTGACGGTGGTGTTCGCCATGACGCTCCTGCCGTGGAGGGGGGACGGCCGGGCGGCCGTCCGCCCGTGATCCTGCTCCGCGCGCGTTTCGGCGGTGTTGCCTGCGCGTGACGTCACGTGAACTGCTCCGGCCGCAACCGGGTGGACTTTCCCCGCCACGCGGCTGCTGTGGACGCGTGGCGAAGCGCGACGTGCACCTGCGACGGGGGACCGGGTACCGGACCCCCGCGGTGACGTCGTCGTCCCCGGCCCGCACCGGCCGGTGGGACGCCCGTACCTGATCGCCCCTCGCGAGCAGAACCCGTGGACGTCCCGCAACCGGCGGGGCGTCCTTTTTTCGCACCCTCGACAGGAGTTCCCCCGTGACCACGAGCACCGCCCCCGCCACCCCGACCGTCGCGCACGGCCTGCCGGGCCCGGCCGCCCTGGACCCGGCGCGGCTGGAGGAGTTCCGCCTCGCCCTGGAGGCCGACCTCGACGAGCGCCGCGCGCTGCTGCGTTCCCTCACCGCCGAGGACCTGCAGCAGGCCGAGAGCGACCCGACGGCCGGGGCCGAGGTGGCGGCGGCGCGCCGGAGCGCGCTGGAGGCCGAGCAGGCCCTCGCGCGGTTGCGCGACGGCACCTACGGGCTGTGCGTGCACTGCGGCACGCCGATCCCCGTCGAGCGCCTGGAGTTCCGCCCGCGGGCGGCCGGGTGCGTCCCCTGCGTGCGCCGGCTGGCGGCCTGAGGTCCGGGACCGGCTGCGCGGCAGCCGGTCCCGACCGGTCTCAGGTGGCCGGGTCGAGCAGTCCCATGGCCTGCACGGCGGCGCGCGCCGCCTGCAGCGACGTGAACCCGGGGCGGTAGCCGAGCAGGTCGCGGGCCTTGTCGGTGCTCGCGGAGTGGCTGCGGGACAGGTGCTCCCAGCTCGCGTCGGCGTGCTCGGGGTACGCCGCCCGGAACTCCTCCCACGACACCGGCCGCAGGTTCGCCTCCCGCCCCCACCACCGGGCCGCGGCGCGGGCGAAACCCCGCACGGTCAGCGCGCGGTCGGAGACGACGTGGAAGCTGTTGCCGGCCGCGGCGTCCTGGCGGGCCAGGGCCAGTTCGAAACCCTGGGCCACGTCGTCGGCGTGGACGTGGTGCATCGTCTCCAGCCCCAGGCCCGGGACGAGGAGCTCGGCGCCGGTCGACAACGCCCGCCAGACCCCGGGGTCGAGGTTGCCCAGCGGGGTGATGACGGGCCAGCCCGGGCCGCTGATGTGGCCCGGGTGCAGCACCGTGCAGCGCAGGCCGGGTTCGGCGAGCAGGAACTCCTCGATCTGCGCCTTCTGCGTCCCGTACTCCCCGAACGGCTCGCGCGGGTCGTCCTCGCGCAGCGGGGACGCGTCTGCCGGTCCGTGCACCCAGATCGTGCCGCAGTGCGCGAGGAACGCCCCCGTCGGGCGCAGCGCCTCGACGAGGACGCGGGTGGACTCCAGGTCGAAGCTCATGAGATCCACGACGGCGTCGGGTCGCAGGGCCGCGACGCGCGCGGCGAACTCCGGCCCCTCGGCGTCCCGGTCGGCGACGACGCGCTCGACCCGCGTCCACGCGGGGTCCTCGTGGTACGGCTGCCGGGTTCCCCGGCTGACCGCGACGACCTCGTGCCCGGCCCGCACGAGGCGGGGCACGAGGTAGCTGCCGATGTGGCCGGTGGCCCCGATGACGACGGTCCGCACGGCGGTCAGTCCCTCAGCTGCTCGGGCAGGGCGGCGGCGGGGACGCCCTGGAACGCGACCGGGCGCTGCCAGCGCTCGATGGCGGCCAGCCCCACCGACGTGGTGGTCGGCGCGGTCGTCGCCGGCCACGGACCGCCGTGCTGCTGGGCGGCCGAGACGGTGACGCCCGTGGGCCACTCGTTCCACACGACGCGGCCGACGTTCTCGGCCAGCAGCAGCGCGACCTCGCGGGCGAGCTCGTCGTCCCCGCCGGCGGCCTGCACCGAACCGGTCAGCTGACCGGGCAGGACGTCGAGGACCTGTTCCAGCTCCTCGGGCGAGGAGTACTGCACGACCAGACCGGCCGGGCCGAAGGCCTCGGCGAGCAGGGCCTCGGGGTCGGCGAGCACGTCGGCGGCGGTCGTGGTGAGGACCTGCGCGGCGACGCCCTCGGCGGAGGCGGGGCCCTGCGCCGCGACCCGGACACCGGGCTGCTCGCGCAGCGCCGCGGTGGACTTGCCGAAACCCTCGACGATGCCGGGGTTGAGCATCGGGCCGGGCGCCGGCAGGTCCACGGCCGCCGTGAACGCCTCGGCGTCCGGCACCAGGACGACGCCGGGGTTCGTGCAGAACTGCCCCGCCCCCAGCGTCAGCGACCCGACCCAGCCCGTCACGATGTCGGCGCCGCGCTCGGCCCAGGCCGCCGGGGTGACCACGACGGGGTTCACGCTGCCGAGCTCGCCGTAGAAGGGGATCGGGTCCGGGCGCCCGGAGGCGATGTCGAACAGGGCCCGGCCCCCGTGCAGCGATCCGGTGAAGCCCGACGCCTTGACGCGGCGGTCCTTCAGCGCGCTGATCGACGCCTCGACGCCCTCGATGAGGGCGAAGGCGCCCACGGGGTACCCGACGCCCTCGAGCGCCTCGACGACGAGCGCCGCCGTCGCGCGGGACAGCCCGGGGTGCCCGGGGTGCGCCTTGACGACGACGGGGCAGCCGGCCGCGAACGCCGAGGCCGAGTCGCCGCCGAAGACGCTGAAGGCGAAGGGGAAGTTGCTGGCGGCGAAGACCAGGACGGGCCCGATCGGGACGACGGTGCGGCGGATGTCCGGGCGCGGGCCCATGCCCCAGTCCGGGTCGGCGTGCTCGACGGTGGCCGGCACGAGCGAGCCGTCGCGCAGGCCCTGCGCGAACAGACGGGCCTGGAAGACGGTGCGGGTCAGCTCGCCGTTCAGGCGCGCGTCGGGCAGGTGCGTCTCGGCGGCGGCGAGCGCCACGAGGTCGGCGCGGGCGTCCTCGAGGGCCTGCGCGACCGCGTCGAGGGCGTCGGCCCGGTCGGCGGGGGAGGTGCGGGCCAGGGGGCGCCGGGCGGCGTCGGCGGCGGCGAGGACGGACTCGAGGTCAGCAGCGGTGGTGTCCATGGTGCTGGACATCGTCCACCTCCGCGGCAGGTGGCGCGAGCGGGTGTGACGGGCGTCTCCACACCTGCCCGACGCGTGCCCGGGGCCCGGGTCTACTGTCGAGACGCCCGGTGCCGGCCGACGAGGACGCCCGCCCAGTGACCCTGGGACGAGCGCCCACCCGGCACGAGAAGTCACTTCCGACCGAGGACGAGGAAGACGAGGAACACTGGTGGACCTCTTCGAGTACCAGGCGCGCGACCTGTTCGCCGCGCACGGCGTACCCGTGCTGGACGGCCGCGTCGCGACCACCCCCGAGGAGGCCCAGGCGGCCGCCGAGGCCCTGGGTGGCGGGACCGTCGTCGTCAAGGCGCAGGTCAAGGTGGGTGGCCGCGGCAAGGCCGGCGGCGTCAAGCTCGCCCACAGCCCCGCGGAGGCGGCCGAGAGGGCCGGCGAGATCCTGGGCATGGACATCAAGGGACACACCGTCCACCAGGTCATGGTCGCCGAGGGTGCGAAGATCGCCGAGGAGTTCTACTTCTCGGTCCTGCTCGACCGCTCCAACCGCACCTACCTGGCGATGGCCAGCGTCGAGGGCGGCATGGAGATCGAGCAGCTCGCCGTCGAGCGCCCCGAGGCCCTGGCCCGCGTCCCCGTCGACGCCCTCACCGGCATCGACGCCGCGAAGGCCGCCGAGATCGCCGAGGCCGCGGGCTTCTCCGACGAGCTGAAGGCCCAGGTCACCGACGTCTTCCAGAAGCTGTGGACCGTGTTCACCGCCGAGGACGCGACCCTCGTCGAGGTCAACCCGCTGGTGCGCACCGAGTCCGGTGAGGTCGTCGCCCTCGACGGCAAGGTCACCCTCGACGAGAACGCCGAGTTCCGCCACGCCGGGCACGCCGACCTCGCCGACGCCGCCGCGGCCGACCCGCTGGAGGCCAAGGCCAAGGCCCTGAACCTCAACTACGTCAAGCTCGACGGCCAGGTCGGCATCATCGGCAACGGCGCCGGGCTGGTCATGTCGACCCTCGACGTCGTCGCGTACGCCGGTGAGAAGCACGGCGGCACCAAGCCGGCGAACTTCCTCGACATCGGCGGCGGCGCGTCCGCGCAGGTCATGGCCAACGGCCTCGACGTCATCCTCAACGACCCGCAGGTCGAGAGCGTGTTCGTCAACGTCTTCGGCGGCATCACCGCCTGCGACGAGGTCGCCAAGGGCATCGTGTCCGCGCTGGGCATCCTGGGCGACGAGGCCACCAAGCCCCTCGTCGTCCGCCTCGACGGCAACAACGTCGAGGAGGGGCGCCGCATCCTCGCCGAGGCGAACCACCCGCTCGTCACGGTCGTGGACACCATGGACGGCGCGGCCGACAAGGCCGCCGAACTGGCGAACGTGGGGAACTGAACGATGTCGATCTTCATCAACTCCGACTCCAAGGTCCTCGTCCAGGGCATGACGGGTTCCGAGGGCCGCAAGCACACCCAGCGCATGCTGGCCTCGGGCACGAAGGTCGTCGGCGGCGTCACGCCCGGCAAGGGCGGGCAGTCGGTCGACTTCACCGGCGCCGACGGCCAGCCCGTCGCCGTCCCGGTGTTCTCCTCCGTCGGTGAGGCCCGCGAGGCCACCGGCGCCGACGTCTCCGTGATCTTCGTCCCGGCGAAGTTCACCAAGGGCGCGGTCGTGGAGGCCATCGAGGCCGAGACCCCGCTCGTCGTCGTCATCACCGAGGGCGTCCCGGTCCACGACTCGGCCGAGTTCTACGCCCTCGCCGCGAAGTCGGGCACCACGCAGCTCATCGGCCCGAACTGCCCCGGCCTCATCAGCCCCGGTCAGTCCAACGTCGGGATCATCCCGGCCGACATCACGAAGTCCGGCCGCATCGGCCTGGTCTCGAAGTCGGGGACGCTGACCTACCAGATGATGTACGAGCTGCGGGACATCGGCTTCTCCTCGGCCGTCGGCATCGGCGGGGACCCGGTCATCGGGACCACGCACATCGACGCCCTGCAGGCGTTCCAGGACGACCCCGACACCGACGTCATCGTCATGATCGGTGAGATCGGCGGCGACGCCGAGGAACGCGCCGCGAAGTTCATCGAGGCCAACGTGACCAAGCCCGTCGTCGGCTACGTCGCCGGGTTCACCGCCCCCGAGGGCAAGACCATGGGCCACGCCGGCGCCATCGTCTCCGGCTCCGCGGGCACCGCGCAGGCCAAGAAGGACGCCCTCGAAGCGGCCGGGGTCAAGGTCGGCAAGACGCCGTCGGAGACCGCGAAGCTGGCCCGGGAGATCTTCCAGGCCCTCTGACCGGCCCTCCGGGCCACCGCCCGCAGCCCCCGTCGACCCGTCGGCGGGGGCTGCGCGGCTGTCACCACCGGTGGACCTGCTGTGAGGCCGGGGCCGCCGATCGGTGACCCGTGCTGCCCCGCCCGGGTGGTGAGCGCGCCGTGCGGCCCGGCCCCGCCCCCGCTCCGGGGATCCTTCGACGGTGACCGACCTGCGCCTGGACACGACCGTCCTGCTCGCCGCGTCCCGCCGGCTCGCCGCCGTCGCGGACGCGCTGGCCCCCTGCACCGACCCGGTCGTGACGGCCGCCTCCGCGACGCCCTCACCCGTGCTCGCCGAGGCCCTGCGGTCCTTCGCCGACGACTCCACCCGCCACCGGCGGCTGCTCGCCGACGACGCTCGGACCCTGGGGCGGCAGCTGGGCGACAGCGCCGCCGCCCTCGACCAGGTCGAGGCCGGGCTCGCCGGTGCGGTGTCGGGCGACGCCGGGGCGACGCCGTGAGCGCACGTCCGTCCGACTGGTCCCCGCTCGCGCACGCCGACCCGCTGCCCGGCGACCCCGCCGCCGTGTCCGGCGCCGCCCGCGACCTCGGCCGCGTCGCCGGGCTGCTGCGCACCCAGGTCGGCGCCCTGGCCGCCGTCGCCTCCTCCGACGGCGAGGGGGAGGTCGCGGACCGGCTGCGCGAGAGCGCGGGCGACCTGTCCGGGCGGCTCTCGGCCGCCGTCGGCCGCTACGAGCGGGCCGCCGCGGCGCTGGGGGCCTACTGGCCCGAGCTCGAGCACGCCCAGGCGGACAGCCTCGGGGCGCTGCACGACGCGATCGACGCCGAGCACCGGGCGCAGCAGGCCGGGCACCTGCTGTCCGCCACGGGGGTCGCCGCCCCCGCCCCCGCGGCCGGTGCCGACCCGGCCGTCGTCGCCGCCCACGACCGCGCCGAGGCGCAGCGCGCGAGCAGCCACGCCGCCGCCCGGCGCGACGCCGACGCCGCCGCGGACGACCTCGCCCGGGCCCGGCGCCGCCTCGCCCTGGCCGAGGACGACCACACCCGCGCCGCGGCGACCGCCGCCGGCCGGATCACCGCGGCCGCCGACGACGACCTGCAGGACAGTCCCTGGGACGAGGCGAAGGAGTTCGTCCACGACCACGCCGACGTCATCGGGCAGGTCGCCGACGTCGCGGCCACCGTCGCGAGCGTCATGGGCGTGCTGGCCCTGGCCGTCGGCTGGATCCCCCTCGTCGGGCAGTTCGCCGCCGCCCTGGCGGGGGCGATCGCGACGGTCGCCGGCGTCGTCGCGCTCCTCGGGCACCTCGCGCTGGCGCTGTCCGGGGACCGGAGCTGGACCGAGGCCGGCCTCGACGCCGTCGGCCTGCTCACCGCCGGCGTCGGCCGGGCCGCCGGGTCCGTGCTCAAGGCCGGCGGGAAGGCGCTGCAGGCCAACGCGGGAGCACTGCGTTCGCTCGCCACCGAGGCCGGGGAGGCCGGCGGGAAGGCCCTGGAGGGCAGGCTCTCCGTGGCCACCGTCAAGCAGCTCGCCGACGGGCCGCTGCTGCCGGCCACGCGCAAGGAGCTCGCCGCCGCGTTCGGCGTCAGCGGCAAGACGGTCGTCCGCGCGGCGACGCGGGCCCGCGCGGGAGCCGGTGGGATCCGGGCCGCCGCCGAGGAGCTCGCCCGCACCACCCTGCCCGTGAGCCTGCGCACGACGCTGGTCGGCGACTTCACCAAGGTCGCCGACACCGCGAGGAAGCTCGCCGCGGTCGAGGGCGGCGTGCCGGCCGCCGTCCGCGCCGCGCTCGAGACCGACGGTCTCGGCTCCACCCTCGCCCACCACGTGACCGGCATCGACGCCGGCGTCCACCGGGCCGACCTCGCCGCGGCCGGGCTCACCCGGGACGGGGCGGCCGTGGCCCGCACGATCGCCGCCGCCGCCGTCGTCCGCGGCGCCGTCGGCATCTCCTCCGCGGCGGACAAGGTCAGCACCGTCGGGCACGACTGGCTCGGCCTGCCCGTGGAGGGCGTCGGCGCCTGGACCCCCAAGGGAGCCGTCAAGCACCTCGCCGGAGCCGCCTCGTGACCGTCCCCACGACCGTCCCCACGGGGTACCGCCTCGTCACGCCCGCCGCGTGGGACCGCGTCGACCTCACCCGCGCCCACCGCGCGGACACCGCGGCCCGGCTCGTCGCCCGCCAGTTCCGGGGCCTGGACGACCAGCCGGCCGCCCGCGCCCGCGCGACCCGGCTGCTGCAGACCGAGGTCGAGCGCGCCCACGGGATCGGCGGCCTCGAACTGCACCTGTCGGTCCTGCCCGTCCTCGGCACGGTCGTGCCCGCCTCGTGCTGGTCCACGTCCTGCCCGGCGGGTGGGCACCCGCCGAGCTCGCCCGCCTCCTCGCCGTCCCCGGGGCCGAGGTGGGGGTCCGCGACCTGCCCGCCGGGCAGGCGGTGCGGCGCGTGCGCCGCCACGCGCTGAGCGCCGGGGAGGACCGCCTGCCGGTCGTCGCGGTGGAGCACTTCGTCCCCGTCCCCGGGGTGGCCCCGACGTTCCTCGTCGTGTCCGGGCACACCCTCGACGGCCCGCTGGAGGCGGCCGTCGTGGAGCTGTTCGACACCGTCGTGGCGACCCTGCGCTGGACCGGGGGGACGCGGTGACCGGGGCGGTGGCCGACGAGGTCGTGGTGGAGGTGGACGCCCCCGACGGCTGGGTCCTGCTGCCCCTGGACCCCGGCGTCGACGCCCTCGCGTGGGCGCTGTCCGCGCACCGCGTGCTGGGCGGCACCCTCCCGCCGGAGCCGGCCCGGGCCGTGGCCGCCGTCCTGGCCGAGCACGTGCTCCTGGCCCGCCGCGACCTCGACGCCGACCTCGACCTGGCGCTCGTGCTCGTCGCGGACCCCGACGCCCCCGCGCTCGTGGCCGCGGACGTCAGGGCGGGGCTGGACGACGGCTTCGTCGCGGCGGGCGAGGAGGCCTTCGCGCACCCCGGCCGGGTGCCCGCCGGGCTGACCTGCCTCGACGCCGAGGCGTCCGACGTCGACCTGCCCGCCGGCCCCGCCCGCCGGGTCCGGCTGGTCGTCGCCGAGGACGCCCCCGGCGGGCGGGTCGCCGAGAGCCTGAACCTCCTCGTGCGGCCCGCGGCGGGCGGGCGTCTCGTCCTGCGGGCGCGCTGGGAGGCGCTGGGCCGCTCGGCGGAGCTGGCCGGCGCCGTCGACGCGCTCGCCCGGACCCTGGCCGTTCACCCGTCCGGGGCGCCGCGCCCCGCCAACGCCCCGCGCGGACCGGTCGTGCCCCACCATGGGTGCTGACGTGGAACACCTGGGAGCACCCACCTGGACGGCCGGCCCGCCGCTGCCCGTCGTCCCCGGCGACGTCGAGATCGCCCCGGCGAACGGCCCCTCGCCCTGGACGTGGGTCGGGGCCCGCGTCCGGGCCCGCGTGCGCGGGGGCGCCCTCGTCGTGTCCGGCCCGCGCGGTCAGCTCGACCGCGTCGAGCTCGGGGGCGGGCGGACCACGCAGGCGTGGCTCGTCGACGCCCGCGACCTGCCGGCCGCCGTGCGCCGCGACCTCGGGGTCGACTGGGCCGCCGTCCTGCTCGCCGGCCCCGACGGGGTCCACCGCGTCGTCGACCTCGACGTGTGGGGGCGGCTGCGCGAGCGCGAGGTGCAGGGCGACTCCCGCGCGGAGGGCGTCGACACCTTCTACACCGACCAGGACGGCGCCGTCGGCCTGGCCGACCCCTTCGACGTCGACCTGCGCACCCCGCAGGAGGCGGCCGCCCCGTGGGCGAGCGCCCTGGCGGCCGCCGGGCTGCGGCTGCGCCCGCTGGAGCTCGCGCCCGGGGACGTGTCCCTGGCCGCGGCCGGGCACCCCTCGATCGCGGGCGTCGCCCGGCTGCGGACCCCGCAGGCCCGGGACACCGCCTCGCGGGCCGTGGCGATCACGACCCTGCTCGTCGTCTGCCTGCTGCCCGTGCCCGTGATCGCCGCGCAGGAACTGCTCGACGGCCGCTGGGACCGCCGGACGGCCGACCTCGCCCTGGCGGTGCCCGGCGCGCTGTGGGCCCTGGCCGTGCTGATCGCCGCGCTGTGGAGCACCGGGCGGGCGCTGGCCGACGTGCGCGCCGAACGCGCCGGCGACCGTCCCCGCGACCTCCTCTGGCGGCCGGTCAAGCAGCCCTCCCGGGCCGTGACCGGCGCCTTCGCGGCCCGGGCCCGCGTCGACGCCGTGCGCGACGAGCACGGTGAGGCCCTCGTCGTCGTCGGCGCCGGCGCGGCCCGGTGGCTGCCGCGCTCGGGCGCGCACGCCGTGCGCCGCGCCCGGCTGCTCGACACCGGCGACGGCCACCCCCACCTGCTGCTGGAGTCCGAGCAGGGCCTGGCCTGGGCCGCGCTGCCGACCGCCGACTGGTGCGCCGGGGGTCCCGACGGCGCTGCGCGGCTGGCCGCGGCGCTGGGGCTCGCGTTCTGCGTCGCGCCACCGCCCGGCCCCCCCGCGCGCCCGTCCCGCCGTCGGCCCCGCACCGCGACGTCCGCGGACGTGCCGTGGTCGGGCCGCCACGAGGAGTCCGGCTGGGCGCGGCCGGCGACGTTCCGCGGCGACGTCGCCCCCACCGCCCGCCGCGGCCGCAGCGGCAGCCTGCGCGCCCTGCCGTGGGTGCTGCTCGGCCTCGGCCTCCTCTGGCCGCTGCCCCTGCTCGCCGGTGCGGTCGACGTCGCCTCGGCCCGGGGGGTGGCCCTGCTCGGCGCGCTGGTCCTGAGCGTCGCGCCGGCGGTCGCGGCCTGCGTCCTCGTGCGCGACCGGCGGGGACGGGAGCGGTCCCCGCACCCGACCGGGGCGCACCCCGAGGGGCGCGGACGCTCCCCGGTCACCCAGACGACGACCGTCCGGTGAGCGCCGGCGGCCTCGCGCTGCGCGCGGCCCGCGTCGGCGCCGGCGACGGCCACCTCGCCCGCGCCGGCCGCCTGCACCGGGTCGGCGCCCGGCGGCTGCGCTGGTCGTGCGGGCGCGTCGAGGTGTCCTGGGACCTGAGCGCCGTCGCGTCCGCGGTGGTCCTCGACGCGGGGGCCGCCCGGCGCTGGTCCGAGGCCGGGCCCGTCGCCCGGCCCGCGACGGGCGGTGCGCGCGGACGCACCGCCCCGGCCGTCCTCCTGCTGGACCGGGCGGGATCGGTGTGCGCGTGGGTGCCCCTGGAGGCCTGGTCGCCGCTGGGGTGGTCGGCGGGCCCGGGGGCCGGCGCGCACGCCCTGCACCTGTCCGGCTGGGACCGGCTGCTGCGCGAGCTGCGGGTGCCGTGGACGACCGTCCAGGAGCCGCGGTTCGAGGTCCCCGCCGTCCTCACCGCGGACGGCGCGGTGCCCCGGATCGCCCCCGAGCTGCCGGCCCGGGCCGAGGGGGCCGGCCCCGGCCGCGCGCAGGCGTGGGTCGTCGCCGCCGTCGTCCTCACCGGGACCGGCGGGGTCCTCGCCGGGCGGCTGGGACCGGCGGCCGGGACCGCGGCCACGGCGGTGCTGGCGCTGTGCGCCGTGGCGCTGGCCGTCCTCGACGTCGTCGCGCTGCGCCGGTGGAGCCGGCGCCGGCCCCCGCGCCCGGTCGTGGTCCGCCACGCGGCGCGGGGACCGGGCGGGTCCGTGCTCGACACCGGTGACGACCTGGTCGTGGAGCAGGACGGGGCGTGGACGTGCCTGCCCCGCAGCGGCCCCCTGCGGGTCGCCTCGGCCTGGCCCGAGCGCGGTGGCGTGCACCTGCTGGACGCGGACGGCTGCGGGCTGATCAGGCTGCGGGCCGAGGACTTCTGGCCCGACGGACCCGCCGCCGCGCACCGCTGGTGCGAGCGCGCGGGTCTGCCGCGGGCCGACCGGCGGCCCCGGTCGGCCGCCCCGCCCGGCGGCGCGCCGTGGCACGACCCCCGGCACCGCCCCGGCCGGGTGCGGCGCGGGGCGCGCGGGATCGTCACCGCCGTGCTCGCCGCGGTGGTCCTCGGCCTGCTCGGCGCGCCCTGGCTCCTCGTGGCGCTCGTCGCGGCCCCGCTGCCCGTCGCGGTGGCCGCCCTGCGGGCCCGGCACCGGCGCTCGGGCCCGGTGGTGCAGGAGATTCCCGCGGCCGCGCGCGCGTCGCTGGCCCCGGCGGGCGCGCCCGCGGGGGACCATCGCAGGGATGTCCACCGCCGCTAGCTCCCCGACCACCGGTCCGCGCCCGTCCCCCCGGCGACCCCGCAGGTCGCAGGTCGCCGCGGACCTGCTGCCGCTGTTCGCCGCGGCCGTGCGCGCCGTGCTGTTCCTGCTCGTCCCGGTCCTCGTGCTCTGCGTCGTGGGGTGGATCGCCTCCGTGCGCTCCACGTCGTCGCTCGCGGCGGTCGCCCGGGTCGGTGCCGACGTGTGGCTGCTGGCCCACGGCGCCGACGTCGCGGTCGTCGGCGGGACGATCGGCGTCGCCCCCCTCGGGCTGACGCTGCTCGCCGGGCTGTCCGCCCGGCGCGCGGTCCGGATGTGGATCGCCGACCAGGTCGAGTCCGGCCGCGGCGTCCCGTTCGGGCCCGCGCTGGGCGCCTTCACCGCCGCCTACGGCGTGCTGACCCTGTTCGTGGCGCTCGTCGCGCGCAGCGGGGTCGGGGCGGCCTCCCCGGCGGGTGCGCTGCTCGGCGGCTGCCTCGTCGGGGGCCTGGGCGCGCTCGCGGCGCTGTGGCCCTACCGCGGCCCGGCGCCCGCCGTCCTGCCCGCCTGGGTGCTGGCGGCCTGGCGCCCCGCGGTGGCCGCCGTCGCGGGGCTCGCCGGGGTCGGGGCGCTCGCCGTGGCGCTCGCCCTGGTCCACGGCCGCGCCGACGTGGCCGCGCTGCACGAGGCCCTGCGGCCGGGGGTGCTCGGCGGCGTCCTGCTGACCCTGGGTCAGGCCCTGCTGCTGCCGACGTTCGCCGTGTGGGCGCTGGCCTGGGTGAGCGGGACGGGGTTCGCCGTCGGCACCGGCACGTCGGTGGCGCCCGGCGGCACGTCCCTCGACGTCCTGCCCACCGTCCCGGTCCTGGGCGCCCTGCCCGCCCCCGGGGTCACCCCCGCCCTGGCCTGGGCCGCGGTCGCCCTGCCGGTGCTGCTCGGGGCGGGCGCCTGGGCCCTGGCCGCCCGCCGTGGCCCGGCCGTCGCCGGGCTGCTGCACCGCTGCGCCTCGGCGCTGCTGGCGGGGGCGTGCGCCGGGGTCGGTGTCGCCGTCCTGAGCTCCCTGGCCTCCGGGCCCCTGGGGCACGGGCGGATGGCCGAGGTCGGTCCCCACGCCCTGCTCACCGGGGTCGTCGTGGGCGGTGAGGTGGCCGCCGGTGCGGTGCTGGCCGTCCTGCTGGGCCGCGCCTGGCGGGCCTGGCGCGGCACGACGCTCGTCGTCTCCCTGCCCGACGCCGACGGCGGCCGGCGCAGCCGGGGGACCGGTACCGCCCGCCCCCCGCGCAAGCTCCTCAGCGACGACTGACCCGGCGACCGGTCCCCGGGACGCGTTTCGGCTCGGCAGCGCCGACGGCTAGAGTCCGTCCACGTGCCCGCACGAGTGGTCGTCCTCGCCTCCGGATCCGGTTCGACGCTGCAGGCCCTCCTCGACGCCCACGACGACTCCTGGCGGATCGTCGCGGTCGGTTCCGACAAGCCGGGGGTGAAGGCCCTCGACCGGGCCGCGAGCGCCGGGGTCGAGACCTTCACCGTCAGCCCCGCCGACTTCGCCGACCGCCCGGCCTGGGACGCGGCCCTGGCGGCCGAGGTCGCCGGCCACGAGCCCGACCTCGTCGTCCTCGCCGGGTTCATGCGCATCCTCGGCGCCCCGATGGTCGAGGCCTTCGGGGGGCGGATGGTCAACACCCACCCCGCGCTGCTGCCCTCGTTCCCGGGGGCCCACGGGGTGCGCGACGCCCTCGCCCACGGCGTGAAGATCACCGGCTGCACCGTGCACCTCGTCGACGCCGGCGTCGACACGGGCCCCATCCTCGACCAGGCCGCGGTGCGCGTCCTGGACGACGACGACGAGACCTCGCTGCACGAGCGGATCAAGACCCAGGAGCGCGAGCTGCTCACCCGCGTCGTCGGCCGCCTGGCCGCGACGACCACCCACCCCGAGAGGACGGCACCCCGCTGATGGACCCGCAGGCCACCCAGGTCCCCGTGAAGCGCGCGCTGGTCAGCGTCTACGACAAGACGGGCCTGGAGGAGCTGGCCCGGGGCCTGCACACCGCCGGGGTCGCGATCGTCTCGACCGGCTCGACCGCGACGCGCATCGCCGCCGCGGGCGTCCCGGTGACCCCCGTCGAGGAGCTGACGGGCTTTCCCGAGTGCCTCGACGGCCGGGTCAAGACGCTGCACCCGCGCGTGCACGCCGGGATCCTCGCCGACCGCCGGCTGCCCGACCACGTCCGCCAGCTCGCCGAGCTCGACGTCGAACCCTTCGACCTCGTCGTCGTGAACCTCTACCCGTTCGCGGCCACCGTCGCCTCGGGCGCCGGTTACGACGAGGTCGTCGAGCAGATCGACATCGGTGGCCCCTCGATGGTCCGCGCCGCGGCGAAGAACCACCCGAGCGTGGCCGTCGTCGTCGACCCGGCGAAGTACGCCGACGTGCTCACCGCCGTCGCCGCCGGCGGGTTCGACCTGAGCGCCCGCAAGCAGCTGGCCGCGGCCGCCTTCGCGCACACCGCCGCCTACGACACCGCGGTCGCGAACTGGTTCGCGCAGCAGACGCTCGACGCCTCCGACGAGGGCTGGCCGGCCGTGACCGGCGTGGCCCTGGAGCGCAGCGCGGTCCTGCGCTACGGCGAGAACCCCCACCAGCAGGCCGCCGTGTACGCGGACCCGACGGCGGCGCCCGGCATCGCCCAGGCCGTCCAGCTGCACGGCAAGGCCATGTCCTACAACAACTACGTCGACGCCGACGCCGCCCTGCGCGCCGCGTACGACTTCGACGCCCCCGCCGTCGCCGTCATCAAGCACGCCAACCCCTGCGGCATCGCGACGGGTTCGGACGTCGCCGACGCCCACGCCAAGGCCCACGCCTGCGACCCGGTCTCGGCCTACGGCGGCGTCATCGCGGCCAACCGCGTCGTGACCGCGGCCATGGCCGAGCAGGTCGCGCCGGTGTTCACCGAGGTCGTCATCGCCCCCGGGTTCGAGCCGGAGGCGCTGGAGGTCCTGCAGGCCAAGAAGAACGTCCGTCTCCTGCAGCTGCCCGAGGGCTACTCCCGCGCCGGGCAGGAGTGGCGCCACGTCTCCGGCGGCGTCCTCGTGCAGACCCTCGACGCGGTCGACGCCGACGGCGACGCGCCCGCGAACTGGACCCTGGCCGCCGGTGAGCCCGCCTCGCCCGAGGTCCTCGCCGACCTCGAGTTCGCCTGGCGCGCGGTGCGCGCCGTCCGCTCCAACGCCATCCTGCTCGCCAAGGACGGCGCGTCCGTCGGCGTCGGCATGGGGCAGGTCAACCGCGTCGACTCCTGCAAGCTCGCGGTGGAGCGGGCCGGGGCCGAGCGCGCCACCGGTGCGGTCGCCGCCTCCGACGCGTTCTTCCCCTTCGCCGACGGCGCGCAGATCCTGCTCGACGCGGGCGTGCGGGCCGTCGTGCAGCCGGGCGGGTCGATCCGCGACGCCGAGGTCGTCGAGGCCGCCACGAAGGCCGGCGTGACGATGTACTTCACCGGCGCGCGCCACTTCGCCCACTGAGGACCAGCGGTAGCGTCGGGACGTGGCGAGCGAACGCGTCCCGACCCCGGGCAACGCGGTCCTGCTGACCCTGGTCGGCGGGATCGCGCTGGCCCTGGGGCTGACCCTGGTCGCCGGGCCGACCCCGGGCGGGGTGCTGCTGGGGGCCGACCTGGCGGTCGCCGCGGTCCTGCGGCTGGTGCTGCCGGTGCGGGTCGCCGGGGCGCTGGCGGTGCGCTCGCGCGGTGTGGACGTCGCGATCCTGCTGGTCCTGGCCGTCTCGTGCCTCGTGCTGGCCGGGCTCGTCCCCACCCCCGTCTGACCCTTCCCTCTCCCTTTCCCGTCCCTTCCCCGCCGAAGGCACACCTCGCGCCCCCAGAACCGCGTTCCGGGGACGCGAGGTGTGCCTTCAGCGGGGCGGCGGGGTCAGTCGGTGGGGGAGCCGGTCGCGAGGTCGCGGTGGGGCAGCAGCACGGCCGCGACCACGCCCAGGACGAACGCGAGGGCGACGGCGAGGAAGACGGGTGTGAAGGCGCGGCCGTAGTCGCCGGCGCCCAGGGCCTGCGGGGCACCCGGGGCCGCGTGCACCAGACCCGCCGCCAGCAGACCCCCCAGCAGCGCCGTCCCGACCGTCGCGCCGGCCTCGCGGACGTAGGCGATCGTCCCGGTGGTGCCCGCGACGTGCCGGGGCGGCGCCGCGTCCTGGGCCAGGACGACGAGCAGTGCCATGAACGAGCCCGCGCCGAGGCCGAACGCGACGAGCACGGCGGCGGTCGCGGGCAGCGCGAGGTGGGGGCCGGCCAGGGCCAGCGTCGTGGCGGCGAGCGCGGCCAGCGCGCAGCCGCCCACGGGGTAGCGGCGCCAGCGACCGGTGCGGCGCACCAGGCGGCCGCTGGTGTTGACGCCCGTCACCAGACCCGCGGTCACCGGCAGCAGGAGCAGGCCCGACACGGTGGCGGAGGTGCCGTGCACGCCCTGCACCCAGCTGGGGACGTAGGCGATGACGCCGAACATCCCGAAGCCGACGACCCCGGCCAGGAAGGCCGCCAGGGACACCCCGCGGGTCCGCAGCACCTCGACGGGCAGCAGCGGGGCGCTGCTGCGCAGCTGGTGGGCGGCGAACCCCGCCACGACGACGAGCGTGCCCACGACCGCGAGCGCCGACACCGGACCCCACCCCTGCCGGGGCACGACGGCCGCGGTCCACGCCAGGGCGGAGGTGACCAGGACCAGCAGGGCGGTGCCGGCGACGTCGAACCGACCGCCGCGCACGGGGCGGGGCCCGGCGGGCAGCACGGTGCAGGCCAGCAGCAGCGCGAGCCCACCGGTGGGCAGGTTGATCCAGAAGACCCACCGCCAGGACCCGGTGTCGGTCAGCCAGCCGCCCAGCAGCGGCCCGACGACGGTCGCGACGGCGAAGACGGCGCCCAGCGGGCCGAGCACCGCGGCGCGCTCGCGGGCCGGGACGACGGCGGCGACGAGGGCCTGCGGCAGGACCAGCATCCCGGCGCCGCCGACGCCCTGCAGCGCCCGGGCCAGCGCCAGCGCCTCGACGGTGGGGGCGGCGGCGCAGACGACGGACGCCGCGACGAACACCACGACGCTGGCCCGCAGCAGCCGCACGGCCCCGTAGCGGTCGCCGAGGGAACCGACGACGGGCATCGCGACCGACATCGCCAGCAGGTAGGCGGTCAGCACCCACGCGGCGCGGTCGACGGCGTCGAAGTCGGCGACGATCGTCGGCAGCGCCGTCGCGACGATGGTCTGGTCCAGGGCCCCGAGGGCGGTGGTGATGACCAGGCACCCCAGCAGGGGACGCAGCCGCACCGGTGCGGTGGTGCGGTCCTGGACCGGGTCGGGATCGAGCACGCGGGCCTCCGTCGTCCGACGGGGCGTTCGGGCGCACTCGGGTCCGGACGGGCCCGGCGACGGGCCGGAGGACCCGACCCCACCGTCGTCCCCATCGTGGCGGACGGGGGTTCGCCGTGGTGGTGGCGCACCCATCCGGGTCCGCGATGCGGGGTATACCGACTGGCTATTTCCCGGACGTGCGCCGGTGCCCGGAGACTCGGCGGAACAGTCACCCTGACGACGAGGTCCCGGGAGTTCGACGTGCACGAGTTCTGGATGTCCCCACGACCCGGGGTCCGCCGGTGAGCCCCGCCGCGGCGGTCCGCCCCGACGCCCCCGGTTCGGCCCAGCCCCCTGCGGCGAACGGCCCGCACCGCGCCGGCCGGCGCCGGCGCGCCGCCTCCCGGGTGGCCGCGTGGTGGTGGTCGCTGCCCGCGCTGGCGCTCATCGCGGCCGTGCACTACGCGACGACCATCGCGGGTTCGGCCTACGCCTTCACCGACTTCAACGGGTTCCGCGACCCGGAGTTCGTCGGCCTGGCGAACTTCCGGGAGATCCTCACCGGGGCGGCGCCGTTGCGGGCGCTGCTCAACACGGTGGTCATCGCGGTCGCGTTCCTGGTCCTGACGAACGTGCTGGGCATGGCCTTCGCGGTGGCGCTCAACCGGCAGCTGAAGACCCGGTACGTGCTGCGGACCGTGTTGTTCGCCCCGGTGGTCCTCAGCCCGCTGGCGGTCTCCTACGTCTGGAAGTTCCTGTTCCAGCAGGCCGGCCCGATCAACCAGGTCCTCGGGGCGGTGGGGCTGGAGTCGTTGCAGCGCACCTGGCTCGGCGATCCGCGCACGGTCGTGCCGGCCATCGTCACGGTGATGGTCTGGCAGCACATCGGCCTGACGATGGTCATCTACCTCGCGGGTCTGGCCGGGGTCCCGCCGGAGAACGAGGAGGCCGCGGCGATGGACGGGGCCGGTTCCTGGTCGAGGTTCCGGCACGTCGTCCTGCCGGCCCTGCGCCCGACGATCCTGGTGGCCAGCACGATGATCCTCGTGCAGGGGTTGCGCGTGTTCGACCAGGTGCAGGCCCTCACCGGCGGCGGTCCGTTCGGCGCCTCGGACACCCTGGCCACCAGCGTCTACAAGGAGACGTTCGTCAACGGCCGGTTCGGCTACGGCTCGGCCCTGGCCCTGGTGATGACGGCGATCGTGCTGCTGTGCGCCCTCGTGCAGATGCTCCTGCTTCGCGAACGCAAGGAGAAGTGACCCCGTGTTCCGCTACACCCGCCGCACCGCGGTCCGTGAGGTCCTCGTCGTCCTCGCCGCGCTCGTCGTCTTCTCGCCGTTGCTGATCCTGGTGAACGTCTCGCTGAAGACGAGCCAGGACTCGGTCAGCACGTCGGCGTTCTCGCTCGCGTCCCCGACGTCGCTGGACGGCTTCCGGCAGGCGCTGGGCGGCGAGGGGCAGAACAGCCTCCTCACCGGGGCGCTGAACAGCGCGATCATCACCGGGTGCAGCGTCCTGCTGCTCATCGCCCTCGGGTCGATCACGGCGTTCACGCTGACGCGCATCACGACCGGCTGGAGCCGGGCGGCCTTCGCCAGCTTCCTGATCGCCATCGTCCTGCCGGCCCAGCTCGGGCAGGTCCCGCTGTACAGCGCCATGCGGCACCTGGACCTGCTGGGGACCCGCACCGGCATGGTCCTGGCGTACTCCGGGATGCTCATGCCGCTGGCGGTGTTCCTGTACTCGGGGTTCACCCGCTCGCTGCCGCAGGAGTACGAGGAGGCGGCCCAGATGGAGGGGGCGAGCCGGTTCCGGATCTTCACCCGGATCGTGTTCCCGCTGCTGGCCCCGGCGACGGGCACGGTCGCGATCCTCGCCGGGCTGATCATCTGGAACGACTTCTTCACGTCGCTGGTCTTCCTCAACGGCTCGGACGCGGTGACGCTGCCGGTCGTCGTGTACAGCTTCGTCGGCACGCTCGTCTCGAAGTGGAACGTGGTGTTCGCCGCGGTCCTGCTGTCGATGGTCCCCGTCCTGGTCCTCTACCTGCTGGCGCAGAAGAAGTTCATCCAGGGCTTCGCGGGCGGGGTCAAGGGATGAGCACCGCGGCACGCCTCACCGAGGTCGAGATCACCACTCCCGCGCCGCGGGCGGACGCCGGGCTGCTGGCCGACCTCGGGTTCTGGCCCACCCGGGACCCGGGCGCCGGGCCGGACGCGTCCGTGCTGCGGACGTGCGCGGACCCCTACGGCTGCCGGGTCGTGCTGCGGCCCGGGCCGCGCGCCGAGGTGACCCGCCTGACGTGGCGCCCGGCCGACGGCGACCACCTGCAGCGCCTGGTGGAGCGCCTGGAGCAGCGCCGGGGCCCGGACGCGGAGCTGAGTGCCGTGGTGCTCTCGAGCGGGTGGGCCGGGGACGACTACCGCGTCGTGCACCCCGGTGGGGGCGAGTCGGTGCTGCTGTGGCGCCAGGACCGGGCGTGGGCGGTGGGGTCGGCGCTGAGCTGCCCGCTGCACCCGGACGGCAGCACCCGGCTGTGCGTCGAGGACCCGCCGTTGATCGTGGGGGTGGACGTCCCGGTCCCGGCCGCGCTCCTGGAGCTGTGGACGTCGCAGGTGCTGGGGCCGGCACCGCAGAGCCCCGCCCCCGCCGCCCGCGGGTCCCGGGGGCCGGCGCTGCGGGCGGGGGAGGGTCCGCCCCGGCTGCGGGTGAGCTGCGACCGCTCGCAGGACGGGCGGGAGTGGGCGACGCCGGGCGGGTGGGTCGTGAGCGCCGTGGCGGGGGAGCCGGTGCGGTCCGGACGCCTAGAATCAGAAGTCTTCTTCTGATACGGTCCCGGGGCAGACGCGGACCACCGGGGTCCGAGCCGGACGACGACGTCGGGAGCCGCCTCGTGGTCAACC
Organism: Kineococcus rhizosphaerae; assembly: GCF_003002055.1. Lineage (NCBI taxonomy): Bacteria > Bacillati > Actinomycetota > Actinomycetes > Kineosporiales > Kineosporiaceae > Kineococcus > Kineococcus rhizosphaerae. Next base: position 58,810 of record NZ_PVZF01000008.1, read on the forward strand.
TGCTCAACACCGACCTCAACCTGCTGGTGCCCCTGGACGCCCTCCTGACCGAGCGCAACGTCACCCGGGCCGGGGCGCGCATCGGGGTCAGCCAGCCCGCCATGAGCGCCGCCCTGGGCCGCCTGCGCCGCCAGTTCGACGACGAGCTGCTCGTGCGCGTCGGGTCGCAGTACGCGCTGACCCCGCTGGCCGAGGACCTCGCCGGCCGCGTCCGCGACGTGCTGCGCCGGGCGGAGGAGACCCTGCGGCCCACCCCGGGATTCGACCCCGCCAACTCCACCCGCGAGTTCAGCCTCATCTCCTCCGACTACGCCGTCGCCGTCCTCGCCCCGCTGTTCATGGCCCGGTTGCGCCACGAGGCGCCCGACGTCAAGGTGCGGATCGCCAGCGTCGACGCCACGGCCATCGAGTCCCCGCAGACGGTCCTGCGCTCGGCGGACCTGCTGTTCACCCCCCGGGGGCAGACCTCCGGCATCCCCAGCACCGACCTGTTCGGCGACCACTGGGTCTGCATCAGCGGCACGCCCCGGCCCGCCGGGCGGCTCGACGAGCAGGGGCTGCGGCGTTCGCGCTGGGCCCGGGCCTTCGCCGACCACGGCGGGACGGCCGCCGACCGGCAGGTCGACGAACTCGTGGTGGGAGCCCGCGTCGACCTCGTCGTCGACAGCCTGGCCCTGCTGCCCACCGCCATCGCCGGGACCGACCTGCTGGCGCTGGTGCCGAACCGCCTCGTGGCCCGCGCGGAACTGCTCGCCGTCGTGCACCGCGTCGAGGTCCCCCTGCCGCCGATGACGCTGCGCGAGGCGGCCTGGTGGCACCCGTCGGTCCACGACGACGCGGGACACCGCTGGTTCCGGCGCCTGGTCCGTGACGCCGCGCGGGAACTCCCCCCGGACTCGCCTGCGTCGCAACCGGAGCCGGTGGGTGTCGGCGTCCTCACCTGAGGGTTCCGAAGGGGTTCCCCGCGAGGTTTCCCGGAGTTCCCAGAGGTTTCCCGAGGGTTTCGAGCGGGTTCCTCGCGGCATCACCGGTGACGATGCGCACCATCCCGAACCACTATTTCCCCGTCGGTTCCCCGGCTCGGCACAATCGGGGCAGGCGCCGGGGAACCGGCGCACGGGACCCGGTGTCGTCCGGGGCCGCCCGACAACGCTGTCAGGAGATTCCATGACCACGTCGAAGTCCTCGCCCCTGCCCTCCCGCGGACCGGCGGGCCGTCGCCGCGCCGCGGCGGCCGTCCTGGCCGGGGTGGTCCTGGCGACCACCGCGGCCTGCTCGTCGGGCGACAAGAGCGCCTCCGGCAGCGGGCCGGTGACCATCCGCTTCGCGACCGAGACGCCGACCAACGGCGACGGTCCCTACCGTGCCCTGGCGAAGGCCTTCGAGGCCGCGAACCCCGACATCAAGGTCGAGGTCGTCGAAACCCCGCTGGACTCCTACGCGAACGTCCTGCGCACCCAGTTGCGCGGCGGGAACGCCCCCGACGTCTTCTACGGCTCGCCCGGCACGGGCAACACCAACGCCCTGCTCACCCTGGCCGACGCCGGACTCGTCGAGTCCCTGAGCGACCAGGCGTGGGCCGCGGACGCGGTCCCGGCCAGTTCCAAGAAGCTCTTCGAGAAGGACGGCAAGATCTACGCCGTCCCCCTCGACCTCTCGCCCAGCACCGAGATCATCAACCAGAGCGCCTACCAGGCGGCGGGTCTGCAGCCCGCGACCACGATGGACGAACTGCTGCAGCAGTGCGCCACCCTGAAGAAGGCCGGCAAGTCGCTGTTCGCGGTGGCCGGGTCGAACCCGGGCAACCTGTCGCTCATGGCGATGGAGTTCGCCTCCAGCTCGGTCTACGCGGCGGACCCGGAGTGGAACACCGAACGTGCCGACAAGAAGGTCACCTTCGCCGGCAGCGCGGAGTGGAAGCAGGTCCTCGACGACGTCGTGGCGATGAAGGACGCCGGCTGCTTCCAGGAGGGGGTCGCCGGTGCCGGTTTCGCCGAGATCACCCAGGCCCTGACCAGCGGCTCGTCCCTGGGCATCTTCGCTCCCGGCGGCGCGGCGGTGGAGATCGCCGCGTCCACCCCGGGCCAGGAGTTCGCCGTCGCGGTGCCGCCCGGCAAGACCGCCGACGACACCCGCCTGACCGTCACGACGTCCAACGCGATCGCCGTCTCGGCCGAGAGCGAGCACCTCGAGGCGGCCAAGAAGTTCGTCGAGTTCGCCACGCAGCCCGCCCAGCAGGACGCGTTCGCGAAGATCTCCGGCAACCTCTCCCTGACGTCGCTGAGCGACGAGGGGTCCGCGGCCGTGTCCCCGCAGCTCGCGAACATCTCCCCGTTCCTGGCCGACCAGGAGAAGCAGACCCCGCTGGGCTACATCACCTGGAGCTCGGGCGCCGTCACCGACGCCGTCGGCACCGGGGTCCAGGGGCTGCTCACCGGGCAGACGACCCCCGCGGACGTGCTGAAGGCCATGGACGCCGCGTACGACGCGGGTGCCCAGGGCTGAGGTCCCGTCACCGGCGCGGGGCCACGACGTGGTGGCCCGCGCCGGTGACCGGGCAGCGGGTTCGACGCCCACCTGCGCTCCCCGTCTCACGCGGGTGGCGCGGGCCGGCCCCGTCGGCCCACCGCGCACGCTTCGCCGCGCCCCCGCGACCGGTACCTGGTTCAGTGGTCGCGTGGGAACGCACACGGGAGGCAGCACGGGGTACGTGAACCCGACGGGGGACTTCCGCCGGGACCAGCGGTACCTGGAGACCCGCATCACCGCGGACGGTCGGGACGGCTACCCCGTCGAGGGGGGCCGCTACCGCCTCGTCGTCAGCCGCGCCTGCCCCTGGGCGAACCGCGCGATCGTCGTGCGCCGTCTCCTGGGGCTCGAGGACGCCCTGTCGATGGGCATCTGCGGCCCCACCCACGACGAGCGGTCGTGGACGTTCGACCTCGACCCGGACGGCCGCGACCCGGTCCTGGGCATCGAGCGCCTGCAGGAGGCGTTCTTCGCGCGCGTCCCCGGCTACGACCGCGGCATCACCGTCCCCGCCATCGTGGACGTGCCGACCGGGCAGGTCGTGACGAACGACTTCGACCGCATGACGATCGACCTGTCCCTGGAGTGGACGCAGTTCCACCGCGAGGGGGCGCCGCAGCTGTACCCCGAGCACCTGCGCGCCGAGATCGACGCCGTCAACCGCGACGTGTTCCGCGACGTGAACAACGGGGTCTACCGCGCCGGGTTCGCGGGGACGCAGGAGGCGTACCAGAAGGCGTTCGACCGGTTGTTCGGGCGGCTGGACGCGCTGTCGGAGCGGCTGTCCACCCAGCGCTACCTCGTGGGGGACACCATCACCGAGGCCGACGTGCGGCTGTTCACGACGCTCGCGCGGTTCGACCCCGTCTACCACGGGCACTTCAAGTGCAACCGCCAGAAGCTGGCCGAGATGCCGATCCTGTCGGCCTACTTCCGCGACCTGTACCAGACCCCGGGGTTCGGCGACACCATCGACGTCGAGCACATCAAGGCCCACTACTACGTCGTGCACCGCGACATCAACCCGACGGGCGTCGTCCCCGTCGGTCCGGACCTGTCCGGCTGGCTCGAACCGCACGGTCGCGAGGAGCTCGGCGGCCGGCCCTTCGGCGACGGCACCCCGCCGCCCCCGCCGGTGCCCGCCGAACTCGTCCCGGCCGGTCACGCCCCCGCGCGCGACTGACCGGGACGAGACCCCTCAGAGCCCCAGGCGGTGCTTCGCGCACCAGCCGTTGAGCATGACGCTCGAGGCCGGGTTCGGGGTCTGCTCGCTCTCGAACACCACCCAGCCGTCGTACCCGGCGCCGCGCGCGGCGTCCAGGACCGCGGGGGCGTCGACCAGTCCGTCGCGGGTGCCGACCTCGAAGAACCACCGTTCGACCTCGCGGTCGCCGCCGGCGGTGAGGAAGGCGTGCTCGGCGTGCGGGCGCAGCCGTTCGCCGGCGGTGTCGACGTACCGGGTGTCCTTCAGCTGCAGGTGGTCCAGCCGCGCCGCGTGCCGGTGGACGACCGCGACCGGGTCCAGCCCGGCCAGGGTGAGTTCGCCGGTGTCGACGGTCAGGCCGACCACGGCCGGATCGGTCGCGGCCAGCAGCCGGTCCAGCACCTCGTCGTCGGCGGCGGCCGACAAGACGTCGGCGTGCAGGCTGACGCGGACCCCGTGCCCGGCGGTCATCGCGCCCAGCGCGTCGAAGCACTCCGCGGCGGTCGCGATCGCCGCGTCGTCCACGGCCCCGACTTGCCAGGCCGCGGGCAGGGCCCGCACCACCAGGCGCGACCCGCCGAGTTCGGCCAGGGCGGCGGCGAAGGGGCGGGCCCACTCCACGATCGCGGCGTGCTGGCCGCGCTCGAGCACCGAGCGGCCGTGCGAGAGTTCTTCGTCGACGGGTTCGCCCGGGTCCACGGCCCAACTGCTCACCGCGGTCAGGCCCACGTCGGTGAGGAGCTTGCCGAACGTGGCCAGGGAACCGTAGGTGGCCTCAATCGAGGAGGGCCGGCCCAGCGGGTCCCACCGCCCCGTGCCCCCGCGCAGCTCCACGCCGGTGAAACCGGCCGCGACGACCGTCTTGAACGCGCGCAGGTGCGCGTCGGGCCGGCAGAAGTCGTCGAAGTTCGGCTTCCACTGGTTGAGCGCGTACGAACGGCGGATGCTCACGACGCCACCTTCCCCAGGACCTGCTTCGCGTACCACATGGACAGCGCGGTGCTCTCGGCGTAGTCGCCGCCGATGTTGGCCTTGTCGTGCTCGACGGTGACCCAGCCGTCGTAGCCGTGGGCGTCCATCGCCCGCACCAGGCGCTGGAAGTCGACCAGGCCGCCCTCGGTGCCCATCTCGTGGAACCAGCGGTCGGTCTGCGGCGCCATGAGCTCGGCGTCGGGACGGTGCTGGTAGGCGCCCGTGGTGTCCTGCTCACGGGTGTCCTTGAAGTGGAACCCGCTCACCCGGTCGTGCAGCCTCTCGTACAGCTCCACCGGGTCGACCCCGGCGATGCAGTGCTGCGCGGTGTCGCAGAAGAAGCTCACGTAGCGCGGGTCGGTCAGCTCGTAGAACCGCACGATGTCCTCGAACGTGCGGATCGCGCAGAAGAACTCGTGGTGCCCGGTGGTGCGGACGCCGAACTCGGTGAGGGACATCTCGCCGACCCGCGTCCAGCACTCCGCCGCCGCGGCGATCTTGTCGTCGGTGACCGGCGCGGTCGAGGTGTACAGGCTGGCCGGCATGACGATGAGGTTCTCGATCTGCAGGTCCGACCACATCCCGAGCATCCGGCGGGTGCTCTCGACGATCTCGTCGTGGGTGGCCCGCACGTGCGCGTCGGCGACTCGGGGGTCGTACATGATGCCCCGGAACAGGTTCACGATCTTGGTGATGCCGTGGTCCTGGAGGTACTCCTGGTACTTCCCGATCGACCCGAACATCCCGCTCAGCCCGTAGACCTGGAAGTCGAACATGTCCAGGCCCTCGAAACCGACCGCCGCGATCTGCTTCACGAAGTCGTCCATCAGGCGGCGGTTGGCGTACTGCGTCTGCGGTCCGCGCGGGGTGTCCACGCGCCAGTGGTCCATGTAGGCCCAGCGGTAGGTCACGAGCCGTCTCCTCCTTCGGTGCGGGTCGCGAGGTTCTTCGCGACGTGCCGGGCGCCGCCGACGGCGAGCGCCACGGTGGTCAGGGTGGGGTTGCAGGCGGTCTCGGTGGGGATGAGGCCGTTGCCGGCGACGAACAGGCCGGGGACGCCCCAGACCTCGCCGTTGACGTCGCACACGCTGGTGCCGTCGTCGGTGCGGCCCATCCGGGTCGTGCCCTGGTAGTGCAGGGAACTGCCGGCGGGCAGTTCGATCGGGGCGTCGTCGATGGGGCGGCCCAAGGCCCGGGCCGCCGCCGCGATGGCCGTCTTCGCCGCGGCGAGCCGCTGCGCGTCGACGTCCGTCAGTTCGTAGTGCACACGCGGGGCGGGCATCCCGTAGTCGTCGGTCGCGGACTCGTCGAACTCGACGCGGTCCTGCGCGCGCACGTCCTTGGCGCAGAACCAGCCCAGGCCCACGTAGGCCCCGGGCCGGTCGGCGGGCAGGTCGGGCCGCGGCACGGGGGAGGCGTCCATCTGCATGACCTGCCCGTGGAAGGGGTGCCGGTCGTCGTCGAAGGGGACCCAGCTCACGCCGCTGCTGCCGTCGATCGCGGTGCCGGCGTGCTCGTCCACGGCGTCCCCGGCCAGGACCTCGTCGGGCAGCCGCACGGCCAGCAGGACCTGCGGCTGGTCGTTGAGGTACCGGCCCAGGGCCGGGGGCCGGACGCCGGAGGCGAACAGCAGTTGCGGGGTGCGCAGGGCGTCGGCGGCCACGACGACGACGCCGGCGGCGACCTCGGCGGTGCTGCCGTCGCGGCGGTCGCGCACGGCGATCCCGCGCACGGCGCCGTGCTCGTCGCGCAGCACCCGCTCCACCAGCGTCTCGGGGTGCAGCCCCACGCCGTGCTCCAGGACGTCGCCGAGGACGACGGAGGGGCCCGACCAGTGGGCCCGGGCCGCGCCGGTCCCGTCCACCTCCCGCCGCACGGCCAGGGGCATGGGCTGGACGCGGCGGTCGGCCGGGCGGTCGGCGTCCAGCGCCGTCCCCAGCAGTTCGCGGACCTGCCCGGCCAGCGGGGCGCCGGCCAGGGCCCGCGCGTCCACGCCCAGGAGGCGTTCGGCCTCGTCCAGCAGCTCGTCGAGGTCCTCGACGAAGTCGATGCGCTCGGTGCCGCCGGGGCGCGGGCAGGCGCACGTCCAGTGCGCGCCCATGCCGCCGACGTTGCTCGACATCGCCCCCACGGGCAGCCCGGTGCCGCCGGCGGCGAAACCGTCGCCGAGCAGGAACGTGCCGGGCCGGCCGCGCCGGCCGTCGGCGCTGGCCGGCGGCTGGTCGCCGTCGGGGTCGGCGGCCGGGCCCTCCGAGGCGCGCTGGGCCCGGCGGCGGGCCTGCGGGTCGGCGATGTTCTTCACGTGGTCGCCGGCCGGGTCGGACAGGACGGGCCCGACCTCGAACACCGCCACACGCAGGTGCGGGGCGTTCTCGTGCAGGGTCCGGGCCCACGCCGCACCGGCCGGTCCGCTGCCGACGACGGCGACGTCCACCGCGTCGGGGTACCGGCTCTCCAGCCGTCCGGTCACCGTTCGACCTCCCTCTCCACCGCGTTCGGGTCCGTCGCCGAGCGGGCGACGGTGAGCACGTGCGTCCCGGCCGGGACGGTCCAGGTCCCGGCGGCGGTGTCCCATCGACGGAACGCACTGCGGGGCAGGCGGATCGTAGCCTCCACGGTCGATCCCGCCGGGGCCTGGACGCGGGCGAAACCCACCAGTCGCGTCCGGTCCTCGCCCGGGGCGCGGCCGTAGACCTGGACGACGTCGCTCCCGGGGCGCTCCCCGGTGTTCTCGACCTCGGCGTGCACCAGCACGTCGTCGCCGTCCACCGCGGTCCGGACGGCGCCGAGCCGCCACGTCGTGTACCCCAGGCCGTGCCCGAAGGGGTACGCCGGCACCGGCCCGCCGGCCTGGAAGTGCGCCGGGCCCGCGGGTTCGATCCGGCGGTAGTCGAGCACGAGGTCGTCGTCCAGACCCACCCCGTACCCGGGGTAGTCGGCGTCGGAACGGGCGAACGTCAGGGGCAGCCGCCCGCCGGGTTCGCGGTCGCCGTGCAGCACCTCGGCCAGCGCGGGCCCGAACTCCTCCCCGGCGTACCAGGGGACCAGGACGGCCCCGACGTCACCGGCCCACGACGTGTCGACCTGGTGCCCGGCGTCGAGGACCACGACGGTGCGCGGGTTGGCGGCCGCGACGGCGCGCAGCAGGGCGAGCTGACCCTCGGGCAGGTGGGTCGTGGTGCGGTCGGCGCTCTCGCGGGAGGCGTTGCGGTCGTCGCCCAGGACGAGGACCACGTCGTCGGCGCGGCGCGCGAGCTCGACCGCCTCGTCGAGCAGGTGCGGGGGCGCAGGGGGCCGGTGCCCGAGCGTGACGGACTGCACCCGGCCGGGGACGAGGTCGACGTCTGCGACGACGGTGATCGTCCGTCCCGCGACGAGGTCGACGTCCACGGCCACCGTGTCGGCGCGCGCGACGACGCCCATGACGTCCGCGGGGTCGGGTGCGGCCCAGGTCGCGACCGGTTCGCCGTCGACGGTGAGCACTGCGTTCCCCGTCCCGCCGACGAGCAGTTCGTGGCGCCCGTCCTGGGAGGCCGTGAACCGGGTGGTCAGCCGGACGCGACCGCCGACGGACGGGCCGCCGATGCCGGGGATCTCCCCGAACCACACGAAGGTCGAGGTGGGCCGGGTCTCGGTGGCGCCAGGGGTCTCGGCCCCGGGGGCGAAACCCTCCAGCACGACCTCGGCGAAGGGCTGCAACCCCGTCGGGGCGCTGCCCGGGGCCACGAGGACCTCGGCGCCGGGGAAGGCCGCGACGAGGGCCTGCGCCGGGGTGGTCGGCGGGGTGGCCGGGGTGACCTTGGCGAAGGTGCCGCCCTGCAGGCAGGGCACGACGGCGTTCGGGCCCAGGACGGCCAGCGTGCGGCCCGGCCCGGTGCGCAGCGGCAGCAGGCCGCCGTCGTCGTGCAGCAGGACGGTGCCCGCGGCGGCCGCGGCGCGCAGCAGTTCGACGCGCCCGGCCGCGCTCAGGGGAGCCGGGGCATGGGGAGCGGGGAACCCCGCGCGCCGGCCCACCCGTTCGGCGAGCCGCACGACCCGCTCGGCGGCGTCGGTGAGCCGGGCGTCGTCGACGTCACCGGCGCGCACGGCCGCGGCCAGCGCGGGGCCGAAGAACCGCGGGCCGCCGGGCATCTCCAGGTCCAGCCCGGCGCGCGCGGAGGCGACGGTGTCGCGGGTGGCGAACCAGTCCGAGACGGTGACCCCGTCGAAACCCCACTCCTCCTTCAGGACGCGCAGCAGGGCGGAGTTCTCGCAGCAGTGCTCCCCGCGCACCCGGTTGTAGGCGGTGAGCACGCTCCACGCCCCGGCCCCGACGGCGGCCTCGAACGGCGCGAGGTAGACCTCGCGCAGCTCGGTCTCGTCGACGGCGACGTCCATGGCCTGCCGGCGCGTCTCGGTGTCGTTGGCGACGAGGTGCTTGGCGCACGCGCCGACCCCGTGCTCCTGCAGACCCCGGATCCACGCCGCCCCGAGGACGGACGTCAGGTGCGGGTCCTCGGAGAACATCTCGAAGCTGCGCCCCGAGAACGGGGTGCGCGGCAGGTTGAGGTTCGGGCCGAGGACGACGTCGACACCCTCGGCGCGGGCCTCGGCCCCGAGCAGCCCGCCCACGCGGTGCACGAGGTCGGGGTCCCAGCTGGCGGCCAGCGAGGTGCCCGAGGGCAGCAGGGTGGCGGTGTCGCGCTCGTCCATGGTGCGGCTGACGAGCCCGAGGGGGCCGTCGAGGAGGGTGAGTTCGCCGACGCCGGCCTCGGGCAGTCCGTGCGCGGTCCAGCCGTTGACCCCGGCGGTCGCCGCGGCGCGGGCTTCGACGGGCAGAGCGGCGACCGGCACGTCCGTCTCGCGCCCGAGGTCGACCGTCACTTGCTGGTCCGGAAGTTCGGCATGACGCGCTCGGCGAACAGGCGCAGCGACTGGTCGGTGGCCCGGCGGCGCTCGGGGGTCAGTGGACCGCCCATGAAACCGCCCAGGAGGTTCCCCACGCCGAGGTCGGCGTACTCCTTGAGCTTGGCGGTGACCGTCTCGGGGGACCCGTGCAGGCACCAGACGCGCTTCCACTCCGGGGTCGTCCCGTCGGTGGGTTCCTTGAGGTCGACGCCGCTGATGGCCTCGGCCTTCTTGTTCGCGACGAACTCGCGCTCGACGGTGCGCTGGTACTGCCCGAGCAGCACGTCGAGCTCGGCCTCGGCCTGCTCGTCGGTCTCGGCGAGGTGGACGTACTGGTAGCTGTGGGTGGTCCAGTCCAGGGCGTGGTCGACGACGGCCTGCGGGTGGTCCTGCGCCTCCAGAGCGGTCCGGTAGCGCTGGTAGGACTCCGCGAACACCTCGAACGGGTTCTCCGGGGTCATCTGCTGCGGGGGCAGGAAGTTCAGGATGAACGCGGGCTGGCCGAGGCGCGCGGCGCGTTCGGTGCTGGAGGGGCGGGCCGCGACGGGCATCATCGTCGGCGTGCGGTTCCCGTACGGCGCCGGGCTGATGCGGCTGACGACGGCGCCCGAGTAGTGCGAGGTGGAGAACTGGACGGGCTCGTCCTCGGGCTTCTTGGCGAGGAGCCGGCCGACGATCTCGAGGTTCTCCTGCGACAGCCGGGAGGTGTCCTGGAAGTTCACGCCGAACCCGATGGACTCCTCCGGGGTGGTGCCCGACCCCACGCCCACGAGGAGCTTGCCGTCGGTGAGCTGGTCGAGCAGGGCCAGGCGCTCGGCGAACCGCACCGGGTGGTGCAGCGGGACGGTCTGCACGGAGAACCCGTACCAGAGCTCGGGGTGCCGGGCCGCGAGGTAGGCCGCGAACACGAACGGGTCGCTGGCCTGGGGGGCGTACCCGGTGAAGTGGTGGTCAGGCTGGAACACCGCGTCGAACCCGAGGGAGGCCCCGACGTCGACGTGCTCGACGAGGGCGTCCATCACGGCGCGGTCCTCCGACGGGGCGGTGGAACGGGTCGTCAGGAACAGGGAGAAACGCATCGTGGCCTCCGGGGGTGGCGAGGGGGATCAGAGCGGGGTGGGCGCGCCGTACGCGCCGCGGGAGAAGACGAGGGACTGCGCGACGTCGGGGTTCGCGCCCAGGGCCAGGACCCGGGCCAGGACGATGTCGTGGTCCCCTGCGGCGAGGACGTCGTGGATCTCGCAGTCCACCCAGGCGGCGGCGCCGGCGACGACGTGGCCCCCGGCACCGGTGCGGTGCCAGGCGAACCGTTCGAAGCGGTCCTCCTCCTTGCGGGCGAAGGCGCGGCAGACGTCGACCTGCCCGTGGCCCAGGACGCTGGCGGTGAAGCGGCCGTGAGCGCGCAGGAGGGGCCAGGTCGTGGAGGCGCGGTCGGGCATGAAGGCGACCAGGGGCGGGTCGAGGGAGACCGAGCCGAAGGTCCCCACCACCATGGCCGCCGTGGGGCGCGCGGCCGCCGCGTCCGCGGGGCCGGAGGTGACGAGCGTGACGCCCGTCGGCACGTGCCCGAGGACGGTGCGGTAGCTGCGGGGGTCGTGCGCGTCCTCCACCACCAGCGGGGCGGTCGGCGGGGGAGCGGTCGTGGGCTGGGGCATCACGGGGCCTTCCGGTGGGCGACGGTGCCAGGACCGAGCAGGAGTCGAATCAGAATCCGCGTTCTGAACAGTAGGTCGGAGTTCGGCCCCGGTCAAGCTCCGGGACCGGGTTCCGGCCGAACCCCCGTCCCGGGTTCCCCGGACCCCGCGCTCGGCTAGGTTCACTTCCCGTGCCGGAACCGAGAACCCCGCTGCCCGCCCCCGCCCGTGCGCAGGACGACCTCCCCGCGGTGCGAGAACCCCTGCAGGCCCGCAGCAAGGAATCGTTTGCGCGGGTCCAGGACGCGGCCCTGTCGCTGCTGCGCGAACGGGGCGACGACTCCTTCACCCTGGCCGAGGTCAGCGAACGCTCCGGGGTCTCCACGGGCAGCATCTACGGCCGGGTGCGCGGCAAGGACGCCCTGCTGCGCCTCGTCCACGAGCGCGAGCTGGAGCGGATCGACGCCGAGACCCTCACGGCCTTCGCGGCGGCCGCCACCGGGCAGGACACGCTCACGGGCAGCGTCCGCGCCCTCGTCACCGCCCTCGCCCGGATGCTGCAGGCCGAGGCCGGGGTCCTGCGCCCGTTCATGCTGCGCGCCGTCCACGACCCGGAGGTGGCCCGCCTGGGCCGGCACTACTCCGACCGGGAGATCGCGGTGTTCTGCGACGCGCTGCTGCGCCACCGCGCGCAGATCCGCCGTGCGGACCCCGAGACCGCGGTCGCGTGGTGCCACACCGTCGTCTACAGCGTCATCGCCCGCCGGCTCGGCCTGGGCAGCACCGCCGAGGGCGCCAGCGGTCCCGAGGTCGACGTCATGGTCGACCGGCTGTCCTCGATGGTGTCGTCCTACCTGCTCACCCCCGACGCGGACTGACCGTCCCCGGGCTCGGCCGGAAGGGTGGCATCGACGACGTCGATGGTCGCGATGCCGGATGGCGATTTCCGTCCCGGCCCCCGCTTCCCCCACTCTGAGCGCAGCACCCTGCGCGAAGGAGCGGAGAGCATGACCCACCTGTCGGTGCGGAGCGTCGAGGCCCCGCCCACCCCCCGTGAACGCCTGCGGCGCCGGGAGAAGCTCGCCTACGGCGCCGGTGACCTCGCCTCGAACCTCTCGTGGAACTTCGTCGGCTCGTTCCTGCTCTTCTACTACACCGACGTCGCCGGGGTCCCGATCGCCCTGCTGGGCACGCTGTTCCTCGTGGCCCGCCTGCTCGACGCCGTCGTCGACCCCTTCGTCGGCGTGCTCGTCGACCGGACCCGCACGCGGTTCGGCCGGGCCCGGCCCTACCTGCTGTTCGCCGCCGTGCCCTTCGGGGTCCTGGGGGTGCTCACGTTCGCCGTCCCCGACGTCGGGGACACCGGCAAGCTCGTCTACGCCTTCGTCACGTACCTGACGCTGGGGATCCTCTTCTCGACGGTGAACGTCCCCTACAGCGCGCTGATGCCGATGATGACCCGCGACCGCGAGGAGCGGATGCAGCTGGGTGCGCTGCGCAGCGTCGGCTCCTCCGTCGGCACGATCGTCGTCACCGCGGCCACCACCCCCCTCGTCGCGGCCCTCGGCGGCGGCCAGCACGGGTGGACGGTCGCCACCGTCCTCTACAGCGCCCTCAGCGTCGTCTTCTTCGCCCTCACCTTCGCCGGCTGCCGGGAACGGCACGCCGTCGTCGAGCCGGTCGTGGCGGACGTGCGGGCCGACCTGCGCGCGAGCCTGCGGGGCCTGCTGCGCAACCGTGCGTGGGTCGTCACGTCCGTCTACGGGGTGCTGAACTTCGTGCGTTTGGGGCTGGTCCTGGCCGTCACGGTCTACTACGCCCTCGTCGTGCTCCAGCGGCCGGCGGCCATCTCCGTCCTGCTCCCTCTGGTCTCCGGTGCGATGCTCGTCGGCGGCCTGCTCGCGCCGCGGTACTACCGCCGGTTCGGCATCCGCCGCGGGAACCTGCTCGCCCTCGCCGTCGGCGGCGCCGGGTGGGCGGCGCTGAGCCTGGTGGAGTACCGGTTCGGGCTGTTCGTCGCGGTGTACGCCGTGGCGACGCTGGCCATCGGGCTGTCCATGACCTCGATGTTCACGATGGTCGCCGAGGCCGTCGAGCACCAGGAGCAGGGCACGGGGCGCCGTGACGAGGGGCTGGTCTCGGCCAGCGTCAGCTTCGCCGTCAAGGTGGGTTCGGCGCTGGGTGCCGCCGCCGTCGCCTACGCCCTCGCCGGCGCCGGGTACGACCCCGCCGTCCACGGGTCGGCCGCCGGGACGATCGGCGCGCTCTACCTCCACGTCCCGCTCGTCCTCGTCGCCGCGCAGGCCGTCGTCGTGCTCCTGTGGTCCGACGCGCCGGCCGCCACCCACCCGTCCCGCCCCCACCAGTCCCCGGAGGACGCACGATGAGCCACCGCATCACCCGCGGGGTGAGCCTGTACAGCTTCCAGGAGGAGTTCTTCCTGCGGACCATGACGGTGCGCGACGCCGTCGCGGTCGCCGCGAAGATCGGCGCCCTGGACATCGAGATCATCCCCGAGCAGTCGATCCCCGGCTTCCCGCGCGTCAGCGACGAGTGGGTCCGGGACTGGCACGACACCATGGCCGAGTTCGGCACCCGGCCGCTGGCCTACGACTTCTTCCTCGACACCCTGCGCCACCCCGGCCGCCGGCTCACCCACGACGAGCAGGTCGCCTCGGTGCGCCGCGACGTCGACCTCGCCGTCCGCCTCGGCACGACGAAGCTGCGCGCGATCATCAGCACCCCGGCGGAGGTCCTGCGCGACGCGGCCCCGTACGCCGAGGAGGCCGGGGTCCAGCTGCTGCTGGAGGTGCACGCCCCCTTCCACTACGCCCACCCGTGGGTGCTGCGGCACCTGGAGGTCATGGACGCCCTCGACAGCCCCGCGCTGGGGTTCATGCCCGACCTCGGGTGCTTCGTCGAGCGGTTCCCCCGCGTGGCCTCCGAACGCGCGCTGCGCGAGGGCGCCCGGCCCGAGGTCGTCGACCTGGTCGTGAAGACCTACGACGACCACGGCGACGTCCACGGCCTGATGGACACCGTGAACTACCTGGGGGGCGGGCCCGTCGAGATCGGCCTGGCCCGGCAGGCGACCCACTACACCTGGCGCGACCCGCGGATGCTGCTGGAGCAGATCCACCGTACCCACCACGTCCAGGCCAAGTTCTACGAGATGACCGACGAGGGGACGGAGTACTCCATCCCCTACGACCGCATCGTCGACGTCCTCGTCGAGGGCGGTTTCTCCGGGTGCCTGTCCAGCGAGTACGAGGGCAACCGGCACATCCAGGACGTCCACCCGGTCGACTCGGTGGACCAGGTCACCCGCCACCACGCCATGCTCGAGCGCCTCCTGGCCCGGCACGAGAACTGAGGAGACGACGTGTTCGAGAAGTACGTCATCGTCCCCGGCACCCTGCGCAACGTCGTGGAGTCCGGGCGCACCACCGGGTTCGAGCTCGGGGTCCGGATGCCCTACTACCGCGGTCTGGGTCTGTCCATGGTCGAGGACGTGGCGCTCACCGTCGACGGTGTCCGCGCCGCCCCGGAGGGGACCACGTTCACGGTGCACGGCAACAGCTACCCGCTGACCGGCCTGGGCGAGGTCGTCGACGACCGCTGGGAACTGGGCGAGGTCGCGACCGTGCGCGTCGACCACCCCGGCGGCCTCGCCCCCGGCGTGCACGACGTCGAGGTCAGCCAGCGCCTGCGCATCTCGTACATGCCCGTCCCGGGCGGCGGCCGGGCCCGCGCCGCCGTGGAACTGTCCGCCTGAACCCCCACCCGTTGCAGGAGAACCCCGTGACCCACCGACTCGCACCGAACGTCGAACTGCTCTTCACCGAGCACGGCGACTACCCCGACCGGGTCCGCGCCGCCGCGGCGGCCGGTTTCACCTCCGTGGAGATGTGGGGCCCCACCGGCAAGGACGCCCCCGCCAAGCCCAAGGACCTGCCGGCCCTGAAGGCGGCCCTGCAGGAGACCGGCGTCCGGCTGGAGGCCCAGCTGGCCGAACCGCGGACCCAGTTCATGATCCCGCCGAAGGACCACGGCGACTTCTACCGGGGCATCGAGGAGGGCGCCCGCATCGCGGCCGACCTGGGCTGCCCCCGCATCGTGGTGCAGGGCGGCACCGGGTTCGGCGGCCGCAAGCGCCAGGACCAGCACGACGAGCTCGCCGGGATCTACACCCGCGCCCTGGAACTGATCGAGGGTTCGGGGGTCGTCCTGGTCCTGGAGGCCGTGAACACCCGCGTCGACCACCCCGGCACCCTGCTGGACCGCACCACCGACGCCATCGACGTCGCCCGCACCGTCGGCTCCCCGCAGTTCGGGGTCCTGGTGGACGTCTACCACTCCCGCGTGATGTCCGAGGACCTCGTCCAGGTCCTCGCCGAGGCCGGCCCGCTCGTGCGGTACGTGCAGGTCGCCGACGTCCCCGGCCGGGGGGAACCCGGCACGGGGACGATCGACTGGCCGGGCGTCTTCCGGGCGCTGACCGCGGCCGGGTACGACGGCCCGGTCGGGCTGGAGTACGTCCCGACCGTGGACTCCGAGGAGTCCACCCGCCACCTACGCTCGGTCCTGGAGGACCTGGGGGCCCTCGCCCGCGGCTGAGGGGTCAGTGGGCGGACAGCGGCAGCAGGACGTCCTTCACGTCGGGGTTCGTCGCCAGGTACTCCTGCACCCTGGGGTCCTGGAAGGTCTCGACGAGCTTGACGACGTTCTCGCTGTCCTTCCACCGCGACCCGATGGTCAGCTGGCCGGCGAACTCGTCGGGCGCGGTCGGGGCGAAGATCTGCTGCTCGATCGGGATCTTCGCCGCGAGGTAGTACTCGGTGTACCCGACGGCCGCGTCCAGGTCGGGCAGGGCGCGGGACTGGGCGCCGAAGTCGAGCAGCGTGAACTTCAGGTCCTTCGGGTTCGTGGCGATGTCGTCCACCGTGGCGGAGCCGACGTCGGTACCGGGCTTCAGCGTGATGAGCCCGGCCTTCTGCAGGACGAACAGGCCCTGCGACTCGTTGGCCGGGTCCGAGTAGAGCGAGACCGTCCCGCCGTCCGGGATCTCCTGCGGCGTCTTCCACTTCGACGACCACAGACCGAAACCCCACCGGAACACCGGCGTCGCCGCCTCCTCGCGGAAGTCCGGGTTCGCCTGCAGCACCTGCCCCAGCCAGAGCTCGTGCTGGTAGATCGTGCCCGCGACCTCGCCGTCGCTGACGGCGCGGTTGATGGTGTTGGAGTCGGCCAGGGCCTTGAACGCGACCGTGATGCCGTGCGCGGGAGCCACGTCCTTCGCGATGTACTCGATGAGCGCCTGCTCGCGGGCGTTCCCCTCGGCCGTGGCGACGTACAGCGTCGCCCCGGCCCGGGTGTTCGCGGTCTGCTCGCCACCGAGGCGGGGGACGACCAGGGCGGCGGCGACGCCGAGGACGACGACGGCACCGCCGGCGACGAACGGCCAGAGCCTGCGCCGGCGGACCTCGAACCCGTGGTCGTCGGTGGGGGTCGGGCGGGTTTCAGTGGACAAGGGTCTTCTCCTGGACGGTGTCGCGGGGGGCGGTGCGGGTGCGCGCCGGACGGCGGCGGGTGCGGGGGTCGGCGGCGCGGGCGACGGCGTCACCCACGAGCTGGACGGTCGCGACGAGCGCGACGAGGACGACGATCGTGGCGAGCATGACGGCGTGGTCGAAGCGCTGGTACCCGTAGGTGACCGCGACGTACCCGATGCCGCCGGCGCCGATGGTCCCGGCGATGGCCGAGTACTCGATCATCGCGATCGTGTTGATGGTCAGGCCGCCGATGATCGACGGCGCCGCCTCGGACAGCTGCACGGTCGTGATGACCTGCAGCGGGGAGGCGCCCGACGCCTGGGCGACCGCCACGAGGTTCGGCGGCACCGAGCGCAGCGAGTTCTCCACGATGCGGCTGAAGAACGCGGTCCCCGCCAGGACCATCGGCACGACGGCGGCACGGATCCCGATGTTCGTCCCGGTGACGAAGCGGGTGAACGGCACGAGCGCGGCCATGAGGACGAGGAACGGCAGCGACCGGCCGGTGCTGACGACCCAGCTGAGCACCGTGTGCGCGGCGCGGTTCTCCAGCAGTCCACCGGGGGCGAGGTTGTGCACGAGGACGCCGATCGGGACCCCGAGCAGCACGACGACCGCCATGACGATCCCCACCATGAGCAGGGTGTCGACGAGCGCGGGGGCGATCAGCGCCGGGATCCGGTCCAGCGGGGTGTCGAGGCTCGAGGCGGCCGCGAACGTCGAGGGCAGGGCGAGGGGGATCACACGAGGTCCAGTTCCCGGGCGGTGGGCGCGACCTGCGCGTGCAGCCCGCGGCGGGTGAAGGCGGCCCGCAGGGCCGCGGCGTCGAGGGCCCGCGGCACGCCGAGGGTGGCGTGGCCGACGGTGCTCCCCGCGACGGTGCCGACCGACGCGCCCAGCAGGGCGAGGTCGTGGCCCAGTTCCCGGGACGCGCTCGTCAGCCAGTCGGCCGGCACGTCGTCGCCGCGGTAGTGGACCTCCCACACGACGAGGCCGGCGCTCGCGGCGACCGGCCGCCGGGGCAGCAGCGCCGCCCCCACGGGCGACCCCGGGTCGCGCAGGACGTCCAGCAGGGGGGCGTTCTCGACGATGCGGCCGTGGTCCAGACGTGCCACGGTGTCGGCGACGTCGACGATGGTGTCCATCTCGTGGGTGATGAACAGGATGGCCAGGCCCAGGTCGTCGCGCAGGCCCCGCAGCAGGGCGGTGATGGACGCGGTGGCCTGCGGGTCCAGGCCCGACGTGGCCTCGTCCGCGAGCAGGACGGTGGGCCGCAGCGCCAGGGCGCGGGCGATGCCGACGCGTTGGCGCTGCCCCCCGGACAGTTCGTGCGGGTAGCGGTCGGCGAACCCGGCCAGCCCGACGCGGTCGAGGAGTTCGGCGACCCGCCTCCTGCGGTCGCGGGGGACCACGCCGAGGTAGCGCAGCGGGAGTTCCACGTTCTGCGCGGCCGTGCGGCGGGTCTGCAGGCCGTCGGACTGGAAGATCGTCCCGATGCGGCGCCGGGCCTCGCGCAGCCTGCTCTCGCCGAGGCCGGTGAGGTCCTGACCGGCGACGACGACCGACCCGGAGGTGGGCCGCGTCAGCAGCGTCACGCACTGGGCGAGGGTGCTCTTGCCGGCGCCGCTGGGGCCGACGACGGCGGTGATGCTGCCGGCGGGGACGGTCAGGTCGAGCCGGTCGAGCACGGTGGTGACGTGCGGCGCGTCGCCGTACGTCTTGGTGAGGTGGCGCAGTTCGATCACGTCGTCCTCCGGGGCGGCGTCCGGGTGGTGGGGGCACGGGCGTGCGGCAGCGACCGGGCGACGGCCCGGCTGCGGAGATTTCAGGGGAGGTTCAGGGAACGCTCAGCGCGAGCGTCGACAGGCCTTCGGCACACCGGTCTCCGGGTCTCGTCCTTGTCCGTGGCTCCCACGGACCTGGTCCTCACCCGGAGCACCCCACGACGGATCAGGGTTGCCGGCCAGCGAGCCGGGGCTTGACGCTGGCGCTCATGACCTGGGCTGACCATGGCAGGTCCGCCCGAAGGACGTCAAGCGGTTCGGGTGTTCGACAACCGTTGTGCGGCAACATGTTGAGACTGAGTACCGAAAAGAGGGGCCGCGGTGGCCGTCCGGGACGGGGTACGCTGCGGCGATCCCATCCAGAGCGGCTGAGAGACCTGGCTCGACGACGCCGCAGCAACCCCACGGGGGTGCTACCGCCAGGACCGATGGAGGAGTGCCGCGTCATGTCCCTGCACGAGCCGCTCAAGTTCGCCTACTGGGTCCCCAATGTCTCCGGCGGCCTCGTCGTCTCCACGATCGAGCAGCGCACCAGCCACGACCCCGCCTACAACGTCGAGGTGGCCCGCGCCGCCGAGCGCGTCGGTTTCGAGTACGCCCTGACGCAGGTGCGCTACCTCGCCTCCTACGGCGCCGACGCCCAGCACGAGTCGACCTCGTTCTCCCTCGCGCTGCTGCTCGCGACCGAGCGGCTGAAGGTCATCGCGGCCGTCCACCCGTTCTTCTGGCACCCCGGCGTGCTCGCGAAGTTCGCCGCCACCGCGCAGGAACTGACGAACGGCCGTCTTGCGCTGAACGTCGTCTCCGGCTGGTTCAAGGACGAGGCGACGCAGCTCGGCGTCACCTGGCACGAGCACGACGACCGGTACCGGCAGTCCGAGGAGTTCATCGAGCTGCTGCGCGGGGTGTGGAGCCAGGACGGCTACAGCCAGTCCGGAGAGTTCTTCAGCGCCTCCGACATCACGTTCCGCCCGCAGCCGAAGGTCGCCCCGGAACTGTTCCAGGGCGGGAACTCCACCGCGGCGCAGGCCATGGCGGGGCGCGTGTCCGACTGGTACTTCATGAACGGCAAGTCCCTGGCCGGGGCCGCCGCCGGGGTGCGCGAGGTGTCGGCGCAGGCCGCGCTGAACGGCCGCTCGATCCGGTTCGGCCTGAACGGTTTCGCACTCGTGCGCGAGACCCGCGCCGAGGCCGAGGCGGTCCTGGAGGAGATCATCGCCAAGGCCGACCGCACCAAGGTCGAGGGGTTCGGGGCCGCCGTGCGCGAGGCGGGGAACTCCACGAAGGACGGCAGGGGCATGTGGGCCGACAGCGAGTTCCGCGACCTCGTGCAGTACAACGACGGTTTCCGCACCGGCCTGGTCGGCACCCCCGACGAGGTCGCCCGCCGGGTCCTGGCCTACCGCCTCGTCGGCGTGGACCTGCTGCTGCTGGCCTTCCTGCACGTCAAGGAGGAGGTCGAGGCGTTCGGCGAACTCGTCATCCCCCGCGTGCGCGAGCTCGAGGCGCGGCTGGCGGCGGGCGAGGACCTGCAGCTGGGGGCCGAGCTCGACGAGGCCGTGCGCGCGGCCACCACGCCCGTGCCGGCCTGAGCCCGCGGCGGGCGCGGTCGTGCAGACCGTCGCCCGCCCGTGGTTGGCTGAGGGCGTGCGGTGCGTCCCGGTCCTCGTCCTCCTCGCGGGTCTGCTCACCGCGTGCTCGGCCCCCGCTCCCGCGCAATCCCCGCCGTCCTCCGACCCGGCCCCCGTCGCGGCCACCCCGGCCCCGCCCGCCCCGGTCGTCGTCCTCGACCCCGGGCACAACGGCGGCAACGCGACGCACCCGGAGCAGATCGGCGCGCTCGTGCCCGCCGGGGGGTTCGAGAAGCCCTGCAACACCACGGGGACGTCCACGGACGACGGCTACCCCGAGCACGCCTACGCCTTCGACGTCGCCGTCCGCGTCGCCGACCTGCTGCGGGCGCGGGGGACCACGGTCGTCATGACGCGGACCGACGACACCGGGGTCGGTCCGTGCGTCGACGCCCGGGCGGCGCTGGCCGACGACGCGGGCGCCGCGCTGGCCGTCTCGATCCACGCCGACGGCGCCGCCGCGGCCGCCACCGGGTACCACGTGATCGAACCCGGACTCGCGCCCGACGGGCGGAACGCGGCGGTCCTGGACGCCTCCGACGTCGCCGCCCGCGACCTGCTGGCCGCGTTCGGGGCCGCGACCGGCCTGCCGCGGGCGACCTACCTCGGTGACCTCGTCGAACCGGGTCTGACCCGGCGCTCGGACCTGGCCGGCCTGAACCTGGCGCGGACGCCGTCGGTGCTGCTGGAGTCGGGGAACATGCGCAACGCCGGCGAGGCGGCGCTGCTCACCGACCCCGCGTGGCGCCAGCGCGCCGCGCAGGGGATCGCCGACGGGATCTCGGCGTTCCTCGTGCGCGATCACCCCTGAGACCGCTTACGGTGCGGGGGTGACCCTCGCCCCCGCTGATCCGACCGCGCAGACCGGCGTCGAGCTGGTCGTGCTCCTGACCGACGACGGCACCCCGTGCGGGACCGCGCCCAAGGCCGACGTCCACCACACGAGCACGCCCCTGCACCTGGCGTTCTCGTGCTGGATCTTCGACGCCGAGGGGCGCACGCTGCTCACCCGCCGCGCGGCCGTCAAGCGCACGTGGCCCGGGGCCTGGACGAACTCGTTCTGCGGCCACCCCGGGCCCGGTGAGGAACCGGCCGACGCCGTGACCCGCCGCGCCGTCCAGGAGCTCGGCGCCCCCGTCGCGGGCGTCGAGCCGCTCCTGCCGAGCTTCCGCTACCGGGCCGTCATGGACGACGGGATCGTGGAGAACGAGATCTGCCCGGTGTTCTCCGCGCGCCTGGACGGTGACCTCGTCCCCGACCCCGACGAGGTGGACGCGGTCCGCTGGGTCGGGCTCGACGAGCTGCGCGCCGAGGTCGCCGCCGACCCGAGCCCCTTCAGCCCGTGGATGCTGCTGCAGCTGCGCGGGTTCTGAACCCGCCCGACCGGAGCACGCGGCGGCGTCAGCCCGGTTCGTCCAGGCCGTGGGCGGCCCGGTAGTCCCGCACCAGCTGCTCGCTCACGCGCCCCCGGTCGGCGACGGCCAGCCCCTGCTCCCGTGCCCAGGCCCGCACCAGCTGCGGGTCGACCCCGGAGGGCCCGCGCCGGGCCGCACCGGCCGTGGACGGGACGGTCCCGGGGACCGGCGCCTGCGGGACGGGCAGGCGCGTCACCGTCACGGGTTCCCCGGCCGCCCCCAGGTCCTCGGCCTGCTCGGCCACGTCGGCGTGGTGGGTCAGCAGCACCACCTGCACGTCGCGGGCCAGGTCGGCCAGCGCCCCGAGCGCCGCCCGCGTGCGGCGCTCGTCGAACGTCATCAGCACGTCGTCCAGCACCACCGGCAGCGCACCCCGCCCGGCCGCGACGAGCTCGCGGTGCTGGGCGGCCACCGCCGCCAGCCGCAGCGCCAGGAAGACCTGGTCGGCGGTGCCCTCGCTGAGGGCGTCGGCCCCCTCCAGCAGCTCCCCGTCGGAGCGGCGCACCGCCAGCCGCCGGTCCCCGCCGTCGTCGAGGGCCACCAGAGCGGTCCACCGGCCCTCGGTCAGCCGCGTCAGCACGTGACCGGCCTCGGTCAGCAGCGGGTTGGCGCGCGCGGCCGAGAACTCCTCCAGCTGCCGGCGCAGCACCCTGCGCTGCAGGTCGACCACCACGTAGCGCTCGGTGTCGGCCTGCAACCCGGCCAGCGCCTCGGCGCGCCGGGCGGCCAGCACGTTGGCGTCCGCGCCGCTCGTCAGCCGTTCCAGCTCCACCTCGGCCCGGGCGACGTCCTGGCGGGTCCGGCCCCACACCTCCTGGGCCTCCTCCACCGCGAGCGCCGCCTCCTCGTCGTCGGTGCTCAGGTCCACGTCCGAGCGCGCCCGGACCTCCTCCACCAGCCGCGACGCGTCCGCGGCCGAGGCCGCCTCCTGCTCCAGGGCGGCGGTCAGGGCCCGTTCGGCGTCCTGCAGGGTGAGCAGGTCACGGCTGTCGCGCGCCCGCGCGGCGAGCCGGGCGAGGTCCTCGCTGCCGGGCCGGTCGTCGGGCCGGTCGTCGGGCCGGTCGTCGGTCCGGTCGTCGCTCAGCAGGGCGCTCAGCCGGGCCAGCGCCTGCCGGCGCCGGGCGCGGGCGGCCGCGGTGTCCGCCGCCGCCTGCTCGATCCGCTGCTCCAGGTCCGCCGCGGTGCGCTCGTCCGCCCGGCTGCGGCGCAACCGGTCCGCCACCGCGGTCAGCGCGGCCTCGACCTGCTCGGGACGCCCCGCCGCGCACGGGGTCCCCAGGTCCGTGGCGAGCGCCGCCACCTCGGCGGCGAAGGCGGCCACCCGGTCCTGGCGGACCCGCGCCCGGTCCTGCTCGCGCCGCGCGGTGGCGGCGGCCTCGGCCGCGGTCTCCAGGACCCGGGCGCGCGCGGTCCAGCCCGCCGGCCCGAGGTCGGCCGGCAACCCCGCGGCCCCCGCCGCGGCGCGGAAGGCGCGCTCGGCGTCCTCGACCTCCCGGCGGTGCCGGTCGTGCCGCTGGGCGACGGCCTGCGCGGTGCGGTCGCGGTCGGCGTCGAGCGCGCGCTGCACCGCGGCGTCGTCGGCGGCCGCGACGAGCGTGCGGGCCCGTTCCAGGGCCACGTCCAGGTCGGCCCCCTGGTCGGCCCCCTGGTCGGCCCCGTGGTCGGTGGGGGTGTGGTCGGCGGCCGCGCCGCACCGGGCCAGCACCGCGGCCAGGGCGTCGAGGTGGGCTCGCACCTCGGCGCCGAGCTCGTCCGCCCGCCGGTCCCAGGCGTCGGCCGCGGCGCGTTCGGCCCCCAGCCGCTCCAGCGCGCCCAGCACCTCCGCGGGGACGCCGTCGGGCACCCGCAGACCGGCGACGGTGAACAGGGCCGCGTGCTCCGCGCGGGCCCGGGCGGCGACGGCGACGGCGGCCGCCGCCTCGTCCCCGGCCGCCGCTGCCCGCGCCGCGGACCGGTCGGCGGCGCGGCGCAGCTCCCGCAGCCGGGCGGTGGCCTCGGCGTGGTCCAGCAGGGCGTCGGCGGCCTCGTCGGCCCGGGCCACCGCGTCCAGCAGCGCGGACCCGTCGACCGGGCCGCCGTCGCGCAGGGGGGCCAGCAGCGCGTCGCGGGCCGCCCGGGTGGCGCGCAGGGCCTCCTCGTCGCTGCCGCCGACGCCGCGCTCGGCGTCGGCCAGCTCGTCGGCGGCCGTGCCCGCGGCCGCGGCGCAGCGGTCGTGCTCGGCCTCGGCGCGCGCCCGTTCCTCCGCGGCCGCCGCGAGGGCCGCGTGGGCGGCACGGACGGCGTCGGGGTCCAGCGCGGGCCGGGCGTCCACCGCGGCGTCGGGGTCCACGGCCCCCGCCGCGACGGCCGCGGCGCGGGCGGCGGCCCGGTGCTCGTCACGCGCGGCCAGCGCCGCCCGCCGCTGCCGGGCCGCCGACCCGTCCCGGTCCGCGGCGGCCACCAGGGCGCGCAGCGTCTCGACGTCGTCCTCGGCGACGTCCGGCAGCGGAGCGCGCCCGACGGCGGCCGCCTCCCGGGCCCGCTGCAGCTCCTCGGCCGACCGGGTCGCGTCGGCCACCGCCGCGGTGTGGGCCGCGGCGAGCTGCGACAGGTCGGCGGCCCTGTCGGCGGGGACCCGCGAGCGGGCGACGAGCTCGGGTACGACGTCGGCGACCGGTCCGTCCGGCACCGGTCCGAGGGTCTCCAGCGCCTGCCGGGCCGCGTGCAGCGCCTCCTCGGCGCTCGCGCGGGCCCGCACCGCGTCGGCGTCGTCCTCGGCGCGGGCCTGGCGCGCTTCGAGCAGGGCGTCGATCTGCGGGCCGGCGGCCAGGACGTCGTCCTCGACGGTGCAGCGGGCGCGCTCGTCGCGCAGCGCGGCGCTGCGGGCGGCCAGGTCGGCCAGGTCGGCCTCGGCCCGGGCCAGGTCGGCGGCGGCCTCGTCGTGGGCGTCCACCCGGGCCGCGGACAGCGCCCCGCCGGCGGCGCGCAGCTGCGCGGTGGCGGCCGCGACCTGCTCGCGGGTGCGCAGCAGCTCCCGGACGCGGGGGGCCAGCCGCAGCCGCAGCGCCGCCTCCTCCCGCCCGGTCCGCACGAGCCGCAGCTGCGCCTGGGCGCGGTCGGCGTCAGCCCGCGCGGCCTCGGCCGCGGCGCGGGCCGCCTCGACGTGCCCGGCGCGGGTGGCGGTGCGCGCCAGCTCCTCGTCCAGCTCTCGGACCTGCCTCGCGCCGTCCTTGACCGCCGACCCGCCCCGCGGGCGCCACAACCGCTCGGCCTCGGCCTCCAGGGCGGCCAGCAGTTCCTGCGCGCCGCTGCCGTGGTGGGCGCTGAAGACCAGCCCGGCCAGGTCACCGCCGCCGCGCAGCACTGCGCGCCCGCCGTGGCGCAACCGCTCGTGGTCCAGCCCCAGCCGGTTCGTCCACGCCCCGCGGTCCCAGCCGTCCTGGGGCCAGGGCGCCTCGACCGGTTCCTCGTCCTCCAGCAGGCCGCGCGAGGACCGCACCAGGTCCCGCGCCCCGCCGTCGTCACCGCCGCCGGTCTCCCAGCGGGCGCCCACCCGCAGCCGGGCCCGGGCGTGGACGAAGGCGTAGCGGGGGCTCTTCTCGAACCCCCACAGCAGGTCGCCGACGGCGGCCAGCAGGGTCGACTTGCCCGACTCGTTGGGCCCCAGGACGACCGTCAGGCCCGTGCCGAGGTCGACCGCGGCGGACTCGAAGGCGCCGTAGGGCGCCAGGGTCACCCTGCGCAGCATCAGCGCCCCTCCAGGCGGGTCGAGAGGTCCTGCGCGGCCTGCCGGGCGAGCTCGGCCAGCGCGCGGGGGTCGGCGAGGTCGAGCAGGCCGGCGTCGGACAGCAACCGCCCCGTCTCGGCCCGCACCCCCCGCACCAGCTGGGTCAGCGCCGGGTCCTGCGCGAGGGCGTCGGCCGCCGCCCGGACCGCCGCGACCAGCTCGGGGTCGTCCGCACCGCCCGCGCGCGGGGGCCGGGCGCGCGAGCCCACCTTCTCCAGGACGACCCCGGCCGCCTCGGCGACCTGCTCGGCCTCGTGGCGCAGGCGTTCGGCGTCGGCCAGGTCGGCCGCCGCGGCCGTCGGGCCCTCCAGCGCCACCCGGACCACCAGGGGCCGGTCCCCGGCGTCGCGGCGCGCGTCGAGCAACCGCCCGCGCAGCAGCCCCATCGCGTCGGCGACGTCGGAGGCGTCGGTGACGTCGACTTCCAGCGACTCCCAGCGGGCCACGTCCAGGGGGTGGAAGGTCAGCTGCGCCGGCTCACCGGGCGCCAGGTCCACGACGTAGGCGCCCTTGGCCCCGGTCTCGCGGGGGTGCCGGCCCTGCAGGTTGCCGGAGTAGGCGACCGTGGTGCGCCCGGTCGCCAGGACCTCCCGGGCGTGGACGTGCCCCAGGGCGACGTACTCGTAGCCCAGGGCGGTCAGGTCGTCGACCGAGCAGGGTGCGTACCGCTCGTGCTCGCCGCCGCTGCGGCTGCCGTCGACGGTGGCGTGCAGCAGGCCGACGTTGACGACGCCGGGCACCTCGCGGGGGTACCCGGCGGCGAGGTTGGACGACACCGCCCGGGTGCGGTAGCCCTGCCCGTGCACGGCCAGCCCCAGGTGCTCCTCCACGACGGTGCCGGGGGAGTCGACCCCGAACCGGTGCACGTTGGGCGGCAGGGTGAGGGAGTGGGTGATCTGGCTCTCCGCGTCGTGGTTGCCCGACACGACGAAGACCTTGATCCCGGAGTCGGCCAGCCGCTGCACCTGCCGGGTGAAGAACCGGCCGGTGGCGTAGTCGTGCCACGTCCCGTCGTAGAGGTCGCCGGCCAGCAGCAGCGCGTCGGCGCGCTGGTCCTCGCACAACGCGACGAGGGCCTCCAGCGCGCCCCGGGTGGCCGCGCGCAGGGTGTCGGCGACGGCGTCGTCGCCCAGGCGCCGCAACCCCCGCAGCGGGGAGTCCAGGTGCACGTCGGCGGCGTGGACGACCCGCACCACGCCGGCTGCCTGTTCCGTCACCCGTTCTGTCACCAGGCGTCACCCGCACCGAACGTCACGTGGCGATCCTAGGCTGCCGGTCCGGGCGGTGGACCCGGACCCGCAGGGCGCGCGCGGAGGTCAGCGGGGCAGCCCGCTGGCGCGCCAGGAGCCCTGGCCGGGCAGCGGCGGCAGTCCCAGCACGTGCCGCCGGTCGGCCCAGCGCGAGCGCGGCGCCGGCACCTCCTGCACCACCGGGGCCCGCCGCAACGTCGACGTGAGGACGACGGTCAGCGCCGCCAGTTCCTCCGGTTCGGGGTTCCCGCGCTCGATGCGCAGGGAACCCAGGAGCTCGGTGACGTCCAACGGTTCCTCGCTCATCCGGTCCTCCGGGTCACAGGGGGATGTTCCCGTGCTTCTTGGCCGGCAGCGTCGCGCGCTTGGTGGCCAGCGCCCGCAACGCCCGGACGACCTGCACGCGCGTCTCGCTGGGCGCCACGACCGCGTCGACGAACCCGCGCTCGGCCGCGACGTAGGGGTTGGCCAGCTGCAGCTCGTAGTCGTCGACGAGTTCGCGCCGTTTCGCGTCGACGTCCCCACCCGCCTCGGCGGTGGCCTTCAAGGCGTTGCGCTGCAGGATGTTCACCGCGCCCTGCGCGCCCATGACGGCGATCTGCGCGCTCGGCCACGCCAGGCACACGTCGGCGCCCATCTCCTTGGACCCCATGACGATGTACGCGCCGCCGTAGGCCTTGCGGGTGATGACCGTGACGAGCGGGACGGTCGCCTCGGCGTAGGCGTAGAGCAGCTTCGCCCCGCGGCGGATGATGCCGTTCCACTCCTGGTCGGTGCCCGGCAGGAACCCCGGGACGTCGACGAACGTCAGCACCGGCACGTTGAACGCGTCGCACAACCGCACGAACCGCGCGGCCTTCTCCGAGGCGTCGATGTCCAGGGTCCCGGCCAGCTGCTGCGGCTGGTTGGCGACGATCCCGACGGGCCTGCCCTCGACGCGGGCGAAACCGGTCAGGACGTTCGGGGCGAACAGTTCGTGGACCTGCAGGAACTCCTCGTCGTCGACGACCGCGCCGATGACGGCGGTCATGTCGTACGGCTGGTTCGGGGAGTCCGGGACGATGGTGTCCAGCTCGAGGTCGTGCTCGTCCACGGCGAGGTCGCGCACGTGCGCCGGCGGCAGCAGCGGGGTCTCGGACAGGTTGTTCGAGGGCAGGTACGACAGCAGCTCGCGGACGTAGGCGATGGCGTCGTCCTCGGTGTCGGCCAGGTGGTGGGCGACGCCCGAGCGGGTCGCGTGGGTGCGCCCGCCGCCGAGCTCCTCGAACCCGACGTCCTCGCCCGTGACGGTCCGGATCACGTCCGGGCCGGTCACGAACATGTGCGACGTCTCGTCGACCATCACCGTGATGTCGGTCAGGGCGGGGGAGTACACCGCACCGCCCGCGCTCGGCCCCAGGATGAGCGAGACCTGCGGGACGACGCCCGAGGCGTGCACGTTGCGGCGGAAGATCCGCGCGTACTGCACGAGGGAGGCCACCCCCTCCTGGATGCGGGCCCCGCCGCCGTCGTTGATGCCGACGACCGGGCAGCCCGTCGTCGCGGCGAAGTCCTGCAGCTCGGCGATCTTGGCGCCGTGCTCCTCGCCGAGGGAGCCGCCGAAGGCCGTGAAGTCCTGCGCGTACACGCACACCGGCCGCCCGTCCACCGTGCCGTAGCCCGTCACGACCCCGTCGCCGTCGACGTGCTTGGAGGCCATCCCGAAGGCCGTCGCGCGGCTGCGCACCAGGCCGCCGCGCTCGACGAAGGAGTCCTCGTCCAGCAGGGCCGCGATGCGCTCGCGGGCGGTCTTCTTGCCGCGCGGGTGCTGCTTGGCGGCGGCCCGCTCGTCGGCGGCGCGCACGGCCGCGTCGGTGCGCGCGTGCAGTCCCGCGAGCTGGCCGGCCGTGGTCCGCGGGTCGAGCCGGTCGTCGATCGGCTGCGGGGTCTCGAGACTGCTCACGGAGCCGCAGCGTACGTGACAACGGGCACCCCGCGGTGAAGGCTGTACCCGACGGGAGCGGTAGCTTGACGTCGAGAGACATGCCCAGTGAGTCGGAGGAGACAGCACAGTGGCCAAGATCAAGGTTCAGGGTCCGGTCGTCGAGCTCGACGGCGACGAGATGACCCGGATCATCTGGCAGTTCATCAAGGACCGCCTGATCCACCCCTACCTCGACGTGGACCTCGAGTACTACGACCTCGGTGTCGAGCACCGCGACGCCACCGACGACCAGGTGACCATCGACGCGGCGCACGCCATCCAGAAGGCCGGCGTCGGCGTCAAGTGCGCCACCATCACGCCCGACGAGGCGCGGGTGGAGGAGTTCGGCCTCAAGAAGATGTGGCGCTCCCCGAACGGGACGATCCGCAACATCCTCGGCGGCGTGATCTTCCGCGAGCCGATCATCATCAGCAACATCCCGCGCCTGGTGCCGGGCTGGACCAAGCCGATCATCGTCGGCCGCCACGCCTACGGCGACCAGTACCGCGCCACGGACTTCAAGTTCCCCGGCGAGGGCACCCTGACCGTGACCTTCACCCCCAAGGACGGGGGTGAGCCCATCGAGCACGAGGTCTTCCAGGCCCCCGGTGCCGGGGTGTCGCTGTCCATGTACAACCTCGACAGCTCCATCGTCGACTTCGCCCGCGCGTCGCTGAACTACGGCCTGGCGCGCAACTACCCGGTGTACCTGTCCACGAAGAACACGATCCTGAAGGCCTACGACGGCCGCTTCAAGGACATCTTCGAGGAGGTCTTCCAGAACGAGTTCAAGGACAAGTTCGCGGAAGCGGGCATCACCTACGAGCACCGCCTCATCGACGACATGGTCGCCGCGTCCCTGAAGTGGGAGGGCGGCTACGTCTGGGCCTGCAAGAACTACGACGGCGACGTGCAGTCCGACACCGTCGCGCAGGGCTTCGGCTCCCTCGGCCTGATGACCTCGGTGCTGTCCACCCCGGACGGCTCGGTCGTCGAGGCGGAGGCCGCGCACGGCACCGTGACCCGCCACTACCGCCAGCACCAGCAGGGCAAGCCGACGTCGACGAACCCGATCGCGTCGATCTACGCCTGGACCCGGGGCCTGGCGCACCGCGGCAAGCTGGACTCCACCCCCGAGCTCATCGGCTTCTCCGAGACGCTCGAGGACGTCGTCATCAAGACCGTCGAGAGCGGCAAGATGACCAAGGACCTCGCGCTGCTCGTCGGGCCGGACCAGGCCTGGCAGACCACCGAGGAGTTCCTCGGCTCGCTCGACGAGAACCTCGCAGCCCGTCTGGCCTGATCCCCGGACTCACTGCGGCGCACCGGCCCCGCGGTCCTGCACCGGACCACGGGGCCGTCGTGCGTCCCGGACCAGCCGCGTCCGGAGTGGACCGTTGACGCATCGGTACGATCCTTCGGCACCATCGCGTCAACGGTCCGCACGGGGCAGCCGCCAGACCTGGGTCCCGCCGGCTCAGAGGCTCTGCGCGGCGAACGTGTCGCACTGACGGGGGTCACCCGTCCGCAGGCCCGTCGTGAACCAGCGCTGACGCTGCTCCGACGTGCCGTGCGTGTAGCTGCCGGGGTCGGCGCGCCCGCCGCCGAGGTTGGTCTGGATGTAGTCGTCGCCGATGCGCGCCGCGGCGTCGAGGGCGCGGGTCACGTCGTCGTCGGTGAGCTCGGCGATGAGCGGCGCCCCGGAGTCGTCGGGGACGGTCGTGGCGTGCTGGGCCCAGGTCCCCGCGTAGCAGTCGGCCTGCAGCTCCAGCCGGACGCTGCCGCTGTCGGGGCCGGAGACGCCCGCCTGCACCTGCTCGTTCGTGCCGAGCAGGTCCTGGACGTGGTGGCCGTACTCGTGGGCCAGGACGTAGGCGTCGACGAACGCGCCGCCCTGCGCGCCGAACGTCGAGGTCAGCTCGTCGAAGAAGGACAGGTCCAGGTAGACGAGCCGGTCGGCCGGGCAGTAGAACGGCCCCGTCCCCGACGAGGCCGCCCCGCACCCGGTCTGCGTCGAGCCGGAGAAGTAGACGGTGTCGGTCGGGACGTAGCGCGAGCCCAGCACCCCGCCCCAGTAGTCCTGGATGGACTCGATGTCGGCGACGACGGCGCACTCGCGACGCGCGTTCGCGTCGGCCCCGGTGCGGCACGAGGCGGCGAGCTGGGCGCCGTCGGCGCTCTGCACCTGCCCGGAGCCCATCTGGTCGAAGACGGAGGCGTTCTGCCCGCTCGGGCCGTCCGACTGGCCGCCGAGCACCTGGAAGAGGATCAGCACCAGGACCCCGACGATCCCGAGACCGCCCCCGCCGAGCGCGATGGTCCGGCCGCCCCCGCCCCCGCCGCCGCGGCGGTCCTGGACCTCACCGGGGTCCAAGCTCGCGTCGTCCCGGTACCTCATGGCCGATCCCTCCGTCGTGCAGCCCGTCGGAGCGATCCTGCCCGAGGTACCGGGGGTCGGCAGCCCCTAGAGGACGGAGGAGTAGAGGGTGTGGCGGTACTGCCGCTGGTTCACCTGCGTCGTGGCGTCCAGGCCGGAGTCGAGGATCTGGCCGCGGAACCAGTACGGGCCGGCGGCTGCGCGGCCCACCCCCACGTCGCAGCGCGGGAAGGCGCCCTCGAGGGTGATGACGCCGCGGCGCTGCTGGACGCGCACCGGGCCGTCGCACTGGACGTCGCTCACGTAGGTCTTGCCGCCCGTGGCGGCGTCGTACTGCTCGGTCGTCATCTCGACGAAGGCCCACGTCCTGCCGTCCTTCGGCGCGGTGGTCCACGAGACCACCCGGCACGTCGGGTGCGCGGCGTCGACCTCGCCCGGGCACGTGCTGGCGCGGACGAAGGGCGTCACCTCGAGCTGGGCGGCCTGCGGGCTGCGGTGCTGC
The DNA here is from genome assembly GCF_003002055.1 of Kineococcus rhizosphaerae. Taxonomy (NCBI): domain Bacteria; kingdom Bacillati; phylum Actinomycetota; class Actinomycetes; order Kineosporiales; family Kineosporiaceae; genus Kineococcus; species Kineococcus rhizosphaerae. The sequence goes on from NZ_PVZF01000008.1 coordinate 90,276, forward strand.
GGTGCGGCCAGGGCCGGCGCGGCCGTCGCGACGAGGACGGGCCCGGCCACGAGGGCGGCGGCGGCGCGGGCGAGGTTCTTGGACTGACGGTTCACGGTGATCCCCCCGGATCGATCGGCCGCACCCCCCCGGGTAGCGGTCCGTTGCAGAGCGTATCCACACAGCGAGCGCGGTGGAGGCGATTCGGCCGAACGGGCAGGCGCCCGGCGCGTCGCGTCACGCTCCGGAGGCGGCACACTGGCCCGGGCGCGCGGTGACGCGCGCCGTCCGAGAACCCGAGGAGGTCACCGTGCCCCGACGCCGTCTGCCGTTGCCGTCGATGGGACGACGGGGCATGGTCCCCTCACGCAACCTGGCCCTCGACGGCGCGATCCCGTCCGGGCCCATGGCCCGCGGCAGCAGCCTCATCGACAGCGGCGTGTACCGCGACGGGCACCGCGTCGAGTCCCCGACCGACCTCGTCGGCACCGTGCGGTCGTTGCGCGCCGAGGACGGGCGCATCGCGTGGATGGGGTTGTACCGGCCGGCCGAGGAGGAGCTGAACTCCCTCGCGGCCGAGTTCGACCTGCACGAACTGGCCGTCGAGGACGCCGTCCTGGCCCACCAGCGGCCCAAGCTGGAGCGCTACGGGTCGACGCTGTTCGTCGTGCTGCGCGCCGCCCGGTACGACGACGAGTCCGAGAAGGTCGAGTTCGGCGAACTCCACCTGTTCATCGGGCACGACTTCCTGCTGACGGTCCGGCACGCCGAGTCCCCGAGCCTGGCCCAGGTGCGCAAGCGCATGGAGGGCGACCCCGACCTGCTGCGCCGGGGCACCGAGGCGATCCTCTACGCGATCCTCGACGCCGTCGTCGACGGGTACGGGCCGGTCCTGACCGGCCTGGAGAACGACATCGACGAGATCGAGACGCAGGTGTTCACGGGCGACCCCACGGTGTCGCGGCGCATCTACGAGCTCTCCCAGGAGGTCGTCGACTTCCAGCGGGCGGTGACCCCCCTGACGGCGATCCTGTCCGGCCTCACCGCGGGTTTCCAGAAGTACCGCGTCGACGAGGAGCTGCAGCGCTACCTGCGCGACGTCGCCGACCACGTCACCGTCGCGATCGAGCGCATCGAGAACTACCGCAGCCAGTTGCGCGACATCCTCACCGTCAACGCCACGCTCGTCGGGCAGCGGCAGAACGAGGAGATGCGCTCGCTGACCGAGGCGAGCTTCGCCCAGAGCGAGGAGGTCAAGAAGATCTCCTCGTGGGCGGCGATCCTGTTCGCCCCCAGCCTGGTCGGCGGCATCTACGGCATGAACTTCCAGAACATGCCGGAACTGTCGTGGCACTACGGCTACCCGCTGGCGCTGCTGCTGATGCTCGCGCTGAGCGTGACGCTGTTCGTCATCTTCAAGCGGCGCGGGTGGCTGTAGCGCGCGGGCCGCGGGGTCCGCGCCTAGCGTGAGGCGATGGAGAGCCTGCCCGCCCGTCTGGCCGACCGCGCCATCGCCGCCTACCAACGCCGGTGGTCGCCGCGCAAGGGCTGGTCCTGCGCCCACCGCGTCGCCCACGGCGGGCCGTCGTGCTCGGCGGCGGTCCGGGCACAGGTGCGCCGGCGGGGCCTGCTGGGGGCCGCCGTGCCCACGGCGCTGCGCTTCGCCGCCTGCTACCGGGCGGCGGCGCTGCTGACTCCGATGGAGGTGCAGGGGGTGTGCTGCCTGGGCGGCATCCCCGTCCCGTTCCGCTTCGGGGGCCGCCGCCGCTGAGCCGCCCCCGCCGCGTCAGCGGAAGACGACCGTCCGGTTCCCGTCCAGCAGCACCCGCTGCTCGGCGTGCCAGCGCACCGCGCGCGCCAGCGTGCGCGCCTCCACGTCCTGCCCCAGCCGCACGAGCTCGGACGCGGTCGCCCGGTGGTCGACGCGCTCGATCTCCTGCTCGATGATCGGGCCCTCGTCCAGGTCGGCCGTGACGTAGTGCGCCGTCGCCCCGATGATCTTCACCCCGCGGGCGTGGGCCTGGTGGTACGGCCTGGCGCCCTTGAAGCTCGGCAGGAACGAGTGGTGGATGTTGATCGCGCGACCGGACAGGCTGCGGCACAGGTCGTCGGACAGGACCTGCATGTAGCGGGCCAGGACCACCAGCTCGGCGCCGTGCTCGGCGACCAGCTCCAGCAGCCGCGCCTCGCCGGCCGCCTTCGAGGCCGCGTCCCCCGTCACCACGGGCACGTGCACGAACGGGATCCCGTAGAACTGCGCCAGCGGCTGCAGGTCGGTGTGGTTGGACACGACCGCCCGGATGTCCACCGGCAGGTGGCCCGACCGGTGCCGGAAGAGCAGGTCGTTGAGGCAGTGCCCCTGCTTGGAGCACATCACCAGCGTGGGCACCGGCTCGTCGGCGGCCGACAGCTTCCAGTCCAGGTCGAACCGGTGCGCCACGACCTCCAGGTTGGCCCGCAGCGCCTCCTCGCTCGCCGTGGCGTCGAACGCCACCCGCATGCAGAACAGACCCGTGTCCGGGTCCCCGTACTGCTGGCTCTCGGTGATGTTGGCGTCGAGGGCCACGAGGGCCCCCGTCACCGCGTGGACGATGCCGGGACGGTCGGGGCAGGACAGGGTCAGGACCCTCGGGCGCGTGCTCACGCGTTCAAGCCTAGGCTGGCGGGGTGTCTGATCCAGAAGCGGTGGCGCGCGCCGTGCGTGGCGGGGCCACCGTCTTCTCCGGGGAGAAGTCCACCCTCGTCCAGACCGGGCCCCGGCCGCTGGTGCCCGGCGGTTCGGGCGCCGAGCAGCTGCGCCGCGCGACCGCGGCCCTCGACGGCGCCGAACGGGGCGTCATCGTCGCCGGCGCGGTCCCGTTCGACCTGTCCCGGCCCGGCGCGCTGCGCCTCGGGCCGGCCGACATGACCCCCGGTCCGCTGGCCGTGCCGCTGGGGTCGCGCGCCCAGGTCACCGTCGCCCGCAGCCGCCCGGTGCCCTCACCGGCCGGCTACGCCGACGCCGTGCGCGCCGGGCTCGACCGCATCCGCGCGGGGCGCGTCGACAAGGTCGTCCTGGCCCGCACGCTGGAGCTGGAGGCGCTCGACGACTGGTCCGTCCCCCAGCTGCTGTCCGAGCTGGTGGCCCGCAACCCGAGCGCCACGGCGCTGGCCGTGCCGCTCGACGACCCGGCCGACCCGGGCGCGCGCTGGCTCGTGGGCGCCACCCCCGAGCTGCTGCTGCGCCGGCGGGGCCCGAGCGTGCTGCTGCGGCCCCTGGCCGGTTCCATCCCCCGCTCGCCCGAACCGGACGAGGACATCCGCCGCTCGGACGCGCTGATGAACTCCGACAAGGACCGCCGCGAGCACCAGTTCGTCGTCGACGCCGTGGTCGAGGCCCTGTCCCCGTTCTGCCGCACCGTGAACGCCCCCGAGCCCGAGCTCGTCGCCACCCCCGCCGTCTGGCACCTCGCCACCCGCGTCACGGCGCTGCTCAACGACACGGACACGACGTCGGTGGACCTCGTCGCGGCCCTGCACCCGACCCCGGCCGTGGGCGGCTCGCCCCGCAAGGAGGCCCTGAAGGTCATCGACGAGGTCGAGGGCCTGGACCGCGGCTGCTACGCCGGGGCCGTGGGCTGGCAGGACGTCCACGGCGACGGGGAGTGGGTCGTCGCCGTCCGCTGCGCCGAGGTCCGGGGCCGGTCCCTGCGGATCTTCGCCGGCGCCGGGATCGTCGAGGGCTCCGACCCCGACGCCGAGGTCGCCGAGACCGCCGCCAAGATGCGCACCGTCCTGGACGCGGCCACCGCGCGGTAGCCCGTGGCCCGGGCCCGGTCGGCTGGGCTAACCTGGCCGGGCCGCGACTGGCGTCGAGGTGGGTCACCACCGGGGAGCGGCACCAGGACCCCCGCCTGCGGGGGACCTGCCGTTCACGGGGTCGTCCGCCTGGGCTCCGCGTCGCCACCACCGCCCGCCGCACGAGGAGCGAACGTGACCGACGTCCAGCCCACCACCGCCTCCGGCGTGACCGACCTCCCCCTGAGCGAGGTCGACCCCGAGATCGCCGCCGTGCTCGACGCCGAACTCGGCCGTCAGCGCGACACCCTCGAGATGATCGCGAGCGAGAACTTTGCGCCGCGCGCCGTCCTCGAGGCGCAGGGGTCCGTCCTGACCAACAAGTACGCCGAGGGCTACCCCGGCAAGCGCTACTACGGCGGCTGCGAGCACGTCGACGTGGCCGAGGAGCTGGCCCGCACCCGCGTCAAGGAGCTGTTCGGCGCCGAGCACGCCAACGTCCAGCCCCACTCGGGCGCCACCGCCAACGCGGCGGCCATGCACGCCCTCATCCGCGGCGGCGACGGCATCCTCGGCCTGGAGCTGGCCCACGGCGGCCACCTCACGCACGGCATGAAGATCAACTTCTCGGGCCGCATGTACGACGTGTCGGCCTACGGCGTGGACCCGCAGACGTTCCGGGTCGACATGGACGTCGTGCGTGCCACGGCCCTGCAGGCGCGCCCGAAGCTGATCATCGCGGGCTGGTCGGCCTACCCGCGCCACCTCGACTTCGAGGCGTTCCGCTCCATCGCCGACGAGGTCGGTGCCTACCTCATGGTCGACATGGCCCACTTCGCGGGCCTGGTCGCCGCCGGGCTGCACCCCAGCCCCGTCCCGCACGCCGACGTCGTCACCTCCACCGTTCACAAGACGCTGGCCGGCCCCCGCTCGGGCGTCATCCTCAGCAAGGCCGAGCACGCCAAGAAGATCGACTCCGCCGTGTTCCCGGGCCAGCAGGGCGGCCCGCTCATGCACGTCATCGCGGGCAAGGCCGTCGCCTTCAAGGTCGCCGGGTCGCCGGAGTTCGCCGAGCGCCAGCAGCGCACCCTGGAGGGCGCCAAGATCGTCGCCGAGCGCCTCACCGCCTCCGACGCGGCCGAGGCCGGGATCTCGGTCCTCACCGGCGGCACCGACGTGCACCTGGTCCTGGTGGACCTGCGGAACTCGCAGTTGAACGGCCAGGAGGCCGAGGACCGCCTCCACGAGGTCGGCATCACCGTCAACCGCAACGCCGTCCCGTTCGACCCGCGCCCGCCGGTCGTCACCTCCGGCCTGCGCATCGGCACCCCGGCCCTGGCCACCCGCGGTTTCGGGGCGGCCGAGTTCACCGAGGTCGCCGACGTCATCGCGCTGGCCCTCAAGCCGGAGTTCGACGCCGACGCCCTGCGCGCCCGCGTCGCCAAGCTCACGGCCGAGTTCCCGCTGTACCCGTCCGCGAAGAGCTTCGCGTGAGCGACGAGCGGCGCGACGGCGCCTGGACCGAGGGAACGCGCCGACGGAGTCGTTGCGCGGTCCTGAGGGAAGGCGGCGTCACCGGCGCCGCGACGGAGCGAACGGATCAGACGCTGTGAGCGCGGTCGTCCTCGACGGCAAGGCCGCCGCGGCGGCCGTCAAGGCGGACCTCGCCGAGCGCGTGGCCACGCTGCGCGAGCACGGCGTCGTCCCGGGTCTGGGCACGGTCCTGGTCGGCGACGACCCGGGCTCGGCCAGCTACGTGCGCGGCAAGCACCGCGACTGCGCCGAGGTGGGGATCGCCTCCATCCAGGTCGAGCTGCCCGCGAACGCGACGCAGGGCGAGATCGAGTCGCAGATCGCGCAGCTGAACGCGAACCCCGACTGCACGGGGTTCATCGTCCAGCTGCCGCTGCCGAGGGGGATCGACGCCAACGCCGTCCTGGAGATGGTGGACCCGGCCAAGGACGCCGACGGCCTGCACCCGACGAACCTGGGCCGGCTGGTGCTGCGGGTCAAGGAGGAGATCACCTCCCCGCTGCCGTGCACCCCGCGCGGGGTCATCGACCTGCTGCTGCGTCACGACGTCCCGCTCGACGGGGCCGAGGTCGTCGTCCTGGGCCGCGGGGTCACGGTCGGGCGGCCCATCGGCCTGCTGCTGACCCGTCGGCACCCGAACGCGACGGTCACGTTGTGCCACACCGGGACGCGGAACCTCGACGAGCACCTGCGCCGCGCCGACGTGATCGTCGCCGCGGCGGGGGTGCCCGGTCTGGTCACGAAGGAGAACGTCAAGCCGGGCGCCGCGGTGCTCGACGTGGGCGTCTCCCGCGTGTTCGACGAGGCGACCGGCAAGAACAGGCTGACCGGTGACGTCGCGCTCGACGTCGCCGAGGTCGCCGGGTTCATGGCGCCCAACCCCGGCGGGGTCGGGCCCATGACGCGCGCGCTGCTGCTGACCAACGTGGTCGAGTCGGCCGAACGGGCCGCCGGCCTGCGCTGAGCACGGGTGCCCGGCCCCTCCCGTCGGAGGGGTCGGGTACCGTCCGCGGGTGCCTGCGAAGAAGAAGCTGCTGACCGTCGCGACGGTGAACGTCAACGGCGTCCGCGCCGCCGTGCGCCGGGGGATGCACTCCTGGCTGGAGGCCCGGGACCCCGACGTGCTGCTGCTGCAGGAGGTCCGCGCCCCGGACGCCGAACTGCGCAAGGCCCTGCCGGGGTACGCGCACGTCGCGCACACCGAGGCCGCCGCCAAGGGCCGCGCCGGGGTCGCGGTCGCCGCCCGCGCGGAGTTCTCCGCCGTCCGCATCGGGTTCGCCCACGACCCGCACTTCGAGACCTCGGGCCGCTGGGTCGAGGTCGACGTCGAGACCGCCGTCGGCCCGATGACGTTCGTCAGCGCCTACGTCCACTCCGGGGAGGTCGGCACCCCCCAGCAGGACGACAAGCAACGCTTCCTCGACGCGATGGACGTGCGGCTGGCCGAACTCGGCGAGGTCGCGCGGGACACGGGCCGGGAGGCCCTCGTCGCGGGCGACCTGAACGTCGGGCACACCGAGCGCGACATCAAGAACTGGAAGGGCAACCGCGGCAAGGCCGGGTTCCTCGAGGGCGAGCGGGCCCACTTCGACCACTGGTTCGACACCCTCGGCTGGGTCGACACCCAGCGCCGGGTCGCCGGGGACGTCGACGGTCCCTACGCGTGGTGGAGCTGGCGCGGGCAGGCCTTCGACAACGACACCGGCTGGCGCATCGACTACCAGCTCGTCACCCCCGGCCTGGGCGCGCGGCTGAAGACGGTGCAGACCGACCGCGCCGCCAGCTACGCCGAGCGGTTCTCCGACCACGCCCCCGTCGTCGCGACCTACGGCCCCTGACGAACGCCGGGTGCCGCCGTTCGGGTGAGGGACGTTGTTCCGGCACCCCGACACGGCCGATGGAGGGGAGACCGCCCCGCTCCACCCCCCACCCCGGAGGTTCCCCGTGTCCCGCGCCCTGTCCTGCACCGTGTCCGGGGCCGTCGGCTGCCTCGCCGTCGCGGGCACCGGTCTGCTCGACCTGCCGGGCCTGGTGACCGCCGGCGTGGCGGTCGTCGCGGCCGCCGCGACGGGTGTCCTGGGCGCGCGTGCCGTGCGGGCCGAGCAGGAGCTCGCCGCCGAACTGGACGCCGGAGCCTCCGGCCTGGCCCGCGGCGACCTGTCCGCCGCCGCCGGTCCGGTGCTCGGCGCGGCCGTCGCGTCCCTGGGCGAGCGGCTGCGGCCGCTGACCGGCTCCGTCGACCTGCTCGGCGCCGCCGGCCAGGAGATGAGCGCCGCCGGCCGCACCATCTCCGACGGGGCCCGGGACACCTCCGCCTCCGCCGAGCGCATCGCCGCCGCCAGCGACGAGGTCTCCGCGAAGGTCTCCGCCATGGCCGCCGCCGGTGAGGAGATGCAGGCCGCGATCGCCGAGATCTCCCGCAGCGCCGACCAGGCCGTCGACACCGCGAACCAGGGGGTGGCGGCGGTGGAGTCGGCCGAGACGACGATGACGGCGCTGGAGGAGTCCAGCGCCCGCGTCGGCAACATCGTCAAGGCCATCACCGCCATCGCCGAGCAGACCAACCTGCTGGCCCTGAACGCCACCATCGAGGCCGCCCGCGCGGGTGAGGCCGGGAAGGGTTTCGCGGTCGTCGCCAGCGAGGTCAAGGAACTGGCCCAGGAGACCGCCCGCGCGACCGACGAGATCGGGTCCACCGTCTCGCGCATCCAGGGCGACACCGCCTCGGCCATCGAGGCCATCCGCACGGTGCGCTCGCTCATCGACGCCATCAGCGAGTTCCAGCACTCCATCGCCTCCGCCGTCGAGGAGCAGACGGTCACGACCCAGGAGCTGACGTCCAGCACGGGGGAGGTCGCCCGCCAGGCCGAGGAGATCGCCGGTTCCGTGGGGGTCGTCGCCGAACGCGCCGCCGCCACCTCCACGGCCGCCTCCCGCAGCCACACCGCGGTCGCCGAACTCACCCGCCTCGTCGCGGACCTGCAGCGCACGACCTCCCAGCTGCGCCTGCCCGCAGCGGGGTAGGGCGCGAGGACCTGCGCCCCGTCAGCCGCGCAGCTCCTCCAGCGCGGGGAAGATCGCCTCCGACCACGTCGGGAACGCCCGCACGTGGTGCCACAGCAGGTCCACGTCGAGCCGGGCCCGCACCGCCAGTGCGAGTTCGGCGCCCCAGGAGTCGGCGTCGGGGCCCACGCAGGCCGCCCCCACGAGGACCCCGGCGTCGTCGACGAACAGTTCCACCGCCCCCGTGACCTCCCTGCGCCGGGACAGCTCCACGAGCGCGGCCCGCTCCACCCCGCCCACCTCGAAGCGCGCCGAGCGGGCCCCCGACGTCGCGCCCACGCAGAACACCGTGGGGTCGGTGTAGACGGCGCGGGGGATCGCGGAGTAGTCGGCGTCCCGGCCGCGGCCGAGCAGTTCGCCGACGACCGTGCGGGCCTGGTGGTTCGCCGTGTGGGTGTACGGCGAGATCCCCGTGACGTCGCCGACCGCGTACAGGCCCTCGGTCACCCGGCAGCGCGCGTCCGTGCGCAGGGCCCCCGAGTCCGTGAGCCACGCCGCGTCGAAGCCGAAGCCGTCGGTGACCGGCGCGCGGCCCGTGGCGACCAGCAGCCGGTCGAAGGCCAGCGCGGCCCCGGACTCCAGCCGCAGCTCGCCGGGCGCCACCCCGGCCGCCGGGTCCCCGGTCCGCACGTCCACCCCGTCGGCCGCCAGGGCACCGGCGACGACGTCGCCCACCCAGGCGGGTTCCTTCGACAGCAGGTGCGCCCCGCGCTGCACGAGCGCCACCTCGCTGCCGAGCCCGCGGTAGGCCTGGGCGAGCTCGACCGCGACGGCCCCGCCGCCGAGCACCACGAGCCGGGCCGGCAGGTCGGGGGAGGCCAGGGCCTCCTCCGAGGTCCACGTGGCCGCCGCGACGTCGGCGTCGTCCAGGCCGGGCAGCGGCGGCCGCACCGGGGAGCTGCCCGTGCCGACCACGACCGCGTCGGCCTCCACCACCCGGTCGTCGAGCTCCACGCGTCCCGGGCCGATCCGGCGCGCCGCGGCGCGCACCACCTCCACGCCGTCCCCGGCGAGCTCCGCGGCGGCCGCGGAGTCGTCGCGGTGCGCGGACGCCTCGTCCCGCACGGCCCGCGCCGCGACCCACGACAGCTGCGAGCGGGCCGACAGCAGCAGCGACTTCGCCGGGACGCAGGCCAGGTAGGGGCAGTAGCCGCCGACGAGCCCGCGCTCGACCAGGACCACCCGGCGTCCGGCCTGCGCGAGCTGCTGGGCGACCATCTTGCCGCCGGAGCCCGACCCCACCACGGCGACGTCAGCACGAGTGATCACCTCGTGATGGTTCCCGAAGGATTGACGCGCCGCGCGTCGAAGGGGGGACGCACGGGCACCCTGTGAGTGCTCTGATGGTCGCGTGGACGAACCAGCCGGGTTGGAGTGTGTCGACGTCGCCAAGCGCTTCGGCACCGTGCAGGCCCTCGACGGCCTGACGATGACGCTCGACGCGCCCGCGACGGGGTTGCTCGGGGCGAACGGGGCGGGCAAGTCGACGCTCCTGCGCACCGCGCTGGGGCTGACCCGGCCGGACTCCGGGACGGTGCGGATCCTCGGCCTGGACACCGTCCGGGAGCGGGCCGAGGTGCGCCGGCGGGTGGGTTTCATGCCCGAGCACCCGTGCCTGCCGAACGACATGTCCGCCCAGGACGTGTGCGTCGCGCTGGCCCGGATGCGGGGCCTGGGCCGGCGCGACGCCGTCCGCCGCACCAGCGAGGTCCTGTTCGCCGTGGGCCTGGAGGAGGAACGGCGCCGGCCCGTGGGTTCCTACTCCCTCGGCATGCAGCAGCGCACGAAACTCGCCCAGGCCCTCGTCCACGGACCCGACCTGGTGCTGCTGGACGAACCCACCTCCGGCCTGGACCCCGCGGGCCGCGAGGAGATGCTGGCCATCGTGCGGCGTCTGTCCACCGAACTGGGCATCCGCGTCGTCGCCAGTTCCCACGTCCTGGACGACATCGAGCGCACGTGCGACGAGGTCGTCGTCCTGCGGTCGGGAACGCTCGCGGCGCAACGCCCCGTCGCCGTCGGCCGGGACGCGTCCGGACCGGCCGAACTGCGCGTCACCGGGGACGTCGGCGCGTTCGCCGTGGCGCTGGAACCCCGCGTCGCCCCGTACGGCGTGACGCTCGCCCCCACCCGCAGCGGCGACATCGGCCTCAGTGCCAGCCCCGACGCCGCCCTGGACGCCGTGCAGGACCTGGCCGCCGAACTCGGCGTCGGGATCGAGCGGCTCGTCCCCGCCGCCCGCGGCCTCGAGGACGTCGTGGTCGACGCGATGGCGGGAGGCACCCGGTGAACGAGACGCCCCGCGCGGTCCTGCACGACATCCGCTACTCCCGGTTCACCGGGGCCCTGCGGCCCCGGCGCTCGGCCGTGGGCAGTTTCGTCGCCAGCGGCATCCGCCGGCCGCTGGGGTTGCGGCGCAGCGCCGGTGCGAAGGTCTGGCCGTTCCTGCTGCTGGCCGTCGCCTACCTGCCGGCGCTCGCGGTGGTCGCCGTGCCGCTGCTCGTGCCGGCCGTGACGGTCCAGCCGACGGACCTCATCAGCTACGCGCAGCTGCTGGGCACGAACTCGGTGGTCCTGCTGGCGTTCGTCGCCACGTCGGTCCCCTCGATGCTCACGCGCGACCGCCGGGACCGCGTCCTGTCGTTGTACTTCGCGACGGCGCTGTCGTGGTTCGAGTACGTCGCGGGGGTTTTCCTGGCGGCCGTGTCGCTGCTGGCGATCATCGTCCTGGGCCCGCTGCTGGTCCTGTTCGTGGGGTCCATCGCCACGGCCGACGCGCCCGCGACGTGGTTCGGCGACCACCTGGGTGACCTGCCGAAGATCCTGGGCGGGGCCGCGATCGTCGTGCTGTTCCACACCAGCCTGGGCCTGGCGATCGGGTCGCTGACGGCCAAGCGCGTGTTCGCCGTCGGCGGCTACCTCGCCGTCGTCCTCGTCGGTCCCGCGCTGACCGGGGCGATCGCCCTGGTCACGGGCGCGGACTGGCCGCTGTCGCTGGACCCGGCCAGCGGGCCGGTCCGGCTGGCCGCGTACGTCGCGGGGGAGAACCTCGCGAACCCCGGGAACCTCGCGTGGGTCGTGTGGACGATCGTCGTCGTCGGCGGCCTCGCGGTCCTGGCCGGCCGGTACCGGAAGGGGAACGACGCATGACCCGGAGGGAGTCGGCATGAGCACCATCGAGTTCGAGAACGTCAGCAAGTGGTTCGCCGACACCGTCGCCCTGTCCGACGTCACCGTCCACATCGACGCCGGGGTGACCGGTCTGCTGGGGCACAACGGCGCGGGCAAGTCGACGGCGCTGCAGCTGCTCGCCGGCGCCACCCGGCCCAGCCAGGGCACCGTGCGCGTCCTGGGCCGGGACCCGCACGCCGACCCGGCCGTCAACTCCGGCCTCGGGGTCGTCGCCGACGGCGAGGCCACCTGGGCGCACGCGTCGGCGCGCACGCAGGTCGAGTTCCTGGCCCGCCAGCGGGGGGTGCGCAACCACCGCGCGGCGACCGCGGACGTCCTGCAGCGGGTCGGCCTCACCGACGCCGCCGACCGCCGCGTCGGGGGTTTCTCCAAGGGCATGCGCCAGCGCGTGAAGCTGGCCCAGGCCCTCGTCCACGACCCGCAGGTCCTGCTGCTCGACGAACCCCTCAACGGACTGGACCCGGCCCAGCGCCGGGCCGACGTGGACCTGCTCGCGGCCCTGGGCGCCGAGGGCCGGACGGTGCTGGTGAGTTCGCACGTGCTGTCCGAGGTGGAGCGGATGGCCGCGCGGGTCCTGGTCGTCGTCAACGGCCGCCTCGTCGCCGAGGGGGAGCCGGCGGGCATCCGCGAACTGCTCGTGGACCGGCCGCGGACGGTGCGGCTGGAGGGTGACCGCGTCCTGGAACTGGCCGGGGCGCTGCTGTCGGAGGGACTGGTGGAATCGGTGCGTCGCGAGGGTGCGGGCCGGCCGGGGGTCCTCGTGGAGGCCCCGCGGGCCGTCGCGCTGGCCGAGGCCGTGCCCCGGCTGGCCCGGGTCAGCGGAGCCAGGCTGCGGCGGGTCGAGGGTGTCGGGGAGGACCTGGAGAGCGTGTTCGCCCACCTGGTGCGCGCGGCGAGGGGAGCGGGCCGATGAGCACCACGCTCTACGGGTTCTCGCTGCGGGGCATCCTGTTCCGCGGCCGCACGGCGGGGTTCGCGGTGCTGCCGCTCGTCGTGGCGGTCGTCGTGTTCGTCGTCATCGCCATCACGAGCGTGCAGAACCGCTACGGCGTGCAGAACACCTTCACCGGCAACCTGCTGACCGGTCTCGTCGTGCCCATCGTGGCGCTCGTGCTGGCCATCGGGGCCTTCGGCGACGAGCGCGACGCGCGGACGCTGCCGCTGCTGCGCGCGATCGCCCGGCCCCGCTGGCACACCGTCGTCGCCCGGTTCGCGGCGGCGTGGACGGCCACGGTCGTCGTGTCGGCGCCGGCGGTCATCGCGTGCGCGGTGCTGGGGATCTCGGTGAACCAGCCCGCGGGCCGGGTCGTCGGCGGCGTCCTGCTCGCCACGGTCCTGACGTCGGGCGCGTACTGCGCGTTCTTCCTGCTGCTGTCGCTGCTGACCCGCCGCGGGCTGCTGGCCGGGCTGGCGTACCTCGTGCTGTGGGAGACGTTCCTGGCCGGGCTGGCGCCCGCGCTGCGGGGGTTGTCGATCGGGTCCTACGGGCGCCGGGTCGCCGCGCTCGCGATCCCCGGCGACGTCCCGCTGGGGACCGTGTCGTCGCTGGGGGCCACGGGGGCGTCGCTGGTGCTGGCCGGGATCACCGTGGTCGCCGTCGTGCTGTCGGCCGTGCGGCTGCAGCGCATGGACGTGTAGTCCGGCGGACGCTCAACGGACGGCCAGCGGGCGCTGGGTGCGGGTCGCCACGACGGCCGACTCGGCGAGCAGGCTCAGGCCGAGGGCGAACAGGACCGACTGCCCCACGGTGGCCGAGGCGACGCCGAGCGGGACCGCCCCGGCGTCCAGACCCAGGCGCACGACGACCAGCAGCCCGAACAGCCCGAAGCACGCCGGGCCCCAGCTGGTCAGCAGCTGCGACCCCTGCCGGTGGACGCGGACGAGGGAACCGCGCGCCGCGCCGAGGCCGAGGGCGAGCGCCCCGGTCAGGACGAGGAACGCGACGTCGGGGGCGGCGAGGACGACGTCGCGCAGCAGGAACAGCCCCACGAGCGTCAGGACCAGGGGTTTGCGGAACGACTCCTCGGCGACGGGCCTGGGCCTGGCCCGGCGGACCACCAGGAGCGCGACGACGGCGAGGGCGACGAGGACGGAGAGGATCGTGTTCACGCCGTCGACCCTGGCCGGGACCGCTCCGTCGCGGATCGGCCCGGGAGTGGAACCCGGGTGGAGAGCGGGTGGAGGCGCGGGTCGACGACGACGCGGGGCGCGCTGGCTAGGGTTCTGGTCGTGCTGAACCGCCTGCGCGCCGAGTGGAAGCGGTCGACGGTCCTGTTGCGGGCCGTCGAACTGCTGGTGGCGGTCGTCCTGTTCGCCGTCGTCCGTCCGCCCCTGTCGGGAGCCTCGACGAGCTTCGCGGTGTCGTTCACGGTCGCGGCGCTGGCGTGGATCGGCTGGACGGTCGCCGACCCCCTGTCGCTGCGGCGTCCGCAGGCCCTGACCGGCCGCCGGGCGGTCGTCGTGTCGGTCCTGCTGTGCGTCGTCGCCGGGTCCGCGAGCTTCGCCGCCGGCCGCACCGAGGTGGGGTGGGTGTTCGCGATGGCGATCGTCGCGGCCCTCGCGGCCGGGCGGGACGTCGGCGTCACCAGCGCCTTGGCGCTCCTCGTGGTCGGGACGGCCGGGGTCGAGCTGGGGTTGCTGGCCGCGGGGTCCTTCCCGCTGTCCGCCGTCCTGGGCTACCCGGCCGGGCTGCTGTCGGCCGTGCTCGGCGGCGTCCTGCGCGCCGGGCGCCGCGACCGGGAGGAGCAGGCCCGGCGGCTGCTGACCGAGCAGGCCCGGGGCGCGGCGCTGGCCGAACGCGCCCGCATCGCCCGCGAGGTCCACGACGTCCTCGCGCACTCCCTGGGCGGGCTCGCGATCCAGCTCGAGGTGGCCGACGCGCTGCTGTCGGGGGACCTGACCGCGACGGCCCGCGAGGCTGCGCTGCAGCGGGTCCGGACGGCGCACGACCTCGCCACCTCGGGGCTGGAGGAGACCCGGCGGGCCGTCCACGCCCTGCGGGTCGACGCCCCGCCGCTGCCGGACTCCCTCGCGTCGCTGGCGGCCGGGGCCCGTGAGAACGGCACCGAGGTCCGGCTCGACGTGCGGGGTCGTCCCCGTCCGCTGGGGGCGGGGGAGGTGGCGCTGCTGCGGACGGCGCAGGAGGCGCTCGTCAACGCGGCCAAGCACGCCGCCGGGTCTCCCGTGGCGGTGGAGCTGGAGTACGGCGAGGCCGACACGACGCTCGTCGTCACCGACTCCGGGTCGCAGCGGACCGCGACGCTGCGGACCGTCGACGGGGGTTTCGGGCTGGCGGGGTTGCGGGAGCGGCTGGAGCTGGCGGGCGGCTCGCTGGCGGCCGGGCCGCACGGTGGCGGGTGGCGGGTCACGGCCCGCGTCCCGCTGTGAGGCAGGATCGGACCGTGCCCGCCCTGCGCGTCGTCGTCGCCGACGACCAGACCATCGTCCGCGACGGGCTCGTGGCCCTGCTGGACCTGCTGCCCGACGTCGAGGTCGTCGCCACGGCCGCGGACGGCGCGCAGGCCGTCGCCCGGGTCGCCGAGCACGCTCCCGACGTGGTGCTCATGGACCTCGGGATGCCGAGCGTCGACGGCGTCGAGGCGACCCGGCGGATCACCGCGCAGCACCCGGACACCGCCGTGGTCGTGCTCACGACGTACGCCGACGACGCGTCCATCCTCGGTGCGCTGCAGGCGGGCGCGCGCGGGTACCTGACCAAGAGCGCGGGCCGCGCCGACATCGCCCGGGCCCTGCAGGCCGCGGCCGCGCGCCAGGTCCTGCTCGACGCCGACGTGCAGGCCCGGCTCCTGAGCGCCGCGGCCAACCCCGCCCCGCCCGCCCCGGTGGAACTGCCCGACGGCCTCACCGAGCGCGAGGCCGACGTGCTGCGGCTCATCGCCCGCGGCCGGTCGAACTCCGAGATCGCCCGCGAGCTCGTGGTGTCGGTGGCGACCGTCAAGACGCACGTGAACCACCTGTTCGCCAAGACGGCGTCCCGCGACCGCGCCCAGGCCGTCGCCTACGCGCACGCCCACGGCCTCGTCTGACGCCCTTCCCGCGCATCGCACACTCTCGACCTTCCTCCGGCGTTCGGAGGGGTCGAAAGTGTGCGTTGCGCGGTCCCCGGGCCTCGTGGAGGGTCGAGAGTGTGCGATGCGCGGGGAGGCGGGGGTGGGTCAGAGGTCCCGGTCGGCCCCGGCGGACGGCAGCGCGGACAGGAACCGCGGGGCGGTCAGGCCCTGCTCGGCGAACGCGGCCGCGACGGCGTCGGCGACCGCCGCCACGTCCTGCGACCGGACGAGGGCGATGGCCGACCCGCCGAACCCCCCACCCGTCATGCGGGCCCCGAGGGCGCCGTGGGCGCGGGCGACGTCGACGGTCAGGTCCAGCTCGCGGCAGGACACCTCGTAGTCGTCGCGCAGCGAGTCGTGGGAGGCGTTCAGCAGGTCGCCGATCTCCGCGGGACGCCCGGCCCGCAGCAGTTCCGCGGTGCGCCGGACGCGCTCGATCTCGGTGACGGCGTGCTTCACCCGGCGGCGCAGCACGTCCCCGTCGAGCCGGTCCAGCGCGGCGTCGAGGTCGGCGAACGGCACGGCGCGCAGGTTCGGCACCCCCAGCACGTCGGCGGCGTGCTCGACATCCGCGCGCCGCGCGCCGTACTCCCCGCCGGCGTGCGAGTGCTCGGCGCGGGTGTCGACGACGAGCAGCGCCAGCCCGGCCCCGGCGAGGTCGAGGGGGACCTGCGCGACGGAGTCGTCGTCGGTGTCGAGCAGGATCGCCCCGCCCTCGTGGCAGCGCAGGGACGCGGCCTGGTCCATGCCCCCGGTGTTCGCGCCCGCCACGACGTTCTCGGCGAGCTGGCAGGCGCCGGCCAGCCCGGCGCGCCCGGTGTCGTCCAGCGGTGCCTCCACCAGTTCCCCGAGCGCGACCGCGACGGCGCACTCCAGGGCCGCCGACGACGACAGGCCCGAGCCGTACGGGACGTGGCCGTCGACGAGGGCGTCGAAACCACCGGTCAGCGCGAGACCCTCGAAACCCTTGCGCAGCAGCGCCCACGGGACACCCGCGACGTAGGCGGCCCAGCCCTCGGGGGAGCCCTCGCCGACCTCGTCGAGGGGCACGGCGACCTCGTCGGGTTCCTGCACCGAGCGCACCCGGACGACGCCGTCGGTGCGCGGGCGCAGCGCGACGAACGTGCGGTGCGGCAGCGCCAGCGGCAGGCACAACCCGCCGGTGTAGTCGACGTGCTCACCGATGAGGTTCACCCGGCCCGGCGCCGACCAGACACCCTCGGGGTCGGTGCCGTAGGCGGCGCGGAACGCCTCGGCGAGCGCCTGCGCGGTGGCGGTGCGGTCGGGGGAGTCGAAGAACTCGGTCGTGGGAGTGCTCACTGGGAAACCTCGCGGAGTCGGGCCGCCACCTTCTCGGGCGTCGTGTCGTTGATCCAGGCCGCCATGGCCGATTCGGACCCGGCGAGGAACTTCACCTTGCCGGGGCCGCGCTGCACGCTGAACACCTGCAGGTGCAGGCGGAACTCATCGCGCCCCTCGTGGGCGGGGGCCTGGAACCAGCCCGCGATGTACGGCATGGGGTGGTCGTCGGGGTAGTACCGGTCGAGGCGGCCCAGCAGGTCGAGGTAGGCGCCGACGAGGTCGGTGCGCTCGGCGTCGGTGAGGGCCGCCAGGTCCGGGACGTCGCGGTGCGGGGCCAGGTGGACCTCCACGGGCCAGCGCGCGGCGGCGGGCACGTAGGCGGTGAAGTGCTCGGTGGAGAGGACGACGCGGTGCCCGGCGCGGCGTTCGGCGTCGAGGACGTCGCGGAACAGGTTGCGGCCCGTGGCCTCGCGGTGCTCGCGGGCGCGGCGCAGCATGGCGGTCGTCTTCGGCGTGACGTAGGGGTAGCCGTAGATCTGCCCATGCGGGTGGGGCAGGGTGACGCCGATCTCCGCGCCGCGGTTCTCGAACACGAACACCTGCTCGACGCCCTCGGTCGCGTTGAGCGCCTCGGTGCGGTCGATCCACGCCTCCAGCACGGTCCGGGCGCGGTGCGGGGGCAGCGTCGCGAACGAGCCGTGGGTGTCGGAGGTGAAGCAGACGACCTCGCAGCGCCCGGCGGCCGGGCGGGTGGGCCACAGGTCCTCGCCGTCGAGGAACCCGGCCTCGCCCCCGATGCGGTTCGAGAACGACGGGAACCGGTTCTCGAAGGCGACGACGTCGTAGCTGGAGTCGGCGATCTCGGTGGGGAACCCGCCGGGGACGGTGGGGGCCAGCGGGTCCTGGTCCGGCGGCGGCATGAGGGTGCGGTCGTTGCGGTGCGAGGCCATGGCGATCCAGTCGCCCGTCAGGGGGTCGAACCGCACCTGCGACCCGCCGCGCAGGGTCTCGTCGGCCGGGGCCAGCGGCCGGTGGTCGACGGCGTCGCGGACGCGCTCGCCGGACAACCAGGGTTCGGTGTCGTCGAAGTACAGCAGTTCCCGCCCGTCGGCCATGGGGACCGACGTCTTGCGGAACGGGTGGCTCATCTCAGGTCCTCCAGGGGCTCTGCGATCACGAGTTCGCCGACGTGGTCGGCCAGGGTGGTGCGGTCGGTGGGGTCGAGGGTGTCGTCGGTCACGAGGACGTCGACGGCGTCGAGGCCGGCGAACGACGTCAGCCCGACGACGCCGTGCTTGGAGGCGTCGGCGACGACGACCACCCGGGCGGCGCAGTCCATGAGGGCCCGGTTGGTGTCGGCCTCGAGCAGGTTCGGCGTCGTGAGCCCGGCCCGGACGTCGAGGCCGTGGACGCCGAGGAAGAGGACGTCGACGTGCAGGCCGGTCAGCGAGGCGCGCGCGACGGGGCCGACGAGGGCGTCGGAGGGGGTGCGGACGCCACCGGCCTGGATGACGGTCGGGCCCTGCCCGTGCAGGAGGTCGGCGACGCGGGGGGAGTTGGTGAGGACGGTGAGGCCGGGGACGGCGGGCAGCTCGGCGGCCAGCGCCGCGGTGGTCGTGCCGGCCGACAGCGCGACGGAGGCGCCCGGTTCGGCGAAGCGGAGGGCGGCGCGGGCGACGGCGCGCTTGGCGTCGGTGCGCAGGGTCGACTTGGCGGCGAAGCCGGGTTCCTCGCTGGAGCGGCCGAGGGCGGCGGCCCCGCCGTGGACGCGGGCGACCAGGCCCTGGCGGGACAGCTCGCCGATGTCGCGGCGGACGGTCATCTCGGAGACGCCGAGGCGCTCGACGAGGTCGGCCACGCGCACGCCGCCGTGCGCACGGACCGCGTCGAGGATCAGCTCCTGCCGCTGATGGGCCAGCACGGGACGAGGATACGCCCAGAGTCGATCAGGAACGAACACGACCGAACAGGCACCGGGGGACGGGGCCGTCGAGCGCGACTGGCAGGATGGAGGCATGTCGGTGCAGGCAGCTCACACGGTCACCAGCTCGGGGCGTCCTCGCCTGCTGTCGGGCATGCAGCCCACCTCCGGGTCGCTGCACCTCGGCAACTACCTCGGCGCGCTGAAGCAGTGGGTGGCCCTGCAGGACACCCACGAGGCGCTGTACTGCGTCGTCGACCTGCACGCCCTCGAAGCGGGACCCGACCCGGCCGAGCTGCGCGAGCGGTCCCGCTGGACCGCCGCGCAGTACATCGCCGCGGGCATCGACCCCGAGCGCTCGGCGCTGTTCGTCCAGAGCCACGTCCCCGCCCACGCCCAGCTCGCCTGGGTGCTGAACTGCATCACCGGCTTCGGCGAGGCCAGCCGGATGACGCAGTTCAAGGACAAGTCCGCCAAGCGGGGCACCGACTCCATCACCGTCGGGCTGTTCACCTACCCGGTCCTCATGGCCGCCGACATCCTGCTCTACCAGGCCGCCGAGGTCCCCGTCGGCGAGGACCAGCGCCAGCACCTGGAGCTGACCCGCAACCTCGCGCAGCGGTTCAACTCCCGCTTCGGCGACACCTTCGTCGTGCCCGAGCCCTTCATCCCGAAGGAGACGGCGAAGATCTTCGACCTGCAGGACCCGACGGCCAAGATGAGCAAGTCCTCCTCCTCGCCCAACGGCATCGTCGACGTCATGGACGACCCGAAGGTCACGGCCAAGAAGATCCGCTCGGCCGTCACCGACACCGGCCGCGAGGTCCTGTTCGACCCGGTGGACAAGGCCGGCGTCTCCAACCTGCTGTCCATCCACTCCGCCCTGTCCGGTCGCACGATCGCCCAGCTCGAGGCCGACTTCGCCGGCCGCGGCTACGGGGACCTGAAGAAGGAGCTCGCCGAGGTCGTCACCGACGCCCTGGGCCCGGTCCGCACGCGGGCCACCGAGCTGATGGCCGACCCCGGCGCCCTCGACGAGCTGCTGGCCCGCGGGGCCGACCGCGCGAACGAGATCGCCGAGCAGACCCTGGCGACGGTCTACGACAAGGTCGGTCTCGTCGCCCGGCCCGCGGGACGGGGCCGGTGACGTCAGAACGGGTCCAGGTCATCGGGGTCTCGATCCCGGTGCCGGACCCGCACGCCGCCGAGCTCACGGCGTGGCGCGAGGAGTTCGGCGACCCCCTGGCGCGCAGCATCCCGCCGCACATCACCCTGCTGCCGCCGTTCGAGCTCGCGTGCGCCGACCTGGACGCCGCCCGCGAGCACCTGGAGGCCACGGCCGCCGCCGGTGCGCCCTTCGACGTGCACCTGCGCGGGACGGCGACGTTCCGCCCCGTCTCGCCCGTGGTCTTCGTCCAGCTCGTGCGCGGGATCTCCGAGTGCGAGCTGCTGCAGGCCGCGATCCGCACCGGCCCGCTGCGCGCCGACCTCAACTTCCCGTTCCACCCGCACGTCACCGTCGCCCACGACGTGGCCGAGCCGTCCCTGGACCGCGCCGAGCTCGTGTTGCGGGACTGGGAGGCGACCTTCACCGTGAAGGGGTTCAGCCTCTACGAGCACGGCGCCGACGGCGTCTGGCGGCCACGGGAGGACTTCACCTTCCTGCAGTGAGGGGTGTGGCCCGACGTGAGCGGCGCGGTCGACCAGGCGAAGAGCGCGGTCAGCACCGTGCAGCGGACGTTCCCGGCCCGGGTCTACAAGCGGTACGGGGACGCGCGCGGCAACGTGCTCGCCGGCGGCATCGCGTACTTCGCCTTCTTCTCCGTCTTCCCGGCGCTGGCCCTGGCCCTGACCGTCATCGGGCTGGTGATGAACGGGGTGCCCGAGTTCCGGGACTTCATCACCTCCAACCTCGTCAGCGGGCTCAACAGCTACCTGCCGGGCCTGATCCACGAGGGGTCCTCGAAGGCCGTCGAGGCGGCGGGCGACCAGCCCAAGGGCCTCTACATCGACGACTACCTCTCCGGCGGCGCCCTGACCTGGGGCCTGGTCATCTCCGCGGTGACGTTCGTGTTCACGGGCCTGGGCTGGATCGACGGCATGCGCCAGGGCGTCCGCGCGATCTACGGCGAGGACACCGGCGGCGGCAACTTCCTCGTCGTCAAGCTGCGCGACCTCGGCGGCATGGTGATCATCGGCTCCGGCGTCCTGCTCTCGGTCGTCTCGGTGCTCGCCACCAACGGCGCGGGCGGCGCGCTGCTGGACCTGCTCGGCTTCGAGCCGTCCACGTGGTCGCGCTGGCTGCTGGCGGTCCTGGGCTTCGTCGTGGCCCTGGCCATCGACACCCTGACGTTCCTGGCCGTCTTCCGCTTCCTGCCCGGGGCCGACCTGCCGGTCCGCGACCTGCTGCAGGGCGCGGTCGTCGGGGGCGTCGGCATCGGGCTGCTCAAGCAGTTCGGCACGGCCATCGCCGGGCGCAGCGCCTCGGGCAACGCCTTCCTCGGCGCGGCGGCGACGTTCGTCGTCCTCCTGGTCCTCATGCAGCTCATCGCCCGGCTGGTGCTGCTCGCCGCGGCGTGGGCCGCGACCCGCGCCGAGGACTCCGGCTCGCTCGCCCCCGACCTCATGGCGGCGGCGCGGCTGCTGCCCCCGCTGGGGCCGGAGGAACCCGCCGACCACAAGGGTCGCGTGCCGTTCGTCTCGGGGCTCGTCCTCGGGGTCGTGGGAGCGCTGGCGCTGCGGCGGGGGCGGCGCTGACCGCGCGCGGCGGTACCCCGGCGGGCTGAGAGACTGGACGGGTGCGCCTGTCCAAGCCCGTGAGCTGGTTCCTCGTCCTGTTCGGCGTGTGGAGCTGGTTCATCTGGCCGAACTTCCTGCGCAACATCTGGAACGACCCGCGCTCCTTCGACCACGGCGCCCAGCCGTTCTTCCTCGTCCACCTCGTGCTGGTGGTCGTGAGCCTGGTGCTGGGGACGGCCATCGCCGTCATCGGCGTCCGCGGGCTGCGCGGTCTGCGAGGATCGGCGCGCCGCCCCGGCGGCGACTGACACCGCCCGACCAGCCAGCGACCAGCGGGAGACACCGTGCCGAGCCCGAGCGCGCCGACCCTGAGCTCCGTCGCCGAGCGGGCGGGGGTGTCGCGGGCCACGGCCGGACGGGTGCTCGCCGGGTACGGCAGGGTCAGCGACGCGGCGCGCGACGCAGTCCTGCGGGCCGCCTCGGAACTGGCCTACGTCCCCAACCAGGCGGCCCGCTCGCTGGTGACCCGGCGTGCCGGGTCGGTGGCCCTGGTCGTCGTCGAGCCCGTCGAGCGGTTCTTCGCCGACTCCTACTTCCCGCTGGTCCTCAGCGGGGCCCAGTCCCAGCTCGCCGAGCGGGAGGTCCAGCTCGTCCTGGTCGTCCTGTCGACCGAGCGCGAGCGCGAGCGGTTCGAGCGCTACGCCCGCGGCGGGCACGTCGACGGGGCGATCATGGTCTCGGTGCACGGGCCGGACCCGCTGCCGCAGCACCTGCGCGACGCGGGCATCCCCGTGGTGCTGTCCGGGCGCCCCTACGACGAGGCCAGCACGGTGCCGTTCGTCTCGGCCGACAACGTCGGCGGGGCCCGGACCGCGACCCGCCACCTGCTGGAGCGCGGCTGCCGGCGGGTGGTGACGGTCGCCGGGCCGATGGACATGCGGGTGGGGCAGGAGCGCCTGGACGGTTTCCGCGCCGAGCTGCGGGGCCAGCGCCGCCGGTACGGCGCGGGGCTGGCCGAGGTGGGCGACTTCACGGTGGACGGTGGGAGGGCCGCGACGCTGACCCTGCTGGAGCGCTGGCCCGACCTGGACGGGGTCTTCGCGGCGAACGACCTCATGGCCGCGGGGGCCCTGCAGGCGCTGTCGGCGGCCGGCCGATCCGTGCCGGGGCAGGTCCGCGTGGTGGGTTTCGACGACGCCCCGCTGGCGGCGGCCGCGACCCCGCCCCTGACGACGGTGCGCCAGCCGGTGGTCGCCATGGGGCGCGAGCTGGCGCGCATGGTGCTCGCCCTGGTCGACGGGGCCGCGCAGGTCGAGGACGTCGTCGTCCCGACGGAACTCGTCGAACGAGCCACCTCCTGAGGCGTTGACACGGGTACGCGCCCAGGTCCACTCTGTGAACACCCCTTGAGAGCGCTCTCACGATCTGCACCCTGGTGATGAGAGCGCTCTCACGGACCCCCGATCATCGACGATCCGCCGCCCGGCGGGGCCCGAGGAGTTCCAGCCATGCCCATCGAACGGACCACTGAACGGACCGCTGAACGGACCACCGCACGCACCAGGCGCAGCAAGGCCCTCGCTGCCGCCGCGACCACCCTCGTCGGCGCGCTGCTCATCACCTCCTGCAGCACCGCCTCCTCCGGCGCGAACGGCGCCAGCGCCTCCGACGGCAAGACCCACCTGACGGTGAGCCTGTTCGGGACCTTCGGGTACGAGGAGGCCGGTCTGTTCGACGAGTACCAGAAGCAGAACCCCGACGTCACCATCCAGTACGAGTCCACGCAGGGGGAGAGCACCTACTGGCCGGCGCTGCAGACGAAGCTCGCCTCCGGCAACGGCGCGGCCGACGTCCAGGGCATCGAGGTCGGCCGCATCGCCGACGTCGTGGCCAACCAGGGCGACGAGTGGACCGACCTGAAGGGCACCGCCGCGGGGGAGCAGGTCGCGAACTACCCGACGTGGAAGTCCGCCGCCGCCACCACCGAGGACGGCAAGGTCCTGGCCGTCGGCACCGACATCGGCCCCATGGCGCTGTGCTACCGCAGCGACCTGCTCGGACAGGCCGGGTTGCCCACGGACCCCGCGCAGTTGGCCGCGAAGATGGGCAGCTGGGACGACTACCTCGCCCTCGGCCGGGAGTTCAAGGGCAAGGCCGCCGCCGGGACCGCGTGGACCGACTCCGCGGGCGGCCTCTACAACGCGATCATCTCCACGCAGGAGGAGATCTACTACGACGCCTCGGGCAAGCTCGTGTGGAACAGCAACCCGGCGGTGAAGAAGGCGTTCGACACCTCGGCGACCGCGGCGACGGAAGGCCTCACGGCCAAGCTGGACCAGTTCAACGACCCGGCCTGGGACAAGGGTTTCGGCGGTGGTGCGTTCGCCACCATCGCCTGCCCCTCCTGGATGGTCGGCTACATCAAGGGCAAGGCCGGTGACGCCGGTTCGGGCAAGTGGAACATCACCTCGCTGCCCGGCGGGGCCGGTGGGAACTGGGGTGGTTCCTACCTGGGGATCCCCAAGTCCAGCAAGAACACCGAGGCGGCCGCCAAGCTCGTGAAGTGGCTCACCGACCCCGAGCAGCAGGCCAAGGTGTTCGAGGTCGGCGGGAACTTCCCGTCGAACACGAAGGCGTTCGACCTCGTGTCCGGCGCCACCGACGAGTACTTCCAGGGCGCCCCGATCGGCAAGATCTTCTCCGACGCCGCGCAGTCGGCCCCCACGCAGGTCCTGGGTCCGAAGGACGCCGTCGTGAAGACCTCGCTGGTGCAGTCCCTGCTGTCGGTCGAGACCAACGGCGTCTCGCCGGCCGACGCCTGGCAGGCCGCGTCGAAGGACCTCGCCAACCAGATCGGCTGACGCCGTCCCGGGACGGTCGCCGCGCGCGGCCGTCCCGGCCCGGTCACCGAACTCCACCGATCTCGCGAGGAGACCTGCGTGAGCACACCGAGCACGACCGCGCCCCCGGCTCCCGCCGGTCCCCGCGCGACCCCCGCGCCGCACCTGAGCCTGCGGTCGCGGCTGTTCCGCCTCGAGGGCGTCAGCGCTCCCTACGCCTACGTGGCCCCGTTCTTCCTGCTGTTCCTCGCCTTCGGGCTCTTCCCGCTCGTCTACACGATGTGGATCAGCTTCCACCGCTACGAGCTGGGGTCGCAGCCGGAGTGGACGGGGCTGGACAACTACACCTGGCTGTTCTCCAACCCGAAGTTCTACAACGCGCTGCTGAAGACCATCACCATCGGCGTCCTGTCCACCGTCCCGCAGCTGCTGCTGGCCATCGGGCTGGCCCACCTGCTGAACTACCGGATGCGTGCCCGCAACCTGTTCCGCGTCTCGATGATCATGCCGTACGCCACCTCCGTGGCCGCGTCCACCCTCGTGTTCGCGCAGATCTTCGGCCGCGACGGCGGGCTGGCGAACTGGCTGCTGTCCCTCGTCGGGCTCGGCGGGCTGGACTGGCGCAACGGCGACCTGAGCGCGCAGATCGCCATCGCCGTGATCGTCACCTGGCGCTGGACGGGGTACAACGCCCTCATCTACCTGGCCGGGATGCAGTCCATCTCCGCCGACCTGTACGAGGCGGCGGCCCTGGACGGGGCGAACCGCTGGCAGCAGTTCCTGCACGTCACCCTGCCGGGACTGCGCCCCACCATCCTGTTCACGGTCGTGGTCTCGACGATCGGGGCGACGCAGCTGTTCGGTGAACCGCTGCTGTTCGGCGGGGTCAACGGGGGAGCGCTGAACCAGTACCAGACGCTCGGGTTGTTCATGTACCAGCAGGGCTGGGTGTTCGGTTCCCTGGGCCGGGCCGCCACCGTCGCCTGGGTGACGTTCCTGCTCATCGTCGTCCTCGTCCTGGTCAACACCGGCCTGGCCCGCTGGCGCGACCGCGACACCGAAGGAGCCCGCCGATGAGCGCCACCTCCGTCCGCGAGGCCGCCTTGGCCGCGCCGCCTCCCCCCGGGGGGCGCCGCCGCCGCTACCGCGCCCCCGACGCCGCGGGCCCGGCGACGTACGTGCTGCTCGCCGTCACGGCCGTCCTGTTCGTCGTGCCCTTCTACTACATGATCGTGGCCGCCAGCCGGCCCATGGCGGAGATGAACACCTCGCCGCCGCCGTTCCTGCCCGGGCCGTACCTGTGGCAGAACATCACGACCGCCCTGAACCAGCAGGCCATCGGGCTGTCCATCGTGAACTCCCTCGTCGTCTCGGGGATCACCACGGCGGGGACCCTGCTGTTCTGCACTCTCGCCGGTTTTGCGTTCGCCAAGCTGCGGTTCCGCGGCAAGAAGGCGCTGTTCGCCATCACCATCGGGACCCTGATGATCCCGCCGTCCCTGGGCGTCGTGCCGCTGTACAAGCTGATGTCGGACTGGCACCTGGCGGGCCGGCTGGAGTCGGTGATCCTACCGTCCCTGGTCAGCGCGTTCGGGGTGTTCTTCATGCGGCAGTACCTCGTCCAGACGCTGCCCGACGAACTCCTGGAGGCCGCCAAGGTCGACGGGGCGTCCTCGACGCGCACCGTCGTCAGCATCGTGCTGCCCATCGCCCGCCCGGGCATGGCGGTCCTGGGGATGCTGACCTTCATGACGAGCTGGAACGACTTCTTCTGGCCCGTCATCACCCTGAACTCCACGACCCCGACGGTCCAGGTGGCGCTGAACAACCTGGGCAGCGGCTACGTCCCGGACACCTCGATCATCATGGCCGGCACCCTCGTCGGCACCCTGCCCGTCATCGTCGTGTTCCTGCTGCTGGGCCGGCAGATCGTCGGCGGCATCATCGCCGGCGCCGTCAAGGGCTGAGCGCCCCCCTTCCCGAGAGGACCCCGTGACCACCACCGAAGAGAACCCCGCCGTCGAGACCCCCGGCGAGACCGCCGAGGGCGCCGGGGCGCGCCGCTTCCCGCCCGGTTTCGTCTGGGGGACCGCCACCGCCGCCTACCAGGTCGAGGGGGCGGTGGCCGAGGACGGCCGCACCCCCTCGATCTGGGACACCTACAGCCACACCCCCGGCCGCGTCGCGGGCGGGGACACCGGCGACGTCGCCGACGACCACTACCACCGGTTCCGCGAGGACATCGCCCTCATGCAGCGGCTGGGGCTGACCTCCTACCGGTTCTCCGTCGCCTGGCCGCGCATCACCCCGCAGGTGGGCGCGGACGCGCTCGGCCCCGTCAACGAGGCGGGCCTGGCGTTCTACTCCACGCTGGTCGACGAACTGCTGGCCGCCGGGATCGAACCCGCGGTCACGCTCTACCACTGGGACCTGCCGCAGGCCCTGGAGGACGCGGGGGGCTGGACGTCGCGCCGCACCGCCGAGCGGTTCGCCGAGTACGCCGGGGTCGTCGCCGGCGCCTTGGGGGACCGCGTGCGGACGTTCATCACGCTCAACGAGCCGTGGTGCTCGGCCTACCTGGGCTACGCCTCCGGCGTGCACGCCCCCGGGCGCACCGAACCGGCCGCTGCGCTCGCCGCGGTGCACCACCTCAACCTGGCCCACGGGCTGGGAGCGGCGGCGGTCCGCCGGGCGGCACCGGGCGCGCGGGTGGCCCTGACCCTGAACCTGGCGTGGGTGCGCACCGAGGGGGCGCGCAAGAGCGACGCCGACGCGGTGCGCCGCGTCGACGGGTTGCAGAACCGGGTGTTCCTCGACCCGGTCCTGCGGGGCAGCTACCCGGCCGACGTGCTGGCCGACACCGCGGCCGTCACCGACTGGTCCTTCGTGCGCGAAGGCGACCTGGCCCTGATCCACCAGCCGCTGGACGTGCTGGGCGTGAACTACTACAGCCCGACCGTCGTGCGCGCCTGGGACGGCACGTCCCCGCGCGCCGAGGCCGACGGGCACGGGAACAGCGCGCACAGCCCCTGGGTGGCGTGCGCGGACGTCGAGTTCCCCGAACTGCCCGGCGACAAGACGGCGATGGGCTGGAGCGTCGACCCGCGCGGCATGACCGAACTGCTGCTGCGCCTGCACCGCGAGCACCCCGGCCTGGAACTGCTCGTCACCGAGAACGGGGCGGCCTACGACGACGTCGTCGTCGCCGGCCCAGTCACCGGGCAGGTCCACGACGTCGAGCGCACCCGCTACCTGCGCGACCACCTCGCGGCCGTGCTCGACGCCGTGGAGGCCGGGGCCCCCGTGACCGGCTACTACCTGTGGTCCTTCCTGGACAACTTCGAGTGGGGGTACGGGTTCTCCAAGCGGTTCGGCATCGTCCACGTCGACTACGCGACCCAGGAGCGCACCCTGAAGGACAGCGCCCTGTGGTACGCCTCGGTCGTGGGCGCGAACGCGGTGCCGACGGCGCTCAGAGGCTGACGGTGGAGCCGACCGGGACGATCTCCAGCGGCGTCCCGGTCAGCTGCCCGGTGAACTGCGACGTGCTGCCCCGGCCGGTCTCGGAGAGCATGAGGTCGTGGACGGCGATGGCCCGCTGCGGCTTCACGGCGCGCACGAAGTCGACGCCCTCGCCGAGCTTGGCCCACGGCCCGCTCGTGGGCACCAGCAGCGTCCGCACCTCGACGCCGGGGACCTCGTAGGAGTCGCCCGGGTGGTACACGTCGCCGTCGACGAGGAACGCGACGTTCTGCATCGGCGGCAGGTCGGCGTGGATGACGGCGTGCTGCCCGCCGAAGACCGAGACCGCGAAACCGGCCGCGTCGAAGCTGTCGCCGGCGCCGACCGTGCGGACCTGCGGCACCGCGTCGGTGACGCTGGCCGGGCCGAAGACGGGCAGGTCGGGGCGCCGGCCCAGTTCGGCGCGCAGGGCGTCGACGTCGACGTGGTCGGGGTGGTCGTGCGTGAACAGCACCGCGTCGGCCGCGGCGAGCAGCTCGGGGGTGTTCGGCGTGTAGGCACCCGGGTCGATGAGCAGCGACGCGCCGTCCTTGGTCAGGACGACCGTGGCGTGGGTGTGCTTGGTGAGCTCCATGCCGGAACCGTACAGTCGGAACTGTTCAGCTTCCACTGAAGGACTAGGGTGCCGGGATGAGCACCGAGGACCTGGCCCACGACCTGCGTCTCGTCGTCGGGGCGCTCAGCCGCTCGGTCAACGCGCAGAACACCCTGTCGCCCATCCGCTCCGTCGTCCTCGGGACCCTGGCCCGCGAGGGCGCCATGACCAGCTCGGACCTCGCCGCCCGCCGCCGCGTGCGCCCCCAGACGATGGCCGTCACCGTCAAGGAACTCCTCGGCCTGGGCTACCTCACCACCCGCGCCCACCCCGTCGACGGCCGCAAGGTCCTGCTCGACCTCAGCCCCGCGGGGCGGGAGGCGATCGCGGCCGACCGCGCCGGACGCGTCGGGCGCCTCGCCGACGGCCTGCGCGCTCACGTCGGCGCGGGCGACCTCGCCGTGCTCACCGACGCCGTCCACGTCCTCGCCGCCCTCGCCGAGCGACTCGGCGGCCCCCTCGACGAACCCCTCGCCACCGTCCGGCCCACGCCGTGGGACGCGCCGGGGGACGGCTCGGCGGCCCGGGACGACTGATCCCGCCCTTGCGTGCCGGACCCGGGCAGGGTTGGCTGAGCCCCAGTGCACCGACGCCGGTGTCGGTGCCCGTGAGAGGGGTTACCGCCATGTCGACCACCACCTCGTCCGACCTCAGCGGCAGCAGCAGCACGCCCAGCGGGAACCGCGCCGTCGCCTACCTCGGGCCCGGCCGGGTCGAGGTCCAGACCATCGACTACCCGACCTTCGAGCTCAAGGACGGCCCGGGCGTGAACCCGGCCAACGTCGGCCGCAAGGTCGACCACGGCGTCATCCTCAAGCTCGTCGCGACGAACATCTGCGGTTCGGACCAGCACATGGTCCGCGGCCGGACGACCGCCCCGCCGAACCTCGTCCTCGGCCACGAGATCACCGGTGAGATCGTCGAGGTCGGCCGCGACGTGGAATTCCTGAAGGTCGGCGACCTCGTCTCCGTGCCGTTCAACATCGCCTGCGGCCGGTGCCGCAACTGCAAGGAACGCAAGACGGGCATCTGCGAGAACGTGAACCCCGACCGTCCGGGATCGGCGTACGGGTACGTCGACATGGGCGGCTGGGTCGGCGGGCAGGCCGAGTACGTGCTGGTGCCCTACGCGGACTTCAACTGCCTGCGGTTCGCCGACAAGGACCAGGCGATGGAGAAGATCCTCGACCTGACGATGCTCTCGGACATCTTCCCGACGGGTTTCCACGGCGCGGTCACCGCCGGCGTCGGCGTGGGGTCGACGGTGTACGTGGCCGGGGCCGGGCCGGTGGGTCTGGCCGCAGCCGTGGGCGCGCAACTGCTCGGTGCCGCCGTCGTCATCGTCGGCGACCTCAACGCCGAGCGCCTCGAGCGCGCGCGCAGCTTCGGCTGCGAGACCGTCGACGTCTCCAAGGGCGACCCGAAGGACCAGATCGAGCAGATCCTCGGGGTCCCCGAGGTCGACTCCGGGATCGACGCCGTCGGTTTCGAGGCCCGCGGCCACGGGGCGGGGTCGGCGACGGAGGCCCCCGCGACGGTGCTCAACTCGCTCATGGGCATCACCAAGGCCGGCGGGGCGCTGGGCATCCCCGGGCTCTACGTGACCGGCGACCCCGGCGGGGTCGACGAGGCGGCCAAGCGCGGGTCGCTGTCGCTGGACCTGGGGACCGGGTGGGCCAAGTCGCTGTCCTTCACCACCGGTCAGTGCCCGGTCATGAAGTACCACCGGCAGCTCATGATGGCGATCCTGCACGACAAGGTGCAGATCGCGAAGGCCGTCGGGGCGACGCCGATCTCGCTGGACGAGGCCCCCGCCGCGTACGCCGAGTTCGACGCCGGGGCGCCCAAGAAGTTCGTCATCGACCCGCACGGGATGATCAAGCGCTGACAATCTGCCCAGAGCCCGAAGGGTGAGCTGGGCAGACTGCCCATCGTCGACGCGCTACGGTGTGACCCTTGCACGTTGGTGTGCGTCGACGATGGGAGCTGCTCGTGTCCTCGGTGTTCCTCGACTCCTCGGCCGTGGTGCCGACCGTCCGTGAACTGGCGACGGAGGAGCGTTCCGCGCTCGCCGCGCTGGGCTCACGGGTGAGCGCCGACCCCGTGACCGACCCCGAGGCCTTCGGCCGCCAGGCCCGGCTCCTGGCCCGCGAGCTGCCGCAGGGCCTGGCCGAGACCCTGTGGGCCTTCGAGGAACGCGGCTCCGACTCCGGCGTCCTCGTCCTGCGCGGTCTCGACGTCGGCGACCTGCCCCCGACGCCGCCGGACAACACCGGCGGCGTCGGCGGGCGCACCCTGCTCGCCCGGCAGCAGGCCGTCGTCAGCCACGCCCTCGGGCACATGGTCGGCTACGCCGCCGAGGGCCACGGGCACCTGCTGCAGGACATGGTCCCCAACGCCAAGCTCGCCGCGACCCAGCAGTCGCAGGGCTCGCGCGTCGAGCTGGAGGCCCACACCGAGCAGTGCTTCTCCGCGCTGCGCCCCGACTACGTCGTCCTCGGCTGCCTGCGCGGCGACGCCGACGCCGCCACCTACGCCTTCCGCGCCCTCGACCTGCTCGGGCACGTCGACCCGACCGAGGTCATGGAGCTGTTCCGGCCGCTGTGGACGACCCTCGTCGACGAGTCGTTCGCCGACTTCCTCGACACCCGCGAGGTGCGCGGCCCGTTCTCGATCCTGTCCGGCGAGATCGACGACCCGACGATGCTCATCGACCAGGACCTCATGCACGGCATCACCAAGCGCGCCCAGGCGCTGCTGGAGCGGGTGCTGGAGATCTACGTCGCCCACCGGCACGCCGTCGTCCTGCAGCCCGGCGACGTGCTGCTGCTGGACAACCTGCGCGCCATGCACGGACGGTCCCCGTTCACCCCGCGCTTCGACGGCACTGACCGGTTCATCTCCCGCGGTTTCGTCGTGCGCGACCTGCGCCGTTCCCGCTTCGCCCGCCCCGGCGGCGGCCGCGTCGTGCAGGCCAGCTTCTCCTGACGCCCGCCTCCCCGCGCAGCGCACACGAAGGACCCCGGAACAGCGCCTCCCGGGGTCCTTCGTGTGCTTCGGGCCCTCGTGCGCGACCCGCGGGGGTCGAACGTGGGCGTCGCGCGGGACGGCGGGGGAGGGGTCAGCGGCGGCGTCGGTGCCCGCGGGCGGTCCAGCCCAGGTAGCCGGTGAGCGCCGCCAGGGCCGCCCCACCCACCGCGACGACCTTCGTCTCGTGCGGCTTCAGCCGCTCGGGGTCGGTCGAGCCGAGGGTGGCCAGGGCCCCGATCCCCGCCGAGACGACCAGGCCGACGACGAGGCGGTTGCCGATCCGCTCCAGCCGCGCCACGACCGGGTCCAGCTCGTCGGTCCGCAACGAGACGGAGATCCCGTCGCGGTCCAGGACGTCGAGGAGCCGGCCGAGCTGACCGGGCAGCTCGACGCCGAGCTGGGCGACGTCGACCCCCGCCTGCCGCACGCGCTTGGCCAGCACGACCGGGTCGAAGTGCCGCCTGACCAGGCGCCGCGCGTACGGGCCGAGGATGCGCCCGAGCTGGAAGTCCGGGTCCAGGCTCGCCCCGAGCCCCTCGGTCATGACGATCATCTTGACGACGAGGGCCAGGTTGCGCGGCAGCGCCAGGCGGTGCCGGCGCAGGATCTCCAGCACGTCCCGGACGATGTCGCCGACCTTGATGCGCCCCAGGGGCAGGCCCTCGTACGTCTGCAGCAGGTGCGCGCAGTCGGTCGTCAGGCGCACCCGGTCGACGCGGTGCTCGGTGACGCCGATGGTCGCGAACGCCGCCGCGATGCGGGCGGGGTCGCGGCGGTCGAAGGCCGCCAGCAGCATCGCCAGGTGCTCGCGGGACCGTTCGTCGACCTCCCCGACCATCCCGTAGTCGAGCAGCCCGATGCGTCCCGACGGCTCGATGAGGAAGTTCCCCGGGTGCGGGTCGGCGTGGAAGAACCCGTGCTCGAAGACCATGTCCGCCAGCAGCCGCGTCGCGCGCGCGGCCAGGGCCGAGCGGTCGATCCCGTGCTCGGCGAGCCCGGCCTCGTCGCTGATCTTGACGCCGTGCAGGCGTTCCAGCGTGATGACGCGCGACGTCGTCGTCTCCCAGTAGACCCGGGGCACGCGGATGTCGGGGTCGCCGTCGAAGTTGCGCGCGAAGCGCTCGGCGTTGTGCCCCTCGGACAGGTAGTCCAGCTCGGCCCGCAGGGTGTCGGCGAAGTCCGTGGCCAGACCGACGACGTCGTAGTCGGCCGCCACCGACCAGCGGCGCGAGGCCTGGACGGCGAGGGTCCGCAGGATCTCCAGGTCGCCCTCCACCTCCTCGACGACCCCGGGGCGGCGGACCTTGACGACGACCTGCGTGCCGTCCTCGCGCACCGCGGTGTGGGCCTGCCCGATCGAGGCGCTGGCCAGGGGCTCGCGGCTGAAGTGGACGAACAGCTCCTCCGGGTCCGCGCCCAGCTCCTCCTCGACGGCGCTGCGGACGACTTCCCACGGCACGGGGCTCGCGCTGTCCTGGAGCTTCTCCAGCTCGCGCTGGAAGGCGGGGGACAGCAGGTCGGGACGGGTGGAGAGGATCTGCCCGATCTTGACGGCCGTCGGGCCGAGCTCCTCCATGACGAGCCGGACGTGCTCGGCGCGGGTGTGCCGTTCCCGTTCGCGGGGACGACCGAACAGGTCCCAGTCGGTGCGGACCCACCGCTCGAGCCCGAGGGCGTCGATGAAGTACCCCAGACCGTGCCGGGACAGGATCCGGCTGATCTGCAGGTAGCGGTCCTGGTGGCGCATGCGACTCCCCGAGGTGGCCCTGCCCGCACTCTACGCAGCGGCGCGCAGCCGGTGGATCGTCACCTCGGAGGGGCCGGTGTGCGCGAGGCGGTCCACCGACCAGTCCGCGCGGGCCCGCGCGACGAACTCGTCCGCGGCCGGCCGGCCCGGGTCGGCGACCCAGACCTGCCCGCCCGGCGCGACGAGCGCGGGCAGCGCCGCCAGCACCGTGTCGACCTGCCGCCGTTCGTAGAGCACGTCGGCGGCCACCACGAGGTCGAAGGGCGGCCGCAGCGGCGCCGGATCGGTCGTCCAGTCCCAGGGCAGGGCGGTGAGCGCGACCGCGTTGCGGGCGGCGTTGCGGGTCAGCAGGTCGATCGCGGTCGGGGTCCAGTCGGTCGCGGTGACGGCGTGACCGGCCCGCGCCGCCCGGATGGACGGCACGCCCAGCCCGCACCCGAACTCCAGCAGCCGGGCCGGCGCGGCGCCGGCCACCGCGTCGGCCAGGGCCAGCGCGCTAGGCCACAGCTCGGCCCAGTAGGGCGCGAACCGCTCGTCGGCGTACGCCTCCTCGGTGAACAGTTCCTCCAGGTCGCCCGGGAGCAGCAGGTCCAGGTGCGCACCGGCCACGAGCAACGAACGTTCGACGAGCTCCGGCACGCGGGGAGCTTACGGCTGACGGAATCGGCATGTTGACTCCCCGGTCCCGTTCAACGGGACCGGGGAGTCAACGTGCCGATTCCGCACGAGCCCACCCGCAACGGCGAAGGGCCCGCCCGGACGATCCGGACGGGCCCTCGTGCGCTGGGACTCAGAGCTTGCGGGAGATCAGCGCCTGCTTGACCTCGGCGATGGCCTTCGTCACCTGGATCCCGCGCGGGCAGGCCTCCGAGCAGTTGAAGGTCGTGCGGCAGCGCCACACCCCTTCCTTGTCGTTGAGGATCTCCAGGCGCAGGTCCGACCCCTGGTCGCGGGTGTCGAAGATGAACCGGTGCGCGTTGACGATCGCGGCCGGCCCGAAGTACTGGCCGTCGTTCCAGAACACCGGGCAGCTCGACGTGCACGCGGCGCACAGGATGCACTTGGTGGTGTCGTCGAAGCGTTCACGGTCGGCCTGGGACTGGATGCGCTCGCGCGTCGGCTCGGCGCCCTTGGTGATGAGGAACGGCATGACCTCGCGGTAGGCCGCGAAGAACGGCTCCATGTCGACGATCAGGTCCTTCTCGATCGGCAGGCCCTTGATGGGCTCGACGACGATGGGCTTCTTGATGTCGAGGTCCTTCAGGAGCGTCTTGCAGGCCAGCCGGTTGCGGCCGTTGATGCGCATGGCGTCCGAACCGCACACGCCGTGCGCGCAGGACCGGCGGAACGTGAGGGTCCCGTCCTGCTCCCACTTCACCTTGTGCAGGGCGTCGAGCACGCGGTCGGTGCCGTGCATCGTCAGCTGGTAGTCCTCCCAGTGCGGCTCGGAGTCCTTCTCCGGGTCGTACCGGCGCAGCTTCAGCGTGATCGTGAACGAGGGGACCTCACCGGCGCCGCCCTGACCCTCGACGGGGCCCTTGCGGCCGGGGAGGCCGCTGGCGGTCTCGGCGGACTTGGCCGAGGCCGCCTCGCCGTTCGTCTCGCGGGGGCTCGTCTCGAACGTCGACATCAGTACTTGCGCTCCATCGGCTGGTAGCGGGTCTGGACGACGGGCTTGAAGTCCAGGCGCGTCGAGTAGGACCCGTCGGCGGCGTACTCGCGGTAGACCATGGTGTGCCGCATGTAGTTCACGTCGTCGCGGTTGGGGTAGTCCTCGCGGAAGTGCCCGCCGCGGGACTCCTTGCGCTCCAGCGCCCCCAGGCACATGGCCTCGGCGAGGTCGAGCAGGAACCCGAGCTCGAGGCCCTCGAGCAGGTCGAGGTTGAACCGCTTGCCCTTGTCCTGGACCGAGGCGCGCGCGTAGCGCTCCTTCAGGCGGTCGATGTCGGTCAGGGCCTGCTTGAGCGTCGCCTCGGTGCGGAAGACCTGGGCGTTGGCGTCCATGGTCTCCTGCAGCTCGCGGCGGATGTCGGAGATGCGCTCGCCCTGCGGGCGGTCGCGCAGCTCGGCCATCCAGTTGATCACCGGCAGCTCCGACCCTTCGGGGACGGCGATCCACTCGGCCTTCGTGGCGTACTCCGCGGCGGCGATGCCGGCGCGGCGGCCGAAGACGTTGATGTCGAGCAGGGAGTTCGTGCCCAGGCGGTTGGACCCGTGCACGGAGACGCAGGCGACCTCGCCGGCCGCGTACAGGCCCGGCACGACGCGCGTGTTGTCCTGCAGCACCTCGGCGTCGATGTTGGTCGGCACCCCGCCCATGGCGTAGTGGGCCGTCGGGTACACCGGGACGGGCTCGGTGTACGGCTCGACGCCCAGGTAGGTGCGGGCGAACTCGGTGATGTCCGGGAGCTTGGCGTCGATGTGCGCGGGTTCGAGGTGGGTCAGGTCGAGCAGGACGTAGTCCTTGTTCGGCCCGGCGCCGCGGCCCTCGCGCACCTCGTTGGCCATCGAGCGGGCGACGATGTCGCGCGGCGCGAGGTCCTTGATCGTGGGGGCGTAGCGCTCCATGAAGCGCTCGCCGTCGGCGTTGCGCAGGATCCCGCCCTCGCCGCGCGCGGCCTCGGACAGCAGGATCCCCAGGCCGGCCAGGCCCGTCGGGTGGAACTGGTAGAACTCCATGTCCTCCAGCGGCAGGCCGCGGCGGTACGCGATGCTCATGCCGTCACCGGTGAGGGTGTGCGCGTTGGAGGTGGTCTTGAAGACCTTCCCGGCGCCGCCGGTCGCCAGGACGACCGACTTGGCCTGGAACACGTGGATCTCGCCGGTGGCGAGCTCGTACGCCACGACGCCCGCGATGCGCTTGTCGCCGGGGACGCCGATGGTCGGCGGGGTCTTCAGCTCCGGCTGGTCGGCGGCGCCCTCGATCTCGGTCCCCGTCTTCGCCTCGGCGGCGTCCACGAGCAGCAGGTCGAGCACGTAGAACTCGTTGAAGAACTCCACCTCGTGCTTCACGCACTGCTGGTAGAGGGTCTGCAGGATCATGTGACCGGTGCGGTCGGCGGCGAAGCAGCTGCGGCGCACGGGGGACTTGCCGTGGTCGCGGGTGTGCCCGCCGAAGCGGCGCTGGTCGATCTTGCCCTCGGGCGTGCGGTTGAACGGCAGGCCCATCTTCTCGAGGTCGAGGACCGCGTCGATGGCCTCCTTGCACATCACCTCGGCGGCGTCCTGGTCGACGAGGTAGTCACCGCCCTTGACGGTGTCGAAGGTGTGCCACTCCCAGTTGTCCTCCTCGACGTTGGCCAGCGCGGCGCACATGCCGCCCTGGGCCGCGCCGGTGTGCGACCGGGTCGGGTAGAGCTTGGTGAGCACGGCCGTGCGGGCGCGCTGGCCGGACTCGAGGGCCGCGCGCATCCCGGCGCCGCCGGCACCGACGATGACGACGTCGAACTGGTGCGTCTGCATGGGTTTCTCCTCCGTCGTCTCGTCAGTTCGTGATGCTGGGGACGTTCGCGCTGCCGGCCCGGCAGATCTCGAGCGTCGAGTTCGGGTCGGCGCACGGGTCGAAGGTGAAGATGACCAGCGTGCCGACGACGATGACGACGACGGTCGCGAGGTAGAGCGCCATCTTCAGCCAGAAGCGCGTGCGGTCGCGCTCGGCGTAGTCGTTGATGATGGTGCGGACGCCGTTGGTGCCGTGCAGCTGCGCCAGCCACAGCATCAGCAGGTCCCAGACCTGCCAGAACGGGCTGGCCCACTTGCCGGCGACGAAACCCCAGTCGATCTGGTGGATGCCGTTGCCCGTCATGAGGTTGACGAACAGGTGCCCGAAGATCAAGACGATGAGGACGACGCCCGACATGCGCATGAACAACCAGCCGTACAGCTCCCAGTTGGTCCGGGTCGGCTTGTTGCGCTTGTACGGCGAGCGCGGGGTTTCGAGGGCGGGCGCGAGGCCCGCGGGAGTCTGCTCGGTGCTCACGGCGCGATCCCTCAGTGCGAGAAGACGTTGATGAGGTGGCGGGGCAGGAACCCGGCCATCAGGAGGACCCAGACCACGACGACGCCCCAGAACAGCTTGCGCTGGTGCTTGGTGCCGCCGGACCAGAAGTCGACCAGGATGATGCGGATCCCGTTGAGCGCGTGGAAGACCACGGCGCCGACGAGGCCGGCTTCACCCAGGCCCATCACGGGGTTCTTGTACTGCCCGATGACCCCGTTGTAGACCTCCGGGGAGACCCGCACCGTGGCGGTGTCGAGCACGTGCACGAAGAGGAAGAAGAAGATCAGCACACCGGAGATGCGGTGCATGACCCAGGACCACATGCCCTCACGGCCGCGGTAGAGGGTCCCTGCGGGCTTCCTGCTCCCGGTGGGCGTCGTCCCCTGTCCGGGTGGGGTCAGGCTCGTGGCCACCAGCGTCCTCCTCGAGTGCTCCTCGACGCCGGGTCCACCGGAGCTACGGCGCGCAGGCGGCGGCGTCAGCGTCCACTGTAGGCGCGCGGGCACGCCGGAGCCGCCCCGCGGGAGGGCTGTAGAGCTTTTGTGATGAAGGACTCACGGCGTCGTGAGTCCTGGGTCACGCAGGCCAGCCTCACCTACCGTGGACCACCGGCGCGCCGGACGCAACCTCCTACGGCGTGTCGGAGGAGGTTCACCCGTGTGACCCAGCGCACTCCCGGCGGCTCCCGGCGCGGTGGTGCCGCCCCGGTAGGTTCCCGCCCATGACTGAGGCAGGACAGCAGAGCGGACCCGGCTCGTGGGCGTGGTCGGACGACGACCTCGAGGACGCCCAGATCGACCTGTCCGACTTCCACGCCGTCGTCCCCGCCGGCGGGGCCGGGACGCGGCTCTGGCCGCTGTCGCGCAGCGACCGGCCCAAGTTCCTGCTCGACCTCACCGGCCGCGGGCGCACCCTGCTGCAGCAGACGTGGGACCGCCTGCTGCCCCTGGCCGACGCCGACCGGCTGCTCGTCGTGACCGGCCGCTCCCACGCCGACGCCGTCGCCGCGCAGCTGCCCGACCTGCCGGCCGCCAACGTCCTGCGCGAACCCGCCCGCCGCGACTCCGCCGCCGCCATCGGGCTGGCCGCCGCCGTGCTCGTGCGCCGCAACCCCGACGCCGTCCTCGGGTCCTTCGCCGCCGACCACAACATCTCCGGGCGCGACGACTTCGAGAGCGCCGTCGAGGAGGCCGTCGTCACGGCCCGCCGCGGGTTCGTCGTCACCATCGGCATCGCGCCCTCGCACCCGGCCACCGGCTTCGGGTACATCCGCCTGGGCAAGCGGCTGCGCCTGCAGGGCGCGCCCAACGCCCGCCGCGTCGTGCAGTTCAAGGAGAAGCCCGACGCGCGCACCGCCGCGGCGTACCTGTCCACCGGCGACTACCGCTGGAACGGCGGCATGTTCGTCACCCGCGCCGACGTCCTCCTCGAGCTGCTCGCCCGCCACGCCCCCGCCCTGCACGCGGGGCTGCAGCGCATCGCCGACGCCTGGGACACCCCGCAGCGCGACGCCGTCCTGGAGGAGCAGTGGGCGGCGCTGCCGGCCATCGCGATCGACAACGCCGTGGCCGAGCCGGCCGCCGAGGAGGGGCGCGTCGCCGTCGTGCCGGCGACCTTCGGGTGGGACGACGTCGGCGACTTCTCCTCCCTGGGCGACCTGCTGCCCGCCGACGAGGAGCGCCCCAAGGTCCTGGGCGACGCCGACCTGGTCATCACCGAGTCCGTCGCCGGGGGTCTGGTGGTGCCCGCCAACGGCCGCGTCGTCGCCCTGCTCGGGGTCGACGACCTCGTCGTCGTCGACACCCCCGACGCGCTGATGGTGACGACGCGCGCGCGTGCCCAGGAGGTCAAGAAGCTCGTCG
Source organism: Kineococcus rhizosphaerae (assembly GCF_003002055.1). Taxonomy (NCBI): domain Bacteria; kingdom Bacillati; phylum Actinomycetota; class Actinomycetes; order Kineosporiales; family Kineosporiaceae; genus Kineococcus; species Kineococcus rhizosphaerae. The sequence continues at coordinate 129,448 of NZ_PVZF01000008.1, forward strand.
AGCGGGCGCAGGAGGCCGGGCACGAGAAGGTCGTCTGAGCCGGCGCCGGCCGGACCGTCGACGCTCCGGCGCGGGTGGGGGCCGGGTGAGGTCGGCGCGGTCGGGGCGGCACGAGTAGCGTCGGGTGCCGTGACCAGCGACACGAGCACCCCGCGCACCTCGACGGGCCCGGGGGATCTCGCGGAACGGGTCGCCGACCTGGTCGTCACCCACGAGCCCACCGCCCGCGCGCTGCGCCGCGAGCTGCACGCCCACCCCGAGCTGGCCCGCACCGAGCACCGCGCGACGGCCCGGGTGGCCGCGGTGCTCACCGACGCCGGCGCGCACGTCAAGCTGCTGCCCGGCACCGGCCTCATCGCCGACCTCGGCCCCGCCGGCCCCCGGGTGGCCGTGCGCGCCGACCTCGACGCCCTGCGCACCCCGGAGTCCACCGGACTGCCCTACGCCTCCTCCGTCCCCGGCGTCGCCCACGCCTGCGGCCACGACGTGCACACCGCCTCCGTCCTGGGCGCGGGGCTGGTGCTGGCCGACCTCGCCCGGACGGGTGATCTGCCGCACGGCGTCCGGCTGGTCTTCCAGCCCGCCGAGGAGGTCATGCCCGGCGGGGCGATCGACGTCGTGGGGGCCGGGGCCCTGGAGGACGTCGCCGCCATCTACGGCCTGCACTGCGACCCCACCCTGGACGTCGGGACCGTGGGCCTGAAGGCCGGGCCCATCACCTCGGCCTCCGACCACGTCACCGTCCGCCTGCACGGCACCGGCGGGCACACCTCGCGCCCGCACCTGGCGGGCGACCTGGTCTTCGCCCTCGGGCAGGTCGTGACCCAGCTGCCCGCGGTCCTGGCCCGCCGCGTCGATCCGCGCGCGGGGGTGAACCTCACGTGGGGCGCCGTCCACGCCGGCGACGCCCCCAACGCCGTCCCCGCCGAGGGGTACGCGTCGGGGACGTTGCGCTGCATGGAGACCGAGGCGTGGCACCACGCCGGCGAGCTCGTCGAGGACGTCGTGGCCGACCTCGTGCGGCCCTACGCGGTGCGCGCCGAGGTCGACCTCGTGCGCGGGGTGCCGCCGGTCGACAACGAGGTCCACTCCACGGCCGCCCTCGACGCCGCGGCCCGGACGCTGCTCGGCGACGACGGCGTCCTGCCCACCCGGCAGTCGCTGGGCGGGGAGGACTTCGCCTGGTACCTGCACCACGTCCCCGGCGCGATGGTGCGCCTGGGCACGCGCACCCCCGGCGGGCCGACGTACGACCTGCACCGCGGGGACTTCGCCCCCGACGAGGCGGCGCTGGCCGTGGGGATGGGCGTGCTGGCCCTGACGGCCCTCTCGCCCCGGGCCCTGCCCGCGCACGTGTCCAGCTCGTAGGTCTCGATCTGGACAACCTGCACGCCGGGACGTCCGGGGGAGGCGATTCCGCCCATTACGATGACGGCGCGTTCGCACCAGCTCGCGCCCGCGAAGCGTTGACGCGATCCACTCGACCTGGAGGACTCCCCGCATGAAGACGATCCACCGCTTCGCTCCGGTGGCCGCCGTGGGCGCTGCCGCCCTGCTGCTGGCCTCCTGCGGCAGCCGGCCCACCGACACCGCCGGGTCGGGCGACGCGAGCGCCAGCTCCGGCTCGGGGTCGGGCAAGAGCTTCTCCGCGTGCATGGTCCTGGACACCGGCGGCGTCGACGACCGCTCGTTCAACCAGAGCTCCTACGCCGGGTTCACCGCGGCGCAGAAGGAGAACGCCGACATCAAGATCTCCTACGTCGCCTCCAACAGCGACGCCGACTACGTGCCGAACCTCACCGCCGAGGTGGGCAAGGGCTGCGGCACCATCGTGGCCGTCGGCGGTCTGATGTCGGACGCCGTCAAGGAGGTCGCCGGCCAGAACCCCGACCAGAAGTTCGCCGAGATCGACTCCGCGCCCGTCGCCGACAACGTCTACGGGTTCGAGTACAACACCGTCGAGGGCGGTTTCCTCGGCGGGTACCTCGCCGCGGGCATGACCAAGACGGGCACCGTCGGCACCTGGGGCGGCTTGAACATCCCGCCGGTCACCATCTACATGGACGGCTTCTGGGAAGGCGTGCAGTACTACAACCAGCAGAAGGGCAAGAGCGTCAAGGTCCTCGGCTGGGACGAGAACAACCCCAGCGGCGGCACCTTCTCGAACTCCTTCACCGACCAGGCCGCTGGCCGGTCCATCACCGAGACCCTCGCCTCCCAGGGCGCGGACATCGTCATGCCGGTCGCGGGCCAGTCCGGCCTCGGCGCGGGCGCGTCGGCCGAGGCCGCCGGCGGCAAGCTGAACCTCATCTGGGTCGACACCGACGGCTGCGTCAGCGCCGAGCAGTACTGCAAGTACTTCATCTCCTCGGTGACCAAGAACCTCACCGACGCCGTGAAGGACTACACGCTCAAGGCCGCCCAGGGCCAGGCCCCGACCGGCGCCTACGTCGGCACCCTGGAGAACGACGGCACCGGCCTCGCGCCGTTCAACCAGTGGGACGCGCAGGTCCCGGCCGAGCTGAAGACCGAGCTGGACACGGTCAAGAAGGGCATCATCGACGGCAGCATCGAGATCACGTCGAAGAGCGCCGTCAAGGCCGGCTGAGTCGACGGGCGACGAGGGGAGACGCAGCGCACGTGCAACTCGAACTCAAGGGCATCACGAAGCGCTTCGGGCCCCTCGTCGCCAACGACTCGATCGACCTCGTCGTCCGCGAGGGCGAGATCCACGCCCTCCTCGGCGAGAACGGGGCCGGCAAGAGCACGTTGATGAACGTGCTCTACGGCCTGTACACCCCCGACGCCGGGCAGATCCTCGTCGACGGCGAACCCGTGGAGTTCTCCTCCCCGGGCGACGCCATGGCCGCCGGGATCGGCATGGTGCACCAGCACTTCATGCTCGTCCCGACCTTCACCGCCACCGAGAACATCGTCCTGGGGGCCGAGCTCACCAGCGGCGGCGGCTTCCTCGACCGGCGCCGGGCGCGCCGGCGCGTGGAGGAGACCTCCCGCCGCTTCGGGCTCGCGATCCCCGCCGACACCCTCGTCGCCGACCTCGCCGTGGGCGTGCAGCAGCGCGTCGAGATCGTCAAGGCGCTGCTGCGCGACGCGAAGGTCCTCGTCCTCGACGAACCCACGGCCGTCCTCACCCCGGCCGAGACCGACGACCTCATGCGCGTCATGCGCGAACTCGCCGACGCCGGGACGTCCATCGTCTTCATCACCCACAAGCTGCGCGAGGTCAAGGCCGTCGCCGACCGCATCACCGTCATCCGCCGCGGCAAGGTCGTGGGGGAGGCGTCGCCGCAGGACTCCCCGGAGGAGCTCGCCGCCCTCATGGTCGGCCGTGACGTCCGGTTGCGCGTCGAGAAGGCCGTCGCCGACCCCGGCGAGAGCGTCCTGCAGATGGCCGGGGTCCGCGTCGTCGACCCCGCCGGCACGGTGCTGCTCGACGGGATCGACCTCGACGTGCGGGCCGGGGAAGTGCTCGCGGTCGCCGGCGTCGACGGCAACGGGCAGACCGAGCTGACCCGCAGCATCGTCGGCCTGCAGCCCGTGGAGTCCGGGACCGTCCGGATCGCCGGCACCGACGTCACCGGCCGCGACATCGCCGGCGTGCTCGGGCTCGGCGTCGGGTACGTCCCCGAGGACCGCCTGCACGACGGTCTCGTCGGGTCGTTCAGCATCGCCGAGAACCTCGTCCTCGACCTCGTCGACTCACCCGCCTTCGCCTCCGGGCTCGCGGTGGACCGGGACGCGGTGGGCCGCAACGCCGCCGAGCGCATCGCCGAGTTCGACATCCGCACCCCCTCGGCGCAGGCCGCGGCCACCACCCTGTCGGGCGGCAACCAGCAGAAGGTGGTGCTGGCCCGGGAGATGTCCCGGCCGCTGAAGCTCCTCGTCGTCGCCCAGCCGACCCGCGGCGTCGACGTGGGCAGCCAGGAGTTCGTGCACCAGCGGATCGTCGCCGAGCGCGACCGCGGCGCGGCCGTGCTGCTGGTCTCCACCGAGCTCGACGAGGTGCGCGCCCTCGCGGACCGGATCGTCGTCATGTACCGGGGGAAGGTCGCCGGCGAGGTCGGGCCGGACGCGACGCAGGAGGAACTGGGGCTGCTCATGGCGGGCGCCACGACCGGGAAGGACCACGCGTGAGCGTCGAGCAGACCGTCGAGCAGGAGGCGCCGCCGGCCCGGCGGCGCCGGTTCCACTGGGGCGGCAGCTGGCTCGTCACCGTCTTCGCCGTCGTCGGCGCGTTCGTCGTCGGCGGGGTGCTCATCGTCATCGGCGACAAACCCTCGCGCGACAGCGCCGGGTACTTCTTCACCTACCCGTGGGACTTCTTCGCCAACGTCTGGTACTCCGTCCGCGACGCCTACGTCGCGCTGCTGCAGGGCGCGGTCTACAACCCGAACTTCACCGGGATCACGGCCCTGCGGCCGATCTCCGAGACCCTCGTCAACGCCACCCCGCTGATCCTCGCCGGGCTCGCGGTCGCCCTCGCCTTCCGCGTCGGGCTGTTCAACATCGGCGCGCAGGGGCAGATCATCGTCGGCGCCGTCGCCGCGGCCTGGGTGGGTTTCGCCCTCGACCTGCCCGTCGTGCTGCACCTCGTCGTCGCGCTGGTGGCCGGCGTCGCCGGCGGGCTCGTCTGGGGCGGGGTCGTCGGGCTGCTCAAGGCCCGCACCGGCGCCCACGAGGTCATCACGACGATCATGCTGAACTACGTCGCCGTCAACCTGCTGACGTACCTGCTGAGCGTCCACGGGTTCCAGCGGGCCCCCTACACGCAGGCCATCTCCGAGCAGGTCGCGAGCACCGCCGTGCTGCCCAAGCTCCTGGGGTCCTCGCTGCGCGTCAACCTCGGGCTGCTGCTCGCCGTCCTGGCCGCCGTGTTCGTCTGGTGGTTGTTCGACCGGTCCCGGCTCGGGTTCCGGTTGCGGGCCGTCGGGGCGAACCCGAACGCCGCGCGCACCGCCGGGATGAACGTCGGCCGGCTGCAGGTCGTCTCCATGGCGCTCGCCGGCGGCCTCGCCGGGCTGGCCGGGGCGACGCAGGTCCTCGGCGTCACCGGCAGCGTCACCGGGTCCGTCGCGGGCAACATCGGGTTCGACGCCATCACCGTCGCGCTGCTGGGCCGCAACAACCCCTACGGGATCATCGCGGCCGGGCTGCTGTTCGGCGGGATGCGCGCGGGCGCGGTCCAGATGCAGTCCGTGACGGGTGTCCCCGTCGACCTCGTCGGGGTGCTGCAGGCCCTCGTCGTCCTGTTCATCGCCGCCCCGGCCCTCGTCCGGGCGGTGTTCCGGCTCCGCTCCGGCGGCGGCGCCGGCGTCGGTTCCGAACTCGCCGGAGGGTGGACCCGATGAGCGCCCCCGTCAGTCCCGAGACCCCCGCCGCGGTCGTCGAGCTCGCCCGCGTCGAGCCGCCCGTCAGCCTGCGCAAGCGGATCGTCACCGGCGTCCTGCTCGTCGTCGTCGGCCTCGTCACCGTGCTCGGCTGGGGCCTGGGCTCCGGCTCGGCGGACGCCACGTTCCGCTTCGGCGGCGGCTCGTCCGTCACGCTGCCGGACCTGACCGTCCCCGGCACCGTCACCCCCGTCGTCCTCGGCGCGCTCGTCGTGGCCCTCGGCCTGTTCCAGCTCGCGAAGGGCTTCCGCGCCCGGCGCAGCCCCGTCGTCGTCGCCGTGACGCTGCTCTGCTTCGTCGTCGCGTTCCTGTGCTGGGTCATGTCCGGGCAGGACGCCCAGTCGATGGACCTCGTCAAGCTCCTGCAGCAGACGGTCTTCCTGGCCACCCCGCTCATCCTCGGTGCGCTCGCCGGGGTGCTGGGGGAGCGCTCGGGCGTCGTCAACGTCGCCATCGAGGGGCAGATGCTCACCGGCGCGTTCGCGGGGGCGCTCGTCGGCTCGATGGCCGGCAACCTCGGCGCGGGCGTCGTCGGCGCGGTCGTCGCGGGCGCGGTCGTCGGCTGGCTGCTGGCGGTGTTCGCGATCCGCTACCGCGTGAACCAGGTCATCCTCGGGGTCGTCCTCAACGCGGCCGCGCTGGGGTTCACCGGCTGGGCCTACAAGGCGCTCATGCAGACCGACACCCAGCGGTTCAACTCACCCGGGGTCCTGAACCCGGTCCGCATCCCGGTCCTGGCCGACATCCCGGTCGTCGGTCCGCTGCTGTTCCAGGCGAACGTCCTCGTGTACGCCATGTACGTCGTCATCGTCGCGCTGCAGGTCGTGCTGTTCCGCACCCGCTGGGGCCTGCGGACGCGCGCCGTCGGGGAGCACCCGAAGGCCGCCGCGACCGTCGGGATCCCCGTGCTGCGCGTCCGGTACGTCAACGTCGTCGTCGCCGGCGGCATCGCCGGGCTCGCGGGGGCGTACCTGTCCATCGGGACGATCGGGCCGTTCACCGAGAACATGTCGGCCGGCAAGGGGTTCATCGCGCTCGCCGCCGTGATCTTCGGTCGGTGGAGCCCGCGCGGGGCCGTCGGCGCCTCCCTGCTGTTCGGGTTCTTCGCCGCGCTGCAGACCCTCGTCGGGATCCTGCAGGGCCCGGCGGCGGTGCCCTCCAGCTTCCTGTCGATGCTGCCGTACCTCGCGACGATCCTGGCCGTTGCCGGGTTCGTCGGGCGGGTCCGGCCGCCCGCGGCCTCCGGGGAGGTGTACCCGTGACCGAGGTCGACTGGGACGGGCTGCGCGCCGCGGCCCGCGACGCCCTGCAGCACTCCTACTCGCCGTACTCGAACTTCGCCGTGGGGGCGGCCGCGCTCGTCGAGGACGGGCGCGTCGTGTCCGGCGCGAACGTCGAGAACGCCTCCTACGGCGTGACGCTGTGCGCCGAGTGCACCCTCGTCGGGCAGTTGCAGATGACCGGCGGCGGCAGGCTCGTCGCGTTCGCGTGCGTCGACGCCGTCGGGAACGTGCTCATGCCGTGCGGCCGCTGCCGCCAGCTGCTCTACGAGTTCGGCGGCCCGGACCTGCTCGTGGACTCCCCGTCGGGGATCGTCCCCATGACGCAGGTGCTGCCCGACGCCTTCGGGCCGCACGACCTCACCGACCCCGCCCGGAAGGCCGCCCCGTGAGCCAGCAGTTCGCCGCCGTCGACGTCATCCGCACCAAGCGCGACCGGGGTGAGCTGTCCGACGCGCAGATCGACTGGGTGATCGACGCCTACACGCGCGGCGAGGTCGCCGAGGAGCAGATGTCCTCGCTGGCGATGGCCGTCCTGCTCAACGGCATGACGCGGCGCGAGGTGTCGCGCTGGACGGGCGCGATGATCGCCTCGGGCGCGCGGCTGGACTTCACGGACCTGCCGCGGCCCAGCGTCGACAAGCACTCCACCGGTGGTGTCGGGGACAAGGTCACCCTGCCGCTGGCCCCGCTCGTCGCGGCCTGCGGCGCCGCGGTCCCGCAGCTGTCCGGGCGCGGCCTGGGCCACACCGGCGGGACCCTCGACAAGCTCGAGGCCATCCCCGGTTGGCGCGCGTCCCTGACGCTGCCGGAGATCCGCGCCCAGCTCACCGACCTCGGCGCCGTCATCTGCGCCGCCACCGGCGACCTCGCCCCGGCCGACAAGAAGCTGTACGCGCTGCGCGACGTCACGGGCACGGTCGAGGCGATCCCGCTCATCGCCAGCTCCATCATGAGCAAGAAGATCGCCGAGGGGACCAGCGCGCTCGTCCTCGACGTCAAGACCGGCTCCGGCGCCTTCATGAAGTCCCTGGAGGACTCCCTGGAGCTCGCCCGGACCATGGTCGACCTCGGGACCGACGCCGGGGTCCGCACGGTCGCCGTCGTCACCGACATGTCGACCCCGCTGGGCCGGACCGCGGGCAACGCCCTCGAAGTGCGCGAGTCCGTCGAGGTGCTCGCCGGCGGCGGCCCCGCCGACCTCGTCGAGATCACCCTCGTCCTGGCCCGGGAGATGCTCACGGCCGTCGGGATCGACGTCGACCCGGCGGACGCCCTGAAGGACGGCCGCGCGATGGACGCCTGGCGGCGGATGATCTCCGCCCAGGGCGGCGACCCCGACGCCCCGCTGCCCGTCGCCCGGCACACCCAGGAGGTGCTGGCGCCCGCCGACGGTTTCCTCGACGTCGACGCGATGGCCGTGGGGGTCGCCGCGTGGCGGCTCGGGGCCGGCCGCTCGCGGCGCGAGGAGGCCGTGCAGGCCGGTGCGGGCGTCGAGCTGCACGCCGTGCGCGGCGACGCCGTGCGGCAGGGGCAGCGCCTCATGACGCTGCACACCGACACCCCCGAGCGGTTCGAGTGGGCCGCGCAGGCGCTGGACGGCGGGTTCACGGTGAGCCCCACCGCCCCCGCGCAGGTGCCGCTCGTGCACCAGCGCGTCACCGCCTGACGCGCCCGACCCCCGGCCCCGCGCAGCAGGTCCGGTCAGTGCGACCCGTGGCGCCCGAGGTCGGTCTGCGGGGTCGCGCCGGGACGCGTCCACTGCGGCACCGGGCGCCCCGTGCCGCCCCAGGTCGGGTGACCGTCGACGTCGGTGCGCCAGGTGCCGCTGGGGCTCACGGGCTCGGGCCAGCCGTCGGGGGTGTCCTCCCACGCCTCGCCGCGGCCGCGCACGGTCATGTCCAGCAGCCCCATCGAGGAGTTCACCCGCTCGTTGCCGCGCCCGGTCGTCGCGTACGTCATGAACGCCCGCTCGCCCTGGCGCAGGAAGCACTTCAGGTACCCCATCTCCCCGCCGATCGGCGCGGGGACGTCGCGCACCGAGAACCACGGCTGGCGGTAGCCCATGAACTCGACGAACGGCGCCACCTCGTCCCAGGCGCCCGTCGTCAAGACGGCGAACGAGACGCCGCGGGCGTGCAGGTAGGAGGCGTCCTGCAGGTGCCAGGCCGTCGTCGTGCACCCCTCGCACTGCCCCTGGTGGGGCGCGCCGTCCCACCACATGTGCTGGTACACGACGAGTTCGTCGCGACCGTCGAACAGGTCCAGGAACGGTACCTCGCCGCCGGCGCCGACGAGCCGGGCCGCGGCGTCGACCTCGACCATCGGCAGGCGGCGGCGGGCGGCGGCGATCGCGTCGCCCTCGCGGGTGTGCGCCTTCTCGCGCACCAGGAGGTCGTCGCGGGCGGCCTGCCAGGTGGCGAGGTCGACGACGGGTGGGCTGCTGGGCACGGTGGTCCTCCAAGGATCGGCGGCGGGTCGACGAACTCGGTCGTCCCGGGGACTCGCGCCGCGACGGGAACTCATCGATGATCGCGCCGTGACCCCGGACCGGACCCCCGACGCCGAGGACGCGATCTCCGGCGACCTCGCCGCGCAGTTCGCCGTCTTCATCGACCAGCACCGGGTGATGCTCGCGTCCTGCCTCGACGGGCTGACCGAGGAGCAGGCCCGGCGGCGGCTCGTCCCGTCCAGCACCACCCTGCTCGGGCTGGTCAAGCACGTCACCTTCGTCGAACGCGTGTGGTTCGCCGAGGCCGTCACGGCACGCAGCCGCGCCGAGCTCGGGATCGAGGCCGGGCCCGAGGAGTCGTTCGCGCTGCGCCCGGAGGACACCGTCGCGAGCGTCCGCGCGGCGCACCGCGCGGCCTGCGAGGACTCCCGCCGCGCGGTCGCGGGTCTCGGGCTCGACGACGTGCTGACCGGGAACCGCCGCGGCCCGTTGCCGTTGCGGTGGGTGCTGCTGCACGTCCTGCGCGAACTCGCCCAGCACTGCGGGCACGCCGACGTCCTGCGCGAGCAGGTGCTCGCGCGGCCCTGACCCCCGGGGCCGTCCTCCTGGCCGTCGGCTCGGACGCGGGGGTAGGGTCGATCCCGTGGTCCGGGGTTTCACCGAGTTGAGCGCGCGGTCGTCCGTCGCGTTCCTCGTGCTGCCCCTGCTCGCCGCGGTCGTGCTGCTGGGGAACCACGGCGTCCTGCTCGCGACCCTCGCGGTCGCCGCGTCGTTCCTCGCCGGGGTCGTCGTGCTGCGGGCGCTCGTCGCCGAACTCGTCGCCGCCGTCGTCCCGTCCCGGCCGCACGAGCGCCGGGAACCTTCGGACACGTTGCCGCAGAACGCACCCGCGGCGGCGGGGAACCCGCAACCCCGAGCGCCGGGGACGAACCCGCTCCCGTGCTGAGCTGAGCCGGCCCGGGAGCCCCTCGTCTCCCGCCCCCGCTCACCCCACGGAGTTCCGCTGTGCTCGAAACGCTGCACGCTGCCCTGAAACCCGTCGAGGACGCCGTCACGTGGTTCCTCCTCACCCTGCACGAGGCGGGCCTGACCTGGCCGGCGGCGATCGTCGCCCTCGTCGTCGTGGCCCGCACGCTGCTGGTGCCGTTGTTCGTGCTCCAGCAGCGGTCGGCGCGGCACGCCGCCGCGCTGCGGCCGAAGGTCCTCGCGGTGCAGGAGAGGTACCGCGGCCGCTCGGACCCGGCCTCGCGCCGGCACCTGCAGGCCGAACTGCTCGACCTGCACCGCGACGCCGGGGTGAACCCCCTGACCGCCCTGTGGCCGGCGCTGGTGCAGGCCCCCGTGTTCCTGGCCCTGACCCTGACGCTGGAACACCGCTCGTTCGGCGACGCCACGCTGTTCGGCGTCCCGTTGTCGTCGGTGCCGACCCAGGACGCGAGCCTCGTCGCGGTCGTCCTGCTCGTGCTGACGGCGGGTTTCCAGGCGCTGACGTCGCTGGCCGCCGCCCAGCGACCCCCGGTGCCGCTGCTCGTGGGGGTCCCCGTGCTGGTCGTCGTGACGACGGCGCACTTCCCGGTCGGGGTCCTGCTGTACTGGGCGACGTCGGCCGGGTGGTCGGCCGGGCAGCAGCTGGTCGCGCGGGGCCTCAGTGCGCGCCGAGCTCGACGAGCAGCACCCCGCCGGCGATGAGGACGATGCCGGCCAGCATCGTGCGGGTCAGCGGGTCGCCGAACACGGCACGGGCCAGCAGCGCCGTCAGGGCGACACCGACCGCGGACCACACGCCGTACGCGACGCCCACGGGCAGGCCCGCGCGCAGGGTCAGGGACAGGAAACCGAACGAGACGAGGTAGCCGGCCCCCACGACGGGGATCCACCGGCGCACGCGGCCGCCGTCGGACAACCTCAGGACGGCGGTCGCGGCGACCTCGAACGCGATGGCGCCGGCCAGGAACAGCCAGCTCACGACGACTCCCCGGACGGTTCCGCGGGTGCGTCCCCGGGGTGGCGGGAGCCCAGTTCGACGAGCAGCACCCCGCCGATGATCAGGGCGATGCCCAGGAGCATCAGCGGGGTGAGGGGTTCGGCGAACAGCAGCGCCCCGGCGAGGGCGGTGAGCGTCACCCCGGACGCGGCCCACAGGCCGTACGCGACGCCGATCGCCGTCCCGCGGCGCAGGACCGCGGCGAGCAGGACGAACGCCGCGACGTACCCGACGACGACGAGCGCGTACCAGGAGGGGCGGTCCGAGGCGGCCCGCAGGGCGAGCGTCGCGCTGACCTCCGAGCCGACCGCGCCGGCCAGCAGGCCCCAGGTGGAGGGGCGTGTCCTGGGTCCCGGCACGCGCTCACGGTACCGGCCGGCCGGCGGCGCCCGGCGGGTCCGTCCTGCCCGGGCCGCCGGGGGACTCGCGCCGCGGGCCGCGGTCGTCGATGATCGCGCCGTGCGCCCACCGTCGACGCCCACCGGGAGCGGGGCCGCCGCGCCGCCCGCGAGGGACCGCGGCGGGGGACCCCCGTGCCAGGGTGGGGAGGACCGGGCCGCCGAGGACGTCCCGACGGTCCGCCGGGCGAGGGGAGGGTACCGCGTGGTCGAGCGGTCGAAGGCCGGCGCCGCGGGCTGGGTCGTCGCGACGGCCGCGATCGCGGGGGCCTACCTGGCGCCCGTGCCCGACCTGGTCCGGTCCGTCCTGTACGGGCTCCTCGCCGTCGGCGTGCTGCTCGTGTCCGTCGCCGTGGTCCGTCGCCGCCGCCCGCAGCCCGCGTGGTCGTGGTCCCTGGTCCCGATCAGCGCCACCCTCTTCCTCGTCGGCTCGGGCCTGCGGCCATGGGCCGAGGCGCTGACGGGACCGCTGGCCTTCGCCCCCGACCCCTTCTCCCTGGCCGGGTACGTCGTCCTGTCGGTGGGCCTGGCCCGGCTGGCCCGGGCGGCGGGCGGGCTGCGGCGCGAGGTCGTCATCGACGTCCTCGTCGCGGGCCTGGCCGGAGCCGCCGCGGCCGTGCAGTTCCTGGTGCTGCCGGTGCTGGAACTGCCCGGCCGTTCGACCACCGGCGGGATCCTCGCCGGTGTGTACCCGCTGCTGGACGTCCTCGTCCTGCTGCTGGTCCTGGACCTGCTGCTCACGTCCCCGCAGGTGGTGGCCTTCCGCTGGCTGGGGGCGTGCCTGGGGTTCATGCTCCTCGGCGACCTCGGGTACGCCGTCCTGGGGCGCCGGGGCGAGTTCGTCGCCCCCACCTCGTTCGACGCCCCCTTCGTCGTGTCCTACTTCCTGCTCGCGGTGGCGCTGGTCCACCTGCCCCGGCACGTGGGCACCGGCCGGACCCGCACGGCGCGCTTCGACGCCTGGTCCCCGGCCCGTCTGGCGGTGCTGTGCCTCTCGCTCCTGGGGGCGGTCTACCTGGCCAGCGTCCGCGGCGACGCGAGCCCCGCCGGGCAGGTCGCGGCGTTCGTGCTGCTGTGCACCATGATCGGCCTGGTGCTGGCCCGGGCGGTCGTGGCGGTCAACGGGCACGCCGCGGCCAAGGCAGTCCTGGAGCACCGCGCCACCCACGACGCGCTCACCGACCTGCCGGGCCGCGACGAGTTCGAACGACGCGTCGACGACCACCTGCGGGCGCGCGCCGGTGAGCTCGCCGGCGGGGACGGGACGCGCTGCTGGCTGCTGTTCGTCGACCTCGACGGGTTCAAGCTCGTCAACGACTCCTACGGCCACGTCGTGGGGGACGAGTTCCTGTGCGAGGTCGCGGCCCGGCTGCGGCGACTGGCCCCCGCGGGCGCGGTCGTCGGCCGCCTGGCCGGTGACGAGTTCGTCCTCGCGGTCGGCGGTGGGCCGGGCACCGCCGTGGACCTGGCCACCGACCTCCTCGGCGGGTTGCGCGTGCCGGTCCGCCTGTCGGCCGGGGAGGTCGCGGTCTCGGCCTCCCTGGGCATCGCCGAGCTCACGTCGTCGTTCGCCCTCGCGCTGCGCGAGGCGGACGCCGCCATGTACCGCGCCAAGGCGCAGGGGCGCAACCGGTTCGTCGTGTGGGACGAGTCGCTGCGCAGGGAGATCGGGGACGAGGTCGAGTTCGAGCTCGACCTGCGCAGCGCCGTCGCGGAGCACTCCCTGGAGGTCCACCACCAGGCCATCGTCTCCCTGCGCACGGGCGCGCCGCGCGGGGTGGAGGCCCTGCTGCGGTGGAACCACCCGCTGCACGGTTCCATCTCCCCGGTGCGGTTCATCCCGGTGCTGGAGGAGACCGGGCTGATCGTCGACGTCGGCCGGTGGGTCCTGGACACCGCGCTGGCCGACCTGCGCCGCTGGCGTGAGCGCGGGCTGGTCGGTGCCGGTTTCGTCCTGTCCGTCAACGTCTCCCCGCGCCAGCTGCTCGACCCGTTCTTCGCCGACACCGTCGGGGAGCTCCTGCAGGCGCACCGCGTCGAGGGCGCTTCTCTCATGCTGGAGATCACCGAGTCCTCGGTGCTGCACCAGGACCAGCGGACGCTGGACCTGCTGCACCGGCTGCGGGCGCTGGGGGTGGGGCTGGCCGTCGACGACTTCGGCACGGGGTACTCCGCGCTGAGCTACCTGCGCAGCTTCCCCGTGACGCGGGTCAAGATCGACCGCAGCTTCGTCTCCGGGGTGGGCCGCAGCGTCGGCGACGAGGCGGTGCTGCGGGCCGTCGTGGCCGTCAGCGACGCGCTCGAGCTCGCCGTGACCGCCGAGGGCGTCGAGACCGAGGAGCAGCGGGAGGTGCTGGAGCGCCTCGGGGTGGCCCACGGGCAGGGGTGGTGGTGGCACCGTGCGCAGTCGGCGGAGGAGACCGCGCGGTTCCTCGCCGCCTGGGAGCCGGAGGCGCTGCAGCCGCCCCCCGCCCCTCAGCGCCGGCTGAAGTCGTAACCCCAGTACGTCTGCGTGTCGAGGCGTTCGCCCTCGGCCCCGAACGTGCGCGTGATGCGGTCGATGAGCCGGGGCAGCGCGAGCGACTCCTCGTTGTACTGGCAGACGTCGATCGCGGCCACCCCGCCCAGGTCGTGGATCCCGCGGCAGATCTCCTCGACGACGCGCACGAACGCGCCGCTGCTGCGGTAGGACGGGTGCACCCCGATGCAGCCGATGTAGCAGATGGTCCGCTGCGCGAACTGGTGCGGGTACCGGGCCGCGTAGAAGTCCAGCGACACCATGGGGACCGCGGACAGGTCGTAGGTGGCGGTGCCGAAGGCTCCCACGGTGCCGTCGCGGTCGAGGTCGCGGACGACGTACTTGCGCCAGCGCTCGTCGAGGCAGACGTCCTCGAACTCCTCGCGGGTCATGAGGTGCTGCGACGCGGCGCGCGCGGCCAGCGGTGAGAAGGCCTGCTCGTAGGCCTTCCAGGCGTCTTCGACGTCGTCACCCTCGAGGCGGTGCGTGGAGTCCAGGCTGGTGTTGGCGCGCGGCACGGGGCGTCCTCCGGGGTGCTGGTGTGGTGACCGCATCTTGTCATCAGACATCCACGGGACGTCACCACTCGGGAGCGGTGACCGGACGGGACGCTCAGGCGGTCCCGGCCGCGCCCGTCGGCGGCGTCCCGCCCCCCGGCCCGCCCGCGGGGTGCCCGGAGGTGTCCGACCCCATGCCGGCCATGGTGCCCGCCGTCGGGGTCGTCGTGGTGTCGACGCCCACCGTCAGTTCCAGCGCGTACCCGTTCGTCACGTCGCCGGTGGCGGTGGGCGTCTGGCTGGCGCCGCTGTCGTCGCCGAACACGTTGTCGGTCGCCAGCGTCACCTGGGACAGGTTCGTCACCGACGCCTCGTAGCCGGTCGTGGCGTAGACGAGCCTGCTGACGTCCTCGGGCAGCGCGACCTGGGAGGTGGCGATGCAGTTGGCGACGTCGGTGATGCTCGCCTGGTCGGGGTAGACCTCGAAGTGGACGTGCGGCCACCGCCCGGAGTAGCAGGCCGGGTAGACGCTCGTGAAGGTCACCGCCCCGTCCTCGTCGGCGATCTGCACGCCCCGCAGGTAGTTCTCGTCCGTGATCCCGTCCCCGTACAGGGAGTACTCGCCGTCGCGGTCGCAGTGCCAGACGTAGACGGCGACGCCCTCGAAGGGCACGTTCCCGCCGGCCAGGTCCACGACGTCGAGGGTCAGGGTCATCGGGACGCCCTCGGCCGTCGTGGTGCTGGAACCGAAGCTGGAGCGGATGTCGCTGCGCACCACGCCGCTCTGCTCCAGGACGTCGGGCCCGTTGGACCCGTCCCCGGGGTACGGGCCGGCGGTCTCGTCGGGGATCTCGGTCAGGGCGCTCGTGCCGGTCGTCGCGCTGGTGGAGCTGGAGGTCGAGGAGGCGGCGGTCGTGTCGTCGCTGCCGCACGCGGCGAGCGTCAGGCCCGCGGCGCCCAGGCCGAGCAGGCCCAGCGCGCGGCGGCGGTCCAGCATCGTCGTGAGGTCGAACGCCAGGCCCTGGTCGTCGACGTCCTCGTCGGGGCGGGGGAGGGGGCGGCCCTCGTAGCTGCGGCGGGTGTCCGTCATGGGACCACCGTCGGGGAGCCGACCCAGGAACGGCGGTGTCCCGTCAGTGCGTTCCCTGTGAGACGCGGCGGGCGACGACGAGCGCCGCGACCGCGAACACGACGCACAGCGGCAGGGTCGCGGCGAACCCGGCCCAGGCCGAGGCCGCGGCGGCGGTGGCGAACACGAGCCCGGTCAGCGCCATCGCGGTCCCGCCGCCGGCCGCGTCGCAGATCGTCAGGGCGGCCGACCCCGCACCCTCCTGGCCCGGGGCGGACTGCTCCAGCACGAGCACCGTGGTGCGCGGGAAGCTCAGGCCCATCCCCGCCCCGGCCACGAACCACCCCGCCGTGCTGGCGAGGGCGGCGAGCACGGCGGCCGGGTCGACGACGGCGACGACGGCCTGCGCGCCGACGCCGACCAGCAGCAGCGCCGTGCCGATCCGCACGGCGCGCGCGTGGGGGAGGCGCTCGCCCAGGCGGCCCTGGACGGCCGACCCCGACGCCCACGCGATCGCGGCGGCCGTCAGCACGGCCCCGGCCAGCGTGAGCCGCACCCCGAACCGCTCGTGCAGCATGAGCGGCAGGTAGACCTCGGTGCTGAAGAACGTCGCGGCCAGCAGCCCCCGCAGCAGCACCGTCGCGGGCAGCCCGCGGTGCGCGCGCAGGGTCCCGGCCGGCAGCAGGGGACGGACGGCGACGACGAGGAGCGCGAGCGCGACCGCCGCGAGCGCCCAGCGCCAGTTCCCGGCCGAGGACGCCGAGCTCAGCGCGACCACCGCGATGCTGACCCCGGCGGCGGCGAGGAAACGGCTGCGCGGGAACGGGTCCGCCGTCGTCGAGGAGGAGCGGACGCGCCGCAGCGTGGGCAGCACTGCCCCCGCGGCCACGAGGACGAGCAGCAGCACCCCGGTGAACACCCAGTGCCAGCTGAACGTCTCGGCCACCAGGGCGGCCAGCGCGGGCCCGACGAGGGAGGGCACCACCCAGGCCGCGGCGAAGGCGCCGAACACCGCCGGGCGCAGCGCGGGCGGGAACGCGAGCGCGACGAGCACGTAGAGCGTCACGCTGATCCCGCCCGAGCCCAGGCCCTGCAGGAAGCGGGCCGCGACGAAGACCTCCACCGAGGGGGCCAGGGCCGCGGCCAGCAGCCCGGCGCAGAACACCGCGAGGGACACCAGCAGCGGACGGGCGGGTCCGCGCCGGTCCGACCAGCCGCCGGCGGCGACCATCCCCAGCACGGACGCGGCCAGCGTCGCGGCGAAGGCCGTCGCGTAGGAGGCGCGGCCCCCGAGGTCGGCGCTGACGAGCGGCATGACGGTGGTGACCGCCAGGCTCTCGAACGCCGAGAGGAACACCAGGGCCGTCGTCCCGAGGGTCGTCACGAGGTGGCGGCGGGAGAAGATCCCCGGGGCCTTCGCGGGGGTGGTGGCTCGGGCGGCGGTGCTCTGGGTCACTCTCGCCACGCTAGGACCTCCAGCGCGCTTGAGCTCAAACCCGTTCCCCGCCGCGATCGAGGAACCCCCCGCCGCGATCGAGGAAACGGTGTTCCGTCCAGGGGCCCGGCGTCCTCGATCGCGGTGGGGGGTTCCTCGATCGCGGAGGTCAGGGACGGGTGAGGTCGCGCAGCGCGTCGAGCACGGTGCGGACCCCGCGGCGGGCCAGGGCCTCGGGCCGCAGCAGGGCGTCGACGCGGCGGTTGACCGACACGTCGGCCAGGGGGCGGACGACCACGCCGGGTTCGGGGCGCGTGGTCCGCGCGGGCAGCAGGGCGAGCGCGTCGCCGGAGGCGACGACGGAGGCGGCGACGAAGACCTCGTTGATGCGGTGCACCACGTCCAGGGGCCGGCGGGCGGCGGTGGCGACCACGTCGAGCGCCCCGGCCAGCGGGAACCCCTCGTGGACGGAGATCCAGCGCTCGCCCGCCACGTCGGCGACGGTGAGCTCGTCGCGGCCGGCCAGCGGGTGGCCGGCGGCGAGGGCGACGTGCAGCGGTTCCAGCAGCAGGGGCACCACGTGCACGCGCCTCGTCCAGGCCGGGCCCGCCTCGGGGCGGTGGGCGATCACGACGTCGTAGTCGGCGACGAGGGCGGCGAACTCGTCCTGGGCGACGTCCTGGTCGGCGCAGCGCAGGGGCGGGGTGCCGGCCAGCGCCGCCAGCAGCGGGCCGAACCAGGCGAGCGCAGCGGAGTGGAAGGCGGCGACGCTCACCGCCGCGTCGGGGGACTCCAGGTGCTCGGCGACGGCCCGGCGGGCGGCGTCCATGGCGGTCGCGACGTCGACGGCCGCGGCGGCCAGCGCTTCGCCCGCGGGCGTCAGGGCCAGGCTCCGGCCGCGCTTCTCGGTCAGGGGGACGGGGCAGGAGCGTTGCAGCGCAGCCAGTTGCTGGGAGACGGCCGAGGGGGTGACGTGCAGGGCCCGGGCGACGGCGACGAGGCTGCCGCGTTCGGCGAGTTCGCGCAGCACCGTGAGCTGCCGTTCGTCCATGAAGCGATGCTAAATCCCAGGTTCAGGAAGTGTCGCTGGACTGGACGGTTGTCGTCCCGCACCCTCGAGAGGTGCGTGATCGACGGGTGGACGCCCTGCTGCTGGGCGTCGCGGTGGTGTGGGGCAGCAGCTACCTCGCGGCGAAGCTCCTCGTGGACGTGGCGGGGGTCCTGCCCGTGCTGACGCTGCGCTACGCGGGGGCGGCGCTGGCCCTGGGGCTCGTGGTGCTCCTCACCCGCGCGCGGGTGGGCCGCGAGGAGCTGCGGTGGGGGCTCGTCCTCGGGCTCTCGCAGGCCGCGATCCTGCTGCTGGAGACGTTCGGCATCGCGGGCACGTCGGCGACCAACGCCGGGCTGCTCATCTCGACGACCATCCTGCTCACCCCGGCCGTCGAGGGGTTCGTCGCGCGGTCCTGGCTGCCGCCGGCGTTCTTCGCCGCGTCGCTCGTCGCGGTCGTGGGCGTCGTGCTGCTCGTCGGCGGGGGCGGGTGGCGCGTCCCGACGGGCGGGGACCTGCTCGTGCTGGCCGCCGCGCTCGTGCGGGCCGCGCACGTCACGGCCATCGGCCGGGTCACGCGCCGGGTGTCGCTGGACCTGCGGGGGCTGACGTTCGTGCAGATGGTCGTCGGGGCCCTCGTGGGGTTGGTCCTGGCGCCGGGGGCGACGCTCGCCGCGGTGGGCGCCGCGACCCCCGCGCAGTGGGGCGGGATCGCCTACCTGGCCCTGGGGTGCAGCGTCTTCGCGTTCGTGGCCCAGTCCTGGGCGGTCCGGCGGACCTCGGCGGCGCGCGCGAGCCTGCTGCTGGGGACCGAACCGCTGTGGGCCGTCGTCTTCGGCCTGCTGCTGGCCGGGGACGCGCTCGGCGTGGCCGGGGCCGTCGGGGCGGTGCTGCTGCTGGGGGCGACCCTCGCCGGGCAGCGCATCGAGACCCGTTTCAGCGCAAGGGTCCCGGCGCTCCGCGCGGACCCAGCGGTTTCTGCAGGCGGTGCACGTCCCACCAGCGATCGAGTTTGAACCCGATCTGCGTGAACGTCCCGACGTCCGTGAAGCCCATCGAGCGGTGCAGGCCCAGGCTGGCCTCGTTGGGCAGCGTGACGCCGGCGACGAGCATCCGGAAACCCCGGCGCTGCAGGCGGTCGAAGAGGTCGGTGTACAGCGCGCGGCCCGCTCCGGAGCGCCGCAGGCCCACCTCGAGGTAGACGCTCACCTCGGCCGACCAGGAGTAGGCGGCGCGCGCGGCGTACGGGCCGGCGTAGGCGTAGCCGCGCACGACGTCCTCGCCGGTGAGGTCGTCGACGAGGACGACCCACTCGTGCGCGGCGGCGATGCGGGAGGCGAACTCGTCGGCGTCGGGCGCCTCGACCTCGAAGGTGGTGGCGGTCCCGTCCACGTAGGGCGCGTAGAGCGCCGCGCACGCGGCGGCGTCCTCGGCGGTGGCCGGTCGGATCGTCCTCATGTCACCACAGTAGACGAAAAAGTCACTATGGTGTCTACCGTGGACCTGTCGACCTCCCTCGCCGAGACCGTCCTCGCCGTCCGCACGGCCCGCGGCCTGTCGGTCGCCGCGCTCGCCGAGGCGTCGGGGGTCTCCCGCGCCATGATCGCCAAGATCGAACGCGGTGCGGCGCAACCGACCGCCGTGCTGCTGGGCCGGCTCGCCGGCGCCCTCGGCCTCACGCTGTCCCAGCTCGTGGCCCGCGCCGAGGGCGACGAGCAGAGCGTGGCGCGCCGCGCGGACCAGCCCCTGTGGACCGACCCCGCCACCGGCTACGTGCGCCGCGCCGTGACGCCCGGGACCGGCGGTCCGCTCGAACTCATCGAGGTGCGGTTGCCGCCCGGGGCGCGCGTGGGGTTCCCCGCCGGCACCTACGCCGGCACGCACCACCAGGTCTGGGTGCTGGAGGGCGGGCTGCGCTTCCACGAGGGCGCCGTCGTGCACGACCTCGGCGCCGGGGACTGCCTGCGGCTCGGACCGCCGCAGGACTGCGTCTACGAGAACGCGTCCGCGCAGGAGTGCCGCTACCTCGTCTGCCTCGTCCGCACCGCGTGAGGACTGGCAGGATCGGTCCGTGAGCGAAACCACCAGCACGATCGACCGGATCCGCGCCCTCCCGAAGGTGTCGCTGCACGACCACCTCGACGGCGGGCTGCGCCCCGCGACGATCGTCGAGATCGCGGCGGCCAACGGCCACCGGCTGCCGACGACCGACCCCGAGGAACTGCGCGCCTGGTTCCGCGACGCCGCCGACTCCGGCACCCTCGTGCGCTACCTCGAGACCTTCGACCACACCATCGCCGTCATGCAGGACCGCGAGTCCCTGGCCCGCGTCGCCACCGAGGCCGTCCTCGACCTGGCCGCCGACGGCGTCGTCTACGGCGAACTGCGCTACGCCCCCGAGCAGCACCTGCAGCAGGGCCTCACCCTCGACGAGGTCGTCGTGGCCGTCGAGGAGGGCATGCGCCGCGGCGAACAGCTCGCGGCCGAGGCCGGCACCCCGATCAAGGTCGGCACCCTCGTCACCGCCATGCGCCACGCCGACCGGGGGATGGAGATCGCCGAACTCGCCCTGCGGCACCGCGACGCCGGGGTCGTCGGGTTCGACATCGCCGGGGCCGAGCTCGGGTTCCCGCCCTCCAACCACCTCGCGGCCTTCGACCGCCTGCACGGCGACGACTTCCCCGTGACCATCCACGCCGGGGAGGCCGACGGCCTCGCCAGCATCGCCGACGCCCTGCACACCTGCGGCGCCGAACGCATCGGTCACGGCGTGCGGATCGTCGAGGACGTCCAGCTCGGGGAGGGCACCGACGCCCACGGCCTGCCCAACGCCACCCTCGGCCGGCTCGCGACCTGGGTCCGCGACCGCGGGATCGTCCTGGAGCTGTGCCCGTCCAGCAACGTCCAGACCGGCGCCGCGACCAGCGTCGCCGACCACCCGATCACGGTGCTGAAGGACCTCGGCTTCTCCATCAGCGTGAACACCGACAACCGGCTCATGTCCGGGACGTCGCTGTCGCGCGAGTTCGCCCTGCTCGTCGACGAGGCCGGCTGGGACCTCGCCGACGTCGAACGCGCCACCATCACCGCCCTGTCGGCCTCGTTCCTGCCCTTCCCGGACCGGCTGGCGCTCGCGAGCGACGTGATCCGCCCCGCCTACGCCTCGGCCCTGTCCGCGTCGGCCTGACCGTAGGTCCTGAGCACGTCGCGGGCCGTCCGCACGAGGTCCGCGACGAGCTCGGGAGGGTCCAGCACCGTCAGCAGCGGGCCCAGCCCCAGCAGCACGGCGCGCGCGGCGGGCAGGGCCCGGAACGTCGCCGCGACCAGGAGGAACTCACCGGTCCCGCTCACCTCGGGTTCGGCCACGAGCTGGGCGTCGGCGATCCGCAGCACCAGCCCGACGTCCTCCGGCCGCACGCGCAGCCGCACCGCGACCCCCGGGACGTGCTGCCGCTCGACCTCCGCGCGCAGCCGGGCCCAGACCCCCGGCAGGTCCGGCAGGTCCGCGGCGACGGGGTCGTCGAGCACCGCCACGTCCTCGACGCGGTCGACGCGGAACAGGCGTTCCCCGGTGGCCGTCACCGCGACCAGGTACCAGGTCCCGCCCTTGGCGACCAGACCCACGGGGTCCAGGCTCCGGGTGGAGGCCCGGCGGGCGCCCGCGGACCGGTAGGTCAGCCGCACCCGGCGCGCGGAGAACACCGCCTCCTGCAGCCCGGGCAGGTGCGGGGGGTCCTGCTGCCGGGCCCGCCAGCCGAGGGGTTCGACGAGGATGCGCTCGGCGGCGCGGCGGAACGGTTCCCGGTGCGCGGCCGGGGTCGCCGCGAGGAGCTTGCGGACCGCCGACTCCCACGCGGGCCGCTGCGGGTCGTTCGTGCCGACGGCCCCGGAGAACAGGGCGCGCGCCTCGTGCGTGGTGAACCCCGTGACGTCGGTGCGCCAGTTCTCCACCAGGGAGATGCCCCCGCCGCGCCCGCGCTCGGTCCACACCGGCACCCCCGCGCTCGACAGCGCCTCCACGTCGCGCAGGACCGTGCGGGTCGACACCTCCAGGGTGCGCGCCAGGTCCGGGGCGGTCATCCGCCCGTTGGACTGCAGGAGGAACAGCAGCGAGAGGAGGCGGTCGGCGCGCACGGTTCCGAGGATCCCACCAGAACACGACAGGAGGTGTCACCTTCACCGGGAAAGCTGTTCCCGTGACCGATCCCCGTGAGTCCCTGTCCCGCGCCGCCGACCTCGCCGGCCTCCTCGTGGCCGCCGTCCCCGCCGACGCCCTGGAGAACCCGACCCCCTGCACCGAGTGGGACGTCCGCGCCCTGCTCGGCCACCTCGTCGCCGTCACCCACCGCGTCGCGCACATCGCCCGCGGCGGGTACGCCTACGACGTGCCCAGCGTCCTGGCCACCGACCCCGCCGAGGGTTTCGCCGCCGCCTACGCCGCGGGACTGGCGCCGATCCGCGAGGCGTGGGCCGACGACGCCGTCCTGACGACGGTCCTGCACCACCCGGCCGGGGAACTGCCCGGGGCGGTCGCCGCGACGATCTACACCCAGGAGTTCGCCACCCACGCCGTCGACCTGGCCGTCGCGGTCGACCGCCTCGACCTGCTCGACGAGGAGTTCCTCGCCGAGGTCGACGCGATCGCCCGCCGGGTCGTCCCCGCCGAACGCGAGGGTTTCCCGTTCGGCCCGCCCGTCGCCGTCCCCGACGACGCCCCCGCCCACGTCCGTCTCGCCGGCTGGCTCGGCCGGGCCCTGCCCGCGCCCGTGGGCTGAAACCCGGCGATCAAGGACTGCATCGCGGTGATCAAGGACTGCATCGCGGTGATCGAGGACGGCTGGGTGCTCGTGATGGTCGCGGGTCCTCGATCGCGGAGAGCGGTTCCTCGATCGGCGTGGGGATTTCCCCGATCGCCGTGGTGGGTCGGGGAGGCCGGGTCAGGCGTGGCGGTCGCGGTGGGCCCGGACGACCTTCTTCCACTCGCGCCGGCGCTCGGCCGCCAGCCGGGCGTCGGTCCGCGAGGCGAACCACGCCTGTTCCCGTTCGAGCTTGCGGAAGCTGTCGAGCCGGCGCTGGTCGAACACCCCGGCGCCGATGGCGGACAGCACCGCGCAGCCGGGTTCGGAGGTGTGCGAGCAGTCCGAGAACCGGCAGTCCACGGCGACGTCCGCGACGTCCGCGAACGTCGTGCCGAGGGCGTCGCCGAGTTCGGCGACGCCCAGGCTGCGCAGACCCGGGGTGTCGACCAGGACCAGCCCGCCGGGGACGGGAACCAGTTCCCGGGTCACGGTGGTGTGCCGGCCCTTGCCGTCGACGGAGCGGACGTCGCCGACGGCGAACCGGTCCTCACCGACCAGCAGGTTCGCCAGCGTCGACTTCCCGGCGCCGGAGGACCCGAGCAGGACCACGGTGCCGCGCAGGCGGTCCCGCAGTGCCGCGACGCTCGCCGGGTCGTCGTGCCGCACGGGGACGACCTGCACCCCGACGGCGTCGGCGCGCACCCGGTCGAGCACCTCGTCGAGTTCCGCGTCGTCGAGCAGGTCGGACTTGGTGAGGGCCACGACCGGCTGCGCGCCGGAGTTCCACGCCAGGGCGAGGAAGCGTTCGACCCGCCCGAGGGTCGTGCGCGACTCCGCGCCGATGGCCACCACCACCGTGTCCACGTTGGCCGCCAGCTGGTGCTCGGCGGACCGGCCCGTCACCGACGCCCGGGCGAGGACGGTGCGCCGGGGCAGGACCCCCACCGCGCGCGCCCCGTCGGGGCCGTCCAGGGACAACCCGACCCAGTCGCCCGTCGTGGGGCCGGGCACGAGGTGCCCGGCGGGGATCTCCACCCGCTGCGGACCCAGGGGCGTCTCGACGTCGCACGCACCCCGGTGCACCCGGACCACCCGCGCGGGCAGCAGGTGCTGCTCGGGACGGGCGTCCTGGAACGCCGCCCAGCGCCTGGTCCAGTCGTCGTCCCAGCCGAACCGGACCAGGGGGTCGGTGGGGTTCACCTCGGTCTGCACGGCACGAGGCTAGGTTTCCCGCCGACGACCCGGCGAGGGGTTTTCACAGGGTGATGACGACGCGGCCCGGCGCTGGTTCTGCCGACCACGGGTGCGGCAGGCCGGACCGGCACGTTGACTCCCCGGTCCTGTTGAACGGGACCGGGGAGTCAACGTGCCGTTCTGCGTTCGGGGACGGCACGATCGTCGGCCACCGGTGGTCCGGCCCGTCCGCAGCGTCACCGGGCCCGGGGTCGGCGCGGCTCAGGCCGGCCGGACCGCCCCGGCGAACAGGTCGCCCACGAGGGCCAGGTCGTCCAGCGCGGCCAGCCGTTCGGCCGGCAGCGGGGGCAGCACGCGCGTGCCGGCCTCGGCGCAGGCCAGCCGCAGGTCGGCGTCGAACTCCGCGGCGGCCGCGCGCGCGTCGAGCAGCGCCACCGTCGTCGCCAGCTCCCGGACGGTTCCCGGGTCGCGGGCCACCACCGTCACGGCCGCGGGCGGGAACTCCGCGGCCACGACGTCGACCAGCGAGGCCACTGCGGCCGACTCGTGCGCCACGACGCACCGGGCGCCCGCGGCCAGCGCCGAGCACAGGGCGCGGGTCGCGCCGCCGAAGTCCCCCGGCGGCAGGATCGCGACGGGCGGCGGCCGCCGGCCACCCGCGGCGACGGGCAGCAGCAGGTCGAGCTTGTCGGCCCACCCCGCCCAGCGCACGATCGTGTCGACGCAACCGTCGACCTGCGCGACGGCCTCGGAGATCCGCAGGTGGTGGGCGCGGCGGACCTGGTCGACGAACCGGTTGCGCCGCCGCTCGACCTCCGAGGCCGCCGCGAGCAGCGCCCGGCCGCGGCGGGCCGCGCCCTGGGCCACGCTCACGACGACCGCACCGTTCGCCGAGCCGGTCACCGCCCCGTTCGCGGTGCCGGTCGCCGGCCCGGCCCCGCGGACCGGCTCAGCCACGGCAGGCCCGGACGAGGTCCAGGGCGTCGCGGCGCGCGTCCGGCGGTGCGGGGACCTCGGTGCCCAGTTCGCCGCCCCACACCGTCACCGACCCGGCGTCGCGCAGGTGCGGCAGGGCGTCGGCGGCCGAGCGGATCGAGCGCACGCCGAGCACGGGCCCGGGGGGAGGCCAGGCGCTGTGGCGGCCGACGGTGGCCAGGCCGGGGGGTGCCCACCAGCCGCCGGGAGGCAGTCCGGCGGGCAGGCCCGCGGTGGAGTCGAGGACCTCGCGCGCGGCGCGGGCCAGGTGCGGGGTGGGGACGGGGCCGACGGCCGTCGCCCGGTCCAGCGGGTGCCCGGTGCGCAACCGCGCGACGACGGGGGCCACCCGGGCCACCAGCGCGTCGGCGACCGGCCGGACGACGAGGACCCGGGAGCCGCCCGGACGCAGGTGGGCGCCGCCGGTGCTGGCCTCGACGAGGGCCGCGGCCACGTCCTCGAGGTTCGCCCCGGCGAGCACGACGTCGACGTGGGGGGCGTCGAGGCGTTGCAGGAGAGGCGTTCCCCGGTGGGCCAGGGCGACCCCGACCGCGCGCAGGTCGTCCGCGGACCCGTCGGCGCGCACGGCGACGAGGTCGGGGTGCGACCACAGCGCCGCGTCGGCGGCGGCGTCGGCGCCCGGGGCGGAGCGGACCAGTCCCGCCGGGACGCCCGCCTCCTCCACGAGCCGGACCAGTTGCCGGGCGGTCGCGGCGGTGGCCGGCCGGGCGCGCAGGACGACCCCGCAGCCCGTCGCCAGGGCCGCGACGACGGCGCTGAGGGCGTCGGCGGTGCTCGTGCGCCACGTCGTGACGACGACGACGACCCCGCCGGAGGGGCGGTGCCCGGCCCCGACGGCCGTGAGCTTGTCGGCCCAGCCCGCCGCGGAGAACGCGGCGGCGTGGGCGGCCGGGGCGTCCTGCCGGAACCCCGCCCCGAGCGGACGTCCCGTCGTCAGGGCGGCGGTGACCGCCAGGGCGCGGACGTGGTCGGCGAGGACGTCGGCGACGGCGAAGAGGAACCGGGCGCGGTCCTCGGCCGACAGCCACGACCAGTCGGTGGTGCTCGTGGTGGCGACCGCGGAGGCGATGTCGCGCACCAGGTCCGGGCTCGTGTCCTCCACGCGCAGCAGGCGTTCGCCGGTGGTGGGGGCAAGGACGTCGAGCAGTTCGCCCGTGGCGGCGCCCGGCGCGGCGGGGCCGTCGGCCAGGACGAGGTCGGGGACCTCGTCCGGCAGCGCGGGGGTGGGGGCGGGCACCGCGGCGAGCGAGGCGTCCGGGGCGGGCAGGTCGAGGGTGGTCACGCGCAGGGGCGACTCCCGCGGGGCCGACAGGCCCGCGAGAGCGTCCGGTAGCGAGGTGCTCACAACGAGTGAGTCTACTGAGGTTCGTGAGGTCCACGAGGGCCGTTCGAGGGGTCGACCGACCTCCCTGGCAGGGTGTGGCCGTGCCCGCCCACTCGCACGGCCCCGACGCGACCCCGCACACCCACACCCCCTCGCCGCTGCCGCCGGACCCCGTGAGCACGGACGGCGACGACCGCGACTTCGCCTGGTACGCGGGCGACCACCACATCCACACGACGTTCTCGCGCGACGCCATGTACTCCGTGGACGACCAGGTGCGCCGCGGGCACGAGTGCGGGCTGGACTGGATGGTCATCACCGACCACGGCGGCCCCGACCACGCCAAGCAGTCCGTCGCCCTGCAGACCCCGCTCATCGCGCAGGCCCGCCGGCGCCACGACGTGCTCGTGTTCCAGGGCATGGAGTGGAACATCCCCGGCGCCGAGCACGCCACCTTCATCGCCCCCGAGCACGCCGACACCCCGGTCCTGCTGCAGCGCTTCGAGCGGATGTTCGACGGCGACGTCCTGGCGGCCCGGCAGAACCCCACCGGACCCCGGCTCATCGAGCACTCCGTCGAGGGCGGCCCGGTCGCCGAGCAGCTCGGCCTGGACGCCCTGGCCTGGCTCGCCGAGGAACTGCGGACGGGCACCGTCGGCGAGGCGCTGATCCTGTCCAACCACCCCATGCGCACGGGCCGCGTCTCGCCGTCGAAGGTGCGCGGCTGGCGCGACGCCGCGCCCGGGTTGTTCGTCGGCTGGGAAGGAGCCCCCGGGCACCAGGCCGCCGCCCTGCCCGCACCGCTCGGGCGCGGACGTGGCCGCGGCCAGTACGACGAGGTCCCCGGCGCGTGGTCCTTCCCCGGCTACGACCTCGACCAGTACCGGACGTGGGGCGGTTTCGACGCCGCCACCGCGCGCCTGGGCGGGTTGTGGGACTCGCTGCTGGCCGAGGGGTTGCCGTGGTGGATCACGGCGAACTCCGACAACCACTTCGACATCGGCGACACCGTGCGGGTGGGGAACCTCTCCCAGGAGTTCTACCGCGAGCACGGTTCGCGCGGGGAACCCGTCGAGACCGGCGTCGTGCAGCACGGGTACGTCGACTTCGCCCCGGGGTTCTACTCCCGCACCTGCGTGGGTTCGACCTCCCGCGACTACCGCTCCGTCATGGCCGCCCTGCGTTCCGGGCGCGTCTTCGTCGTGCACGGCGGGCTCGTCAAGGCCGTCGAGGGGCGGGTGCGCGCGGCCGGCGCCGGGCCGGGGGTGACGTTCGGGGCCCGCACCACGGTGCGCCGCGGCGGGGACGTCGAGGTCGAGCTCACCGTCGACCCGGCGACCGAGGCCAACGGCAGCGGTTCCGTCCCGAGGTCGGCGCGCTGGGACGTCATCGTCGGGACCGTCACCGGGCGGGTCACGGACCGCGACCTGTTCGAGGCCCCGGGCACCCGGGTGGTCGAGAGCTTCGAGATGCCCCGCTCCGGGGGCCGGCAGGTGTTCCGGACCGTCCTGCGCGGCGTCGCCGACCCGCTCTACGTGCGGTTCCGCGGCAGCGACGGCAAGCACGCCCGCCCCGACGGGCACCCGGAGGTGGACCGGATCGGCGACTCCGACCCGTGGGACGACCTGTGGTGCTACACGAACCCGGTGTTCGTGGACGTGGTCTGAGTCCCGCGCTGGGCGGCGAGCATGCCCAGCAGGGTGAGGGCGTCGGCGGACGGGGTCCCGGGAGCGGCGTGGTAGACCGCGAGCTGCTGGCCCGCGCCGTCGCGGACGTCGAAGGTCTGCACGTCCAGCGTGAACTCACCCGCCCGCGGGTGCGCGAACCGCTTGCGCTCGGCCGTCTTGCCGCGTGCGTCGTGCCGGTCCCAGAGCCGGGTGAACTCCTCGCTGTCCCGCAGGGCCTCGCGGACGGCCCGGAGGCGGGGATCGCCCGGGTGCGCGCCGTCGGCGAGGCGGAACGCGGCCACGGTGTTGCGGGCCACGACGTTCCAGTCCGGGTACAGCGTGCGGGCCTGCGGGGCCAGGAACACGAACTCCACGAGGTTGCGCGTCGTCGGGAAACCCCCGAAGAGTTCCTCGGCGAGGTCGTTGGCGGCCAGGACGTCCAGGGCCCGCCCCAGGACGACCGCGGGGGTTCCCGGCCACGCGGCCAGCAGCGTCGTCAGGCGCGGGTCCACCCGTTCGGGGCCCACGTCGAGCGGCGCGGGGGCGAGCCCGGCGAGGCGGTAGAGGTGCTCGGCGCCGTCGCGGGTCAGCCGCAGCGCGGCCGCCAGCGCGTCGAGGACGGCGGGTGACGGCCCGCGTTCGCGGCCCTGCTCCAGGCGCACGTAGTACTCCACGCTGATCTCCGCGAGCAGGGCGACCTCGCTGCGCCGCAACCCGGGGACCCGGCGACGGGTCCCGGCCGGCAGACCCGCCTCGGCGGGGGAGACGGCGGCGCGGCGGGCGCGCAGGAAGTCACCGAGAGCGCTCACCGGTCCACGGTACGACCGCCCGCACCGCTCAGGGTGGGTGCGCCGCTACCACCCTCACCGCGGTCTGCCGCCCGGGCGGCGGCGCACCGAGGGTCGGGGCATGACCGAACAGCAGCCCGAACAGCAGCCCGAACAGCAGACCGAGCAGAAGATCGTCCTCGTCACCGGCGCCTCCAGCGGGATCGGTGACGCGACCGCCCGCGAACTGGCCGCCGCCGGCCACCACGTCGTCCTCACCGCCCGGCGCGCCGACCGCCTCGAGGAGGTCGCGGCCGGCATCCGCGCGGCCGGGGGCCGGGCGTCCGCCGCCGTCCTCGACGTCACCGACGCGGCGGCGTTCCGCGCCGTCGTGGATTCCGTCGTCGCCGAGCACGGCCGGCTCGACGTCCTCGTCGCCAACTCCGGGGTGATGCTCCTGTCGCCGATGGCGTCCCTGCTGACGGGGGAGTGGGACCGCATGGTGGACGTCAACGTGAAGGGCGTCCTCAACGGGATCGCCGCCGCCCTGCCGCACTTCCTGCGCTCCGGCAGCGGGCACTTCGTGACCACGGCCTCCGTGGGGGCCCACGAGGTCGTCCCGACCGCCGCCGTGTACTGCGCCACCAAGTTCGCCGTCTGGGCCCTCGTGGAGGGGCTGCGCCAGGAACTGCCCCCGAGCGTGCGCGTCACGACCGTCACGCCCGGCGTCGTCGAGAGCGAACTGGCCACCCACATCACCGACCCGACCGCGGCCGAGGCGATGGTCGGCTACCGCCGCACGGCCATCGCCCCCGCGGCCATCGGCCGGGCCGTCGCGTACGCCGTGGCGGAACCGGCGGACGTCGACGTCAACGAGATCGTGGTGCGCCCGACGGGGCAACGCCCGTGAGCTCCTCGCTCCACTCCCACAACCGGTGCGCGGTCGCGGGGTCGAGCGCGGCGGAGGTGACCTCGGACGGGATCGCGTCGGCGGTGAGTTCACGGGGTTCGTCGTCGACGCGGGACACGTCGGCGTCCTTGAGGTAGACCCCGCCGACGTCGGCGAGCAGGGGGTGGGTCGCCGCGAACACGACGGTGCTCGCCCCCTGCTCGGGCGTCTTCTTGCCGCGCTCGGGGTCGATGACCGGGTTGCCGTCCTCGTCGAGCAGGCCCTGGTCGCGCAGGGTCGCCGCCCAGGCGGGGTTGTCGGCGGCGCCCATGACGATCACGCCGGGGTGGACGGCGTACCCGCGGATCTGCTCGTCCCGGAACCGCCGGTCGAGTTCCACGGAGAACAGCACGTTGGCGAGCTTGGTCTGGGCGTAGGCGGTCATCGGGTGGTAGCCCGTGCTGAACCCCGGGTCGCCCCAGCGGATCTCACCGAACCGGTGCGCGCCGGACGACAACGTGACGACGCGGGCACCGCCCGCGGCGCGCAGGGCGGGGAGCAGTTCGACGGTGAGCTGGAAGTGGCCGAGGTGACCGGTGGCGAACTGCTTCTCGTACCCCCGCCCGTCGCGCTCGACCTCCTGCGGGGCGGGGAAGTTCGCGCAGTTCACCAGGACGTGGACCTCGTGCTGGGTGCGGGCGAAGGCGCTGATCGAGGCGGGGTCGAGCAGGTCGAGCCGTTCGACGCTGACGCCGTCCACCCCGGCGAACGTCTCTGCCGCCCGCTCGGGGTGGCGGGTGGCGACCGTGACGGAGGCGCCGGCGGCCGCGAGCGCGCGGGTGGTGACGAGGCCGAGCCCGCGGTGGCCCGCGGTGACGACGACGTGGGTTCCGGTGAGGTCGCGGCCGGCGAGGACGTCGGCGGTGGTGGAGGCCGCGGTGAACCCGGAGCCGAGGGGTTGCTGGGGCACGGGAAACTCCTGTCGTTGAAACGGAACGTTCGTCCGCTACTGTAAGCGGATCGACGTTCCACTTGCAAGGGCTGTTCCCTCAGCGGCCCCGCACCGAGAGCACATCGCCGGGCTGGCAGTGCAGGACGTCGCAGATCGCCGTCAGCGTCGAGAAGCGCACCGCCCGCGCCCGGTCGTTCTTCAGGACCGACAGGTTCACCACCGTGACCCCCGCGCGGGCGGCCAGTTCCGCCAGGGTCATGCCCCGCTCGGCCAGCAGGCGGTCGAGGTGGCACTCGACGCGGTGCGGGTTCTCGTCCTCGTCGCCGGACCGGGGGGTCACACGAGCCCTTCGCTGTCCAGCTGCAGGCGCCGGCCCTCGGCCAGGGCCCCGGCCAGCAGCAGGAGCAGCAGCACCACGAGCAGCGACGGGTGCACCGGGGAACCCCACACCGGGGCCAGACCCCCGATGCCCAGCCGGGCGATGACCAGGTGGGTCGCCAGCGGCTTCAGCAGGGGGGCCACGTGCGTCGCCACCAGGACGCACGCGGCGAGGCTGCGCAGCCGCTGGGCGTTCCCGGGGGCGAACGGGTCCCCCTCGGCGAAGCGGCGGAGCAGGGCGGCCGACCAGATCGCGCCCAGGCCGACGCACAGCCACACCAGCCACAGCGAACCTCCCGCGAGCGCCCCCTCGAGCCGGGTGGGGTCGACCGTGATCGTCGCGATGCCGTCGAGGTTGGCCGACCCGTCGACGTACGCGACGCCCTCCGGGACGATCGGGCTGATCAGCGTGCCCGGACCCCCGGCGCCCTGGACCGGCAGGCTCTCCGGTCCGGAGTTGACGGCCTGGAGCGCCGCGACGACCAGGCACAGGATGCCGATCCGGCGCGCGAAGAACGCGCACAACGCGATGACGTGCGGCCGGGTGTGGACGCCGAACCGCCGCGCGATGCGCGGAGCCATCGACAGTCGATATGCCATGACCGCACCATGGCACATCGACAGTCGATGTGTCAGCCGAACGGCGTCACGCCATCCCGGTGGCCGCCCGCACGTCCGCCCGCACCCGGTCCAGGCGCTCGCGGGCCGCGCGCCGCACCGCCGCGAGGTCGTCGCCCACCTCGGCGACGACCTCGCAGTAGCACTTCAGCTTCGGCTCGGTCCCGCTCGGGCGGACCACGACCCGCGTGCCGTCCGCGGTCCGGAACCGCAGCCCGTCCGTCGGCGGCAACCCGTCCAGCCCGTCGGCGAGGTCCTCCACCGACGTCACCGCCGAACCCCCGAGAGAGGCCGGGGGCTGCGACCGCAGCCGCGCCATCGCGGCCGGGATGAGCGAGAGGTCCTCGACGCGGATCGTCACGGGCGCGGTCAGGTGCACCCCGTCGGTGCGGTCGAGGTCGTCCAGCACGTCGCGCACCGTCCGGCCCGCGGCGAGCTCGCGGCGCACGATACCCGCGACGAGCAGCGACGCCGAGATCCCGTCCTTGTCCCGCACGACCTCGGGGGCCACGCAGTACCCGATGGCCTCCTCGTACCCGAACGTCAGCTCCGGGACCCGGGCGATCCACTTGAACCCCGTCAGGGCCGCGGCGAACCGGGCCCCCGTGCGGGCCGCGACCGCCCGCAGCGCCTGGGAACTGACGACCGAGCACGCCAGGACCGCGCCGGGGCGGGCCAGCTCGGACCCCAGGACGCGCCCCAGGTCGTCGCCGGACAGCTGCGTGAAACCGCCCGGCCCGGGGACGGCGACGCAGCAGCGGTCGGCGTCGGGGTCGACGGCCAGCACGACGTCCGCACCGAGGTCGGCCGCCAGCGCGACAGCGCGGTCCAGCGCGCCGGGTTCCTCGGGGTTCGGGAACGGGACCGTGGGGAAGTCCGGGTCCGGATCGGCCTGCTCGGGCACGGAGTGGACGTCGGTGAAACCGTTGCGGCGCAGCGCCTCCAATAGGACCGGGTTGCCGACGCCGTGCATCGCGGTCACGACGATCCGCGGGTCCCGTCCCGGGGCGGGGGCCACGGCGGCGCTGATCGCGGACAGGTAGTCCTCGACGACGTCGGGACCCAGGACGGTCCACCCGTCGCTCGCCCGGGGCAGCTCGGCCAGGGGTCCCACCGCGGCGATCGCGGCGGCGATCTCGGCGTCCACGGGCGGCACGATCTGCACCCCGCGGCCCTCGGCCGGTGCGGCGCGCCCGCCCAGGTAGACCTTGTACCCGTTGTCGCGCGCCGGGTTGTGGCTCGCGGTGACCATGACCCCCGCGTCGGCGTCGAGGTGGCGGACCGCGAAGGCCAGCACGGGGGTGGGCAGCGGGCCGGGCAGCAGCAGGACCTCGCACCCGGCCGCGGTCAGCACCGCGGCGGAGTCGTCGGCGAACTCGTGCGAGCCGTGCCGGGCGTCGAGGCCGATCACGACGCGGGGACGGTCCCAGCGCGCCGTCAGCCACGCCCCCAGCCCCGCCGCCGCGCGCTGCACGACGGCGCGGTTCATGCGGTGCTCACCCGCGCCGACGACCCCGCGCAACCCGGCGGTGCCGAACTCCAGCGGCCCGGAGAAACGGTCGGCGAGGTCGGCCAGCGCCTGCGCGGACCCGTCGTCGAGCAGGGCCTGCAGCTCGGCCCGGTCGTGCGGGGAGGGGTCGTCCGCGATCCACGCGCGGACCCGGTCCGGCAGCTCTGCATCCACGGGCGTCACCCTACGATGGGGGCGTGAGCCTGCCGGTCGTCGTCCTCGCGGGGTTCCTCGGCGCGGGCAAGACGACGGTGCTCAACCAGTTGCTGCGCTCGGCCACCGACGTGCGGCTCGGGGTGGTCGTCAACGACTTCGGGGCCGTGGGCGTCGACGCCCTCCTCGTCGCCGGCTGGGCCGACAGCACCGTCTCCCTGGAGAACGGCTGCCTGTGCTGCTCCACCGACGACGGCACGATCGACGAACTCCTCACCCGGCTCACCACGGCCCGCGGGCCCGCGCTGGACGCCGTCGTCATCGAGGCCAGCGGTGTCGCCGAACCCTCCGCCATGGTCCGGCAGGTCCTGGCCAGCACCGTCCCCGGCGTCCGCTACGGCGGGCTGGTCGTCGTCGTGGACGCCGTCGAGTTCGAGACGACCCGGCTGCGGCACACCGAGCTCGACGACCACGTCGCGATGGCCGACGTGGTGATCCTCACCAAGACCGACCTCGTGCCCGAGCCGGACGTGGCGCGGGTCGCCGCGCGGTGCCGCGAGCTCAACGCGTGGGCGCCCGTCGTGCCCGCCGCGAAGGGACGGGTCGACCCCCGGCTGCTGTTCGACGCCCGGCCCGCGCGCCAGCGCCAGCTCGCGCTGGGGGAGGTGGTCACCGACCCCGCGGACCACGCCGAGCACGTCCACACCCTCTACGACGCGGTGGAGTTCCGCAGCGAGCACCCGCTGGACCCCCGCGCCTTCGTGCGGTTCCTCGACGCCCGCCCGTCCGGGGTGTTCCGCGTGAAGGGTTTCGTGCGGTTCGCCGTCGAGGGTTTCGGGCAGCGGTACCTGCTGCAGACCGTGGGGGCGGCGGTGCGCTTCGAGCGCAGCGCCTGGCCCCGGGGGTCGGCGCGGGCGACCGAACTCGTCCTCATCGGCGCCGGGCTGGACGAGGCGGAGCTGCTGCGGGGGCTGCGGGCGTGCGTCCACGAGGGGGAACCGCTGGACGACGACCTGGCCATGATGGGCGTCCTGCGCAGCACCGAGGACTGACCCGGTCCGCCGCCACCGCCGTCCGGTGTCCTGGGGCAAGGAGTTCGGGCCGATGAGTTCCCGGCGCCCCCGGGGTCGGAGGGGGGACGGGTCGGGCAGGGCGAAAGGACGGGCGTGGTGTCGGTGGTCTCTCCTAGGGTCGGGGACATGGCGACCTCGGTGGCGGTGCAGTCCCCAGCGGTTCAGGCGCAGGGGTTGGTGAAGCGGTACGGCGACGTCACCGCGGTGGCGGGGGTCGACCTCGTCGTCCCGGAGGGCACGGTGCTCGCCCTCCTGGGACCGAACGGCGCGGGCAAGACGACGACGGTCCGGATGCTGACGACGCTGCTGGTCCCCGACGAGGGGACGGCCACGGTCGCCGGGGTCGACGTGGTGAAGGACCCGCAGGAGGTGCGCCGGCGCATCGGGCTGTCGGGGCAGTACGCCGCGGTCGACGAGAACCTGACCGGGTTCGAGAACCTGGACATGGTGGGGCGGCTGTACCACCTGGGGCGCCGGCGCTCGCGCGAGCGCGCGAACGAACTCCTGGAGCAGTTCCGGCTGACCGACGCGGCCAACCGCGTCGCCAAGACCTACTCCGGCGGCATGCGCCGCCGCCTCGACCTCGCCGGGGCGCTGGTGGCCAACCCGCCGGTGCTCTTCCTCGACGAGCCGACGACGGGCCTGGACCCGCGCTCTCGCAACGACATGTGGGAGCTGCTGACGACGATGGTCGCCGCGGGCACGACGCTGCTGCTGACGACGCAGTACCTGGAGGAGGCCGAGCGGCTCGCCGACGACATCGTCGTCATCGACCACGGCCGGGTCATCGCCCGCGGCACGGCGGACGAGCTGAAGACGCAGGTCGGCGGTCAGCGCGTCGAGCTCGTCGTCGCCGTCGACCCAGAGATCGCCACCGTGGTCGAGGCCCTGGAACCGCTGGCCGTGGGGGAGGTCCAGGTCGACCGGCGCGCCCGGCGCGTCACGGTCCCGGTCAGCGGCGGGACCCCGACCCTCGTGGACGCCCTGCGCCGGCTGGAGTCGGTCGGGGTCGTGCCGCTGGACGCCGGGCTGCGCCGTCCCACGATGGACGACGTCTTCCTCACCCTCACCGGCAAGCCCGCGGAAGAACTGGCGCAGGAGGAGCAGAACGCATGAGTTCCCTCGGGATGGTCCTGGCCGACGGCTCGGTCGTCGCCAAGCGCAACCTCATCAAGATCAAGCGGATCCCGGACCTGCTGGTCGGGACGCTCATCTCGCCCATCATGTTCATCCTGCTGTTCGGCTACGTCTTCGGCGGCGCCATCGAGGTCCCCGGCATCAACTACCGGGAGTTCCTCGTGCCGGGGATCTTCGCCCAGACCGTCATCTTCGGGGCGACCATCACCGGCGCCGGGCTCGCCGACGACATGCAGAAGGGCATCATCGAGCGGTTCCGCTCGCTGCCCATGGCGCAGTCGGCGGTGCTCGTGGGGCGCACGGCGTCCGACGTGGTGACCAACGTCATCGTCGTGGTCATCATGTCGCTGACCGGTCTGATCATCGGCTGGCGCATCCGGACCTCGGTGCTGGACGCGGTGATCGGGTACGCGCTGCTGCTGCTGTTCGCCTACGCGATCTCGTGGTGCATGGCCCTGCTGGGACTGCTGATCCGCACCCCGGAGGCGTTCAACAACCTCACGTTCATCACGATCTTCCCCGTCACGTTCCTCAGCAACGGGTTCGTCCCCATCGAGAGCTACCCGGCGGTCCTGCGCACGATCGCGGAGTGGAACCCGATGTCGACGCTCGTGCAGGCCGCGCGGGAGAGCTTCGGCAACGTCGGCCCCGGGCCGGCGCCGTCGTCGTGGCCGCTGCAGCACGCCCAGCTCTACACCCTCGGCTGGATCGTCGTGATCCTGCTGGTGTTCGTGCCGCTGGCGACCCGCCAGTACAAGCGGGCTGCCGCGCGCTGATCAGAGCAGCTTCACGACGCCCGCGAGGAGGGCCGCGCAGCGCGGGGCCGCGTCCCGGCCCGCCTGCAGGACCTCCTCGTGGGACAGCGGCTGGTCGGAGACCCCGGCCGCCAGGTTCGTCACGAGGGAGAACCCGAGGACCTTCATCCCCACGTGCCGGGCCGCGATCGCCTCCAGGGCCGTCGACATCCCCACCAGGGAGGCGCCCATCACCCCGGCCATCCGGACCTCGGCGGGCGTCTCGTACTGCGGGCCGTGGAACTGCGCGTACACCCCCTCGCGCAGCGACGGGTCGACCGTGCGGGCCAGGTCGCGCAGATCGGCGGCGTACAGGTCGGTCAGGTCGACGAACGTCGGCCCCTCCAGCGGGGTGGCGCCCGTGAGGTTGAGGTGGTCGGAGATCAGGACGGGGGAGCCGGCCGGGACCGTGCGGTCCAGCCCGCCGCAGCCGTTGGTCAGCACGATCGTGCGGCAGCCCGCGGCGGCGGCGACCCGCACGCCGTGCGCGACGGCCCGGGGGCCGTGGCCCTCGTAGTAGTGGCTGCGGGGCAGGACGAGGGCGCGCAGGGGCTGCGCGCCGTCCCGCGCGACGAGGATCGAGCGGATCGTCCCGGCGTGCCCTACGACGGAGGGCGGCACGAAACCGGGCAGGTCCGTGGCGGGCAGGGTCGCGACGACCTCACCGAGCTCGTCGGCGGCCGCGGCCCAGCCGGACCCCAGGATCAGCGCGACGTCGTGCCGGGGGACGCCGGTCCGCTCGGCCAGGTCGGCGGCGGCCTCCTCGGCGACGGTGAAGGGGTCCTCGGGCGCGGTCGCGGTCTCGGTCACGGGGGGCAGCCTAGTGAGCGCCGTCCCGCCGCCGGCGCACCTCGCGCCCGCCGCCGTCCCCGCGCAGCGCACACGTCGGACCCCCGCCGGGCTCGGGGACGGGTCCGACGTGTGCGCTGCGGTGGCGGAGGGCGCTCAGGCGTCGTTCGAGCGGCAGGGCCGGGCGCGCAGGCCCAGGACGTAGTCGTGCGGGGCGCCCCCGGCCTCGGCCGCGTCGGCGAGCCCCCCGAGGTAGCGGGCGGTCGGCAGCCCGCCCTCGTAGTCGTCGAGGACGTACGTCCACGCCACGACGTCCCCGTCGAGGGTCTTCACCCGCACCCTGATCTTGCGGAACAGGCCGATGTCCATGCCCTCGGCGGCGTCCATGCGCACCTCGTCGGCCTCGGTCAGGTCGTACAGCGCCACGTAGACCTGCTCGCCCGGCGCCTCCACGACGGTGGCGATCGGGCCCTCCCAACTGCGGTCCTCCCCGCCGAAGGTCAGCCGCCAGTCCTGCAACCACCCCGTCGAGCGCAACGGGGAGTGCGGGGCTTTGCGGGACATGACCTCGGGGTCGAGGTTGGTCGCGTACGCGGCGTAGGCGGGCGAGGCAGGCACGGAGATGAAGGGTAGGGGAGCATGGGGGTGTGAGTCCCACCAGTGCGCACCCCACCAGCAACGCGACCCGCGTGGCCGTCCTCGGCGGCGGCCCCGGCGGGTACGAAGCAGCGCTCGTCGCGGCCCAGCTCGGCGCCGACGTCACCGTCGTCGAACGCGACGGCCTCGGCGGGTCCACCGTCCTGACCGACGTCGTCCCGTCCAAGACCCTCATCGCCACCGCCGAG
The DNA here is from genome assembly GCF_003002055.1 of Kineococcus rhizosphaerae. Lineage (NCBI taxonomy): Bacteria > Bacillati > Actinomycetota > Actinomycetes > Kineosporiales > Kineosporiaceae > Kineococcus > Kineococcus rhizosphaerae. Next base: position 167,422 of record NZ_PVZF01000008.1, read on the forward strand.
CTCATGGCCACCGTCGACGGCGCCTCCGAGCTCGGGGTCCGCTTCCCCGGCGGCGGCACCCCCACCACCGAGCCCGAGGGCGCCGTCACCGTCGACCTCGCGCGCGTCAACGGCCGCGTCAAGACGCTCGCCGCCGCGCAGTCCGCCGACGTCCGCGCCCGGCTGGAGAAGGAGGGCGTGCGGATCCTGTCCGGCTCCGGCGCGCTGGAGGGCCCGCACACCCTCGTCGTGCGCGACGGCGAGGACGCCGGTGCCCGCGTCGAGGCCGACGTCACGCTCCTGTCGGTCGGGGCCAGCCCGCGGGTCCTGCCCGACGCGCAGCCCGACGGCGAGCGCATCCTCACCTGGAAGCAGGTCTACGACCTCACCGAGCTGCCCGAGCACCTGATCGTCGTCGGCTCCGGCGTCACCGGCGCCGAGTTCGCCAACGCCTACGACGCGCTCGGCGCGCACGTCACCCTCGTCTCCTCCCGCGACCGGGTCCTGCCCGGCGAGGACGCCGACGCCGCCGAGGTCCTCGAGGGCGTGTTCCGCCGCCGCGGCATGGACGTCCTGTCCCGCTCGCGCGCGCAGAAGGTCGAACGGCACGGCGACACCGTCGTCGTGACCCTTGCCGACGGCCGGACCGTCGAGGGGTCGCACTGCATCGTCGCGGTCGGGGCGATCCCCAACACCGCGGGCCTCGGGCTGGAGGAGGCGGGCGTCTGGACGACGGAGTCGGGGCACGTCGAGACCGACAAGGTCTCGCGGACCTCCGCGCGCGGCGTCTACGCGGCCGGGGACTGCACGGGCGTGTTCCCGCTCGCCTCCGTCGCAGCCATGCAGGGCCGCATCGCCATGTGGCACGCCCTCGGCGACTCCGTCGCCCCGCTGAGGTTGCGGTCGGTGGCCTCCACGGTGTTCACGTCCCCGGAGATCGCGACGGTCGGCTGGACGCAGGCCCAGATCGACTCCGGTGAGGCGCAGGGCGAGATCGTCAAGCTGCCGCTGGCGACGAACGCGCGCGCCAAGATGCTCGGCATCCACGACGGGTTCGTGAAGCTGTTCTGCCGCACCGGGTCCGGCACCGTCATCGGCGGGGTCGTCGTGGCGCCGCGGGCCAGCGAGCTCATCTTCCCCGTGACCCTGGCGGTGGAGAAGCGCCTCAACGTCGACGACGTCGCGCACGCCTTCACCATCTACCCGTCGCTGTCGGGCTCGATCGCCGAGGCCGCGCGGCAGCTGCACGTGCTCGGCGACTAGGGACGCCACCCGCGCGAACGGCCCCGCGGTGCGGCACCGCGGGGCCGTTCGTCAGCGGGGCAGCCTCAGGCGTCGACGATCTCGCAGAGCACCGCGCCCGTCGTCGTCGTGTCGCCGGCCTTGGCCGACAGGCCCGCGATCGTGCCCGAACGGTGCGCCAGCAGCGGCTGCTCCATCTTCATCGCCTCCAGGACCGCGACGAGGTCACCCTCGGCCACCGTGTCCCCGTCCGCGACGTCGATCTTGACGATCGTGCCCTGCATGGGCGTCACGAGGGCGTTCGGGTTCGCGACCGAACCACCCCCGGCCTTGCTCTTCTTCCCGCCGCGGTGCGTCGCGGACCGGTACGCCCGCGCGACCGCCGCGCCCGTCGCCACGCCCGCGCGGGAGATCTCCTGCCCGGCCCGCGAGAGCTGCGCGTTCAGCTGCTCGACCGGGATCGAGACCTCCAGCCGCTTGCCCGCGACCTCGACGACGATCGTCTCCCGGTGCGGCGCCCCCTCGCCGGCCGCCTCCAGGGCACCCGACCCCGGCATCTTCGACGCGTCGAACTCCGGGGACTCGATCCAGCGCGTGTGGACCGTGAAACCCTCCGCGCTCGACGCCGCGAACGCCGGGTCCGTCACCACCGTGCGGTGGAACGGGATGACCGTGGGAACCCCCTCGACGACGAACTCGCCCAGCGCGCGCGCCGCCCGCGCCAGCGCCTGCTCGCGCGTCGCCCCCGTCACGATCAGCTTGGCCAGCAGCGAGTCGAAGTCCTGGGAGATCTCCACGCCGCCGCTCACGGCCGCCGCGCGCGGGTCGATCCCCGTGTCGACCCGGACCCCCGGGCCCGACGGCAGGGAGAACCGGGTCAGCTTGCCCGGGCGGGGCAGGAAGTTCGCGCTCGGGTCCTCGCCGTTGATGCGGAACTCGATCGCGTGGCCGCGGGTGGCGACCTCGGAATACCCCAGGTGCTCACCGCGGGCGATGCGGAACTGCTCCACGACGAGGTCGATCCCGCTGATCTCCTCCGTCACCGGGTGCTCCACCTGCAGGCGGGTGTTCACCTCCAGGAAGGCCAGCGTCCCGTCGGCCGCGACGAGGAACTCCACCGTGCCCGCCCCGACGTACCCGGCCTCCTTGACGATGGCCAGCGACGCGCGGCGCAGCTCGGCGTCCTGCTCGGGCGTCAGGAACGGCGCGGGCGCCTCCTCGACGAGCTTCTGGTGCCGGCGCTGCAGCGAGCAGTCGCGCGTGGAGACGACCACCGCCCCGCCGTGCGCGTCGGCCAGCACCTGCGTCTCGACGTGCCGGGGACGGTCCAGGTAGCGCTCGACGAAGCACTCGCCGCGGCCGAACGCGGCCTCGGCCTCGCGGACCGCGGAGGCGAACAGCTCCGGGACGTCCTCGCGCTCGCGGGCCACCTTCAGCCCGCGGCCCCCGCCCCCGAAGGCCGCCTTGATGGCGATGGGCAGACCGTGCTCGTCGGCGAAGGCGAGCACCTCCTCCGGGCCCGACACCGGGTCCGGCGTCCCCGCCACCAGCGGGGCCCCCGCCCGCGCCGCCAGGTGACGCGCGGACACCTTGTCGCCCAGCGCCTCGATCGCCGCCGGCGGCGGACCGATCCACGTCAGCCCCGCGTCGATCACGGCCTGCGCGAACGCGGCGTTCTCCGACAGGAACCCGTAGCCCGGGTGCACGGCGTCGGCCCCGGCGCGGTGGGCGACCGCGATGATCTTCGCCGCGTCCAGGTAGGACTCCTTGGCGGTCCTGCCGCCCAGGGCGTACGCCTCGTCGGCGCTGCGCACGTGCAGCGCGTCGCGGTCCCCCTCGGAGTACACCGCCACGGACTTCAGCCCCGCGTCGCGGGCGGCGCGCACGACGCGGACGGCGATCTCCCCGCGGTTGGCCACGAGGACCTTCGTCACCGGACCGGTGATCCCCGAGGACACGGCGGCGGGCTCGGGGGAGGTCATGCGGCGTCTCCGGGGGAGTCGAAGGTGGGGGGAGCGGGACGAGGGCTGAGGATACCCGCGCCCGCTACCCCCGCGACGCCCACAGGTCGGTCCACACGACCCCCGCCTCGCGCACGAGGTCGCGCAGCAGCGGCAGCGAGACCCCCACCACCGCGTGGTGGTCGCCCTCGACCCCCGTCACGAAGGCCCCGCCGAGGCCGTCGATCGTGAACGCCCCCGCCACCGCCAGCGGCTCCCCGGTCGCCACGTACGCCTCGATCTCGGCGTCGGAGACGTCCGCGAAGTGGACCGTCACGCTCGCCACGCCCCCGATGGTCGCGCCCGAGCCCTCGTCCCGGTCGTCGATCAGCCAGTGCCCCGTGTGCAGGACCCCGCTGCGGCCCCGCATCGCCCGCCACCGCTCGGTGGCCTCCTGCGCGCTCGCGGGCTTGCCGAACACCTGCCCGTCGAAGGCCAGGACGGAGTCGCAGCCCAGGATCAGCGCGTCCTCGGGACGCTCGTCGTTCGCGGCGACGTCCTCGGCCTTGGCCTTGGCCAGGACCAGGCACACGTCCTCGGCGTCGGTGACGCCGTAGCGCTCCACGACGGCGGGTTCGTCGACCGCCGAGACCAGGACCGCCGGGTCCAGGCCGGCGGCGCGCAGGGTCGCGAGGCGGGCGGGGGAGGCGGAGGCGAGGAGCAGCGACGTCACGGCGCACATCGTTCCACGCGCCGCGGGGCCGGTCGGGGTCCGGACCGTTGACGCGACGGTGCGAAAGGTTCGTGCCGTCGCGTCAACGGTCCACCAGGGGCTGTCACGCAGGGTCAGGGCAGGAGAGTCGAGCGCAGCACGTCCAGCCCGACCGACCCCACGTCCAGGGCCCGCCGGTGGAACGCCTTGAGGTCGAACGCGGCTCCCTCGTGCGCCCGCACGTCCTCGCGCAGCGCCGCCCACAACCGTTCGCCGACCTTGTAGCTCGGCGCCTGCCCCGCCCAGCCCAGGTAGCGGTCCAGCTCGAAGCGCAGGACGTCGGGGTGGTTGCCGGACACCGAGCGCAGGTAGTCCCACGCCTTCGCGTACGTCCAGGCCCCGCCGTCGGGGGCCGGCAGCCCGCAGTGGATCCCGATGTCCAGCACGACGCGGCCCGCGCGCAGCAGCTGCGCGTCGAGCATCCCGAGCACCTCGCCCGGGCCGTGCAGGAAGCCGAGGTCCTGCATGAGCCGTTCGGCGTACAGCGCCCAGCCCTCGCCGTGCCCGGAGACCCAGCACCCCTGCCGGCGCCAGCGGTTCAGCACCTCGCTGCGCACGGCCGTCTGACCGATCTGCAGGTGGTGGCCGGGGACCCCCTCGTGGTGGACGGTCGTCGCCTCCCGCCACGTCGAGAACGCCGTCTGCCCCGCCGGCACCGCCCACCACATCCGGCCCGGGCGGGTGAAGTCCTCGCTGGGGCCGGTGTAGTAGATGACGCCGCTGGTGGTCGGCGCGATCCGGCACTCCAGCCGCCGGATCTGCTCGGGGATGTCGAAGTGCTCGCCCTGCAGCGCGTCGACGGTGGCGTCGGACCGGTCCTGCATCCACGCCCGGAAGTTCTCCGCCCCCTGCACGACCACCCCCGGGTCCGCGTCGAGCGCCGCGGCCGCGGCCGCGGCGTCGCCCGAGCCGGTGATCTGCCGGGCCACGTCCGCCATCTCCGCCCGCAGCCGCGCGACCTCCTCCAGACCCCACGCGTACGTCTCGTCGAGGTCGATCCGCGCCCCCACGTGGAACTGCGACCACAGCGCGTACCGGTCGCGGCCCACGGCGTCGGCCGCGGGCGCCTGCGGCAGCAGTTCGGTCCGCAGGAACCGCGCCAGGTCCGCGTACGCCTGCGCCGCCGCGGCGCCGGCCGCCTCCACGCCCCGGCCCGCCCCGAAGGTCGCGAAGAAGCCCGTCGCGTTCTCGGCCGCCTCCGTCGCGCACGCCTCGACCTGCCGCACCGCCGCGACCCGGCCGGCCGCCGCGGCCGCGCGCAACGACTCCACGTACCCCGCGAGCGCCGCCGGGACGGCGGCCAGGCGCTCGCCGACGACCTGCCAGTCGGCGTCGGTCGCGGTGGGCAGCAGGTCGAAGACCATGCGCAGGTCCTGGACGGGGGAGGCGATGACGTTGAGGTCGCCGAGCAGCTCGCCCGCGTCGTGCAGGGCGACCTCGAGGCCGAGGCGGTCCCGCATCGCGGCGACGGTGACGCGGTCGACGTCGTCGACCGCGGGGGTCCGCTCCAGCTCGCGCAGGGTCGCGCGGTTCGCGTCGGCCACGGCCGCCAGGCCCGCGGGGGAGCGGTCCCCGAGCCCGGGGGCCGGGTCGGGGGCGCCCAGGCTCAGGGCGAGCGTCGGCTGCAGCCGCAGCACCGTCTCGAAGTGGTCTTCGGCGATGGTGTCGACGGCCGTCGGGCGGCGCTGCTGGTCCACGGCACGACCCTAGTGATCACGACCCCGCGGCGGGAGCCTTCTGCGCAGCCGACTCCAGCAGGGGCACGAGCCGGTCCAGCAGCCACGGCAGGCTGAGCACGGTCGCGGACGTGGCCGTCACGAGGGTCTCGTCGTCGAACCAGGCGACGGCGTCGGCAGCCACCGCGGGCATCGTGGCGAAGACGGGGTCGGCGCGCAGCTGGTCGCGGGTCAGCCCGCCGTACCCGACGAGCACGTCGGAGTCGAGGTCGCGCACGCGTTCCTTGGCGACCTCGGCGTAGAACGTCGCCTCCTGCGCGGCCAGCGCGGTGATGCCGGGGGCGTCGACGAGGCCCAGCTCGTGCATGACGTCGACGCGCGGGTCGCCGGGCAGGTACGCCGACAGGCCCTGCTGGGAGGCGTAGACGTAGCTGAACGTCCTGCCCCGCAGCGCGGGGGCCGCCTCGGCGCGGGCGGCGAGGTCGGCCTCGGTGGAGGCCACGAGCGCCTGCGCCTCGGCGGTCCTGCCGATCGCCTGCCCGACGAGCCTGACCTGGTCCTGCCAGGTCGTCAGCCACGGCTGGTCGGGGTAGCCGACCGTCGGGGCGATCTTCGACAGCGTCGCGTAGTCGTCGGCCGTGATGCCCGAGTAGACGGCGAGGACCAGGTCCGGGGCCAGGGCGGTGATCTGCTCGAACGGCAGCTCGCCGGACGTTGGGTTCGGTAGGAACGTCGTGGTCGCGGCGTCGAAGTGACCCTGCCACCAGGGCAGCGTCCCGTCGGGCAGGCCGCCGTAGGTCACCTCGGGGACGGCGACCGTCTGCCCGCCCAGGGCCCACAGCGCCTCCTGGGACCCCCAGCCGAGGCAGACGACGCGCTGCGGCGCGGCCCCGACCGTGGTGGTGCCGAGGGCGTGGGTGATCGTCGCCGGGAAGGCGCCGTCGGGGGTGGCGGCGGGTTCGGCCGTGGCCTGCTCGCCGGAGCCGCAGGCGGCGGCCAGGGCGAGGAGCGGGACGGTGGCCAGCAGGGCGCGACGCGTCGTGCGCACAGGGACTCCTGAGGTCGAGGGTAGGGAAGGCTCACCTCACCACAAGATCGTGCCGGGGCGAAATCCCGGCCTGCGAGGATCGGGGCGTGGACACCCCCGCCGACCCCGCCCGGCCCGGCTCGGACTGGACCGACCTCGACCGGCCACCGCTGCGGGCCACCGCCCTGCGCACCGCCCTCGTCGGCCCGCGGGGCTGGAGCCGCCTCGACGTCGTCACCAGCACCGGGTCCACCAACGTGGACCTGCTCGCCGACGAGGGCGCCCCGCACGGCGCCGTCCTCGTCGCCGACCACCAGGCCGCGGGGCGGGGACGCCTCGGGCGCACGTGGTCGGCACCGCCCCGGTCCTCCCTGGCCGTCTCCGTCCTGCTGCGGCCCGCGCAGCCCCCGGCCCGCTGGTCGCTGCTGCCGCTGGTGACGGGGATCGCGGTCGTCGACACGCTCGCCGCCCTGGGGGTGCAGGCCGGGCTGAAGTGGCCCAACGACGTCCTCGTCACCGGCCCGGACCGGCCGGGGAAGGTCTGCGGGATCCTCTGCGAGGCCCGGCCCGACCGCGTCGTGCTCGGAGCCGGGATCAACGTCTCGCTGCGCTCGGAGGAGCTGCCCGTCGACACCGCCACCTCGATCGCCCTCGCCGGGGCCCGGGCGCAGGACCGCGACACCGTCCTGCGCCGCTACCTGCGCGCGCTGGCGCTGCGGGTCCAGGCGTGGGAAGCGGGCCAGGACCCCCTGGACGCCTACCGCGGGGTGAGCTCCACGATCGGGGCGCAGGTCCGCGCCCAGCTGCCCGACGGCTCGTCGCTGGAGGGGACGGCGATCGACGTCGACGCCGACGGCCGCCTCGTCGTGCAGACCTCAGACGGTGCCCGGACGAGCCTGGCTGCGGCGGACGTCGTCCACCTGCGTCCCCGCTGACGGCTGCTCGGCGTGCGGGGGGTGGGGCTGCCACCCCTCCTCGCGCAGCTCGTCGACGAACACGAACCGGCGGTAGGCCCACCAGCGGAACAGCGTCCCGAGCGCGACGCCGACGACCTTGGCCGAGATGTTGGAGGCCAACGGCCCGCGCAGGTCCAGCACGTAGTACGTGAAGGCCAGGCAGACCAGCGAGATGAGCAGCCCGAAGCCGTTCATCACGAAGAACAGCAGGAGCTCGCGCGGGGCCGAGGCGCGGCGGCGGTGCCGGAACGTCCAGTAGCGGTTGCCCAGCCAGGCCACGACGATGCTCAGCAGCACCGAGATCACGTTGGCGGTCAGCGGTTTGCCGTGCAGGACGCCGACGCCGTCGGGGCCGGCGTAGCGCAGCAGGTTGAACACCCCGAAGTCGGTGACGAAGGCGACGGCGCCGACGATGCCGAACTTGGCGGCCTCGCGGGCCAGGACCTCGTAGGTGTCGCGCAGCCTGCGCACGAGACCTGCGCCGTCCCGTTCGTTCCCGCTCACTCGCGTCCCCTCGTCGTGACCTGTCGACCCTGCGGCCACGCAGTCTGACGGGTCATGCTGGGAACCGGCTCCACCTCAGCGTTCGAGCGGGGCGCGTGTCTCGGCCGGGGTGTTCGCCGGGGTCTTCGCCGACGAGCTGCGGGGGGTGAGGTGGTCCTCCATCTTCATCGCTCCGACGATCCCGATGACGACGAACGTGATGCAGACGATCACGGTGAACAACGAACTCCCCCTCCGTGGGTCCGCGCCGCGGGTGCCGGGCGCGTGGGACAAGCGTCGCGCACGTCGACGCAGCGGGCATCCCGGGGGTTCCATCGGCCGAACGGGTGAGGACCTGAGGGGGCCGCAGGGCCACTACCCTTGACGCACGTGAGCGCATCCCCGGTCGAGCAGCAGCGTCAGGACCCGGCTCCCTACGCCCGCCCCGGTGGGTTCCCCGTCGTCGGCGTCGTCGGCGGGGGGCAGCTCGCGCGGATGATGCAGCCGGCCGCCGTCGCCCTCGGGCTGCGGTTGCGGGTGCTCGCCGAGGGCCCGGACGTCGCTGCGGCGCAGGTCGTCACGCCCGCCCCGATCGGGGCGGCGGACGACCTCGACGCCCTCGTCGCCTTCGCCCGCGAGTGCGACGCCGTCACCTTCGACCACGAGCACGTCCCCGGCGAGGGGCTGCGGGCGATGGCCGAGCTGACCTCCGTGCAGCCGGGCGCCGACGCCCTCGTGCACGCCCAGGACAAGATCGTCATGCGCGAGAAGCTCACCGAGCTGGGGATCCCGTGCCCGCGCTGGGCCCGCGTCGCCGACCGCGCGGCCGTCGAGGCCTTCGGGTCCTGGCCCGTCGTGCTGAAGACCCCGCGCGGCGGCTACGACGGCAAGGGCGTCCTCGTCCTGTCCGGGCCGGACGACGAGGGGTGGGCGACGGCCGACGCGTGGCTGGCCGACTGGGCCGACCGCGGCGGCCTGCTCGCCGAGGAGCACGTGCCCTTCACCCGTGAGCTCGCCGCGCTCGTCGCGCGCAGCCCCTCGGGCCAGGCCGCGGCCTGGCCGGTCGTCGAGACCGTCCAGCGCGACGGCGTCTGCCACGAGGTGACCGCGCCCGCGCCGGACCTCGCCCCCGAGCTGGCCGCCACGCTGACCGACGTCGCGCTGCGGATCGCCGGTGGGCTCGGCGTCACCGGGGTGCTGGCCGTGGAGGTGTTCGAGGTCGAGCGCGACACCCCCGACGGGCCGGTCAAGGACGTCCTGGTCAACGAGCTCGCGATGCGCCCGCACAACTCCGGGCACTGGAGCATCGAGGGGTCCGTCACCAGCCAGTTCGAGAACCACCTGCGCGCCGTCCTGGACCTGCCGCTGGGCTCGACCGAACCCCGCGCGCCGTGGACGGTCATGGTGAACGTGCTGGGCCCGAAGGTCATCGAGGAACGGCACGAGGACCTGTACCGGTCCTACCTGCACGTCATGGCGCACGACCCGGGCGTCAAGGTGCACCTGTACGGCAAGGAGCAGCGGCCCGGCCGCAAGCTCGGGCACGTCACCGTCTACGGCGACGACCTGGACACCGTCCGCGCGCGTGCCCGGCACGCGGCGGCCTTCATCGCGGGGGAGATCGACGAGTGAGTGACGAGCGGCGCGCCGGCGCCTGGACGGAGGCGACCGCGTGAGCGTGCGCGTGGGGTTGGTCATGGGGTCGGACTCCGACTGGCCCGTCATGGAGGAGGCCGCCAAGGCGCTGGAGGAGTTCGGCGTCGGGTACGAGGCCGACGTCGTCTCGGCCCACCGGATGCCGCAGGACATGATCGCCTGGGGTGCGGCCGCGGCCGGGCGCGGGCTGCAGGTGGTCGTCGCCGGTGCCGGCGGCGCCGCGCACCTGCCGGGGATGCTCGCCAGCGTCACCCCGCTGCCCGTCATCGGCGTGCCCGTCCCGCTGCGCCACCTCGACGGCATGGACTCGCTGCTGTCCATCGTGCAGATGCCCGCGGGCGTGCCCGTCGCGACCGTCTCGATCGGCGGCGCCCGCAACGCCGGTCTGCTGGCCGTGCGGATCCTGGCCGCCGCCGACGCGGACCTGCGCGCGCGGATGGTGCAGTTCCAGGACTCCCTGCGCCAGACCGCGTACGACAAGGGCTCGGCGCTCCGGGCCCGGACGCGGCGCGGGGGCGTCGGGTTCGGCGCCTGACCTCTCCCGAGGCCCGGACGCGCGCAGGCCCCCACCCCTTCCGGGGTGGGGGCCTGCGCCGTTGCGACGGGGTCCCCTGACCCACCCTCACCGGACGGACCGACACACGGTGGTGCGCTGTGCCGGGTGCACCGTGAGCGGTGCGTGGTGCGGGGCTGCTCGGTGCGCGGAGACTCGAACTCCAGGCTGCCCTCCACCCCCAGCGGGTGGCCGTGTTCACCGCCGGCCACTGCGGTGCGTGTCCGCTCCCGTCCGGTTACCGACTGCCCGTCTACCGCTCCAGCAGGTCGTGCGTCCAGTTGGCCTGCTGGATCCTGCCCTCCAGCTCCCGCAGGTCCCGGGCGACCTCGTCGGCCTGCCGGCGCAGGCCGGCGACGGGCAGCGCGCTGACCTGCCGCAGCTCGCTGCGCAGCTGGCGCATCCCGTGCCCCGAGGCCGCGTCGGCGGCCGAGGTCAGCAGGCCGTGCCGCAGGCGCAGGACGTCGCGGGCCGCGAGCGCCTCGGTCATGGTCGTGCCCCCGCCCACGTCGACCGTCGAGTTCGTGCGGTTGATGCGGGCGATGAGCACGCCGAGCCGGTCGAGGACGTGCCCGGCCTCGACGAGCAGGGCGGCGGCATCCTCGGCCGGCTCGTCGCCCTCCTGGTGGCGGGCGTTGGCGCTGACGCGCGCCCGCAGCTGCTCGACGCGCCGTTGGGCGTCGGCGCGTTCGGTCAGGGCCTCGGCGATCTTCACGTCCCCGACGGTAGGCGGGGAGCGGGGCGGGCGTCGACCGCCTTCCCCGGGCCTGTGGACGACGAGGGCACCGGTAGCGTCGGCGCCGTGCTGACGACCGAGTCCTTCCGCATCGACGGTCACGACGTGCACGAGCACGTCGTGACCGCGCCCCTGGACCACGCGGGGGTCGTCCCGGGCACGGTCGAGGTGTTCGCCCGCGAGTACGTCCGCGACGGGCAGCGGGACGCTCCGCGGCTGGTGTTCTTCCAGGGCGGCCCCGGCAACCCGGCGAACCGGCCCGACGTGATCGGCGGCTGGCTGGACCGGGCGCTGGAGGAGTTCCGCGTCGTGCTGCTCGACCAGCGGGGCACGGGACGCTCCACGCCCCTGGACCGGCAGAGCCTGACCGGCACCCCGGCCGAGCAGGCCCGGTACCTGCGGCACTTCCGCGCCGACGCGATCGTCGCCGACGCCGAGCTCCTGCGCGCCGCCCTCGGCGGGGACACCTGGGCCGCCCTGGGGCAGAGCTACGGCGGGTTCTGCCTCACGACGTACCTGTCGCAGGCGCCGCAGGGGCTGCGGGAGGTGTTCGTCACGGCGGGCCTGCCGGGGATCGCGACCACGGCCGACGACGTGTACCGCGCCACGTACGCGCAGACGGCCGTGCGCAACGCGGAGTTCTTCGCCCGCTACCCCCGCGACCTGGTGACGGCGCAGCGCGTCGCGGACCACCTGGAGAGCACCGAGGAGTTCCTGCCGACGGGGGAGCGGCTGTCGGGCCGGCGGTTCCGCACGCTCGGGATCGCGCTGGGGCAGGTGTCGGGGTTCGACGCCCTGCACTTCGCGCTGGAGGACCCGTTCACGGCCGGCGGGCGGCTGCGCGAACGGTTCCTGCTGGAGGTGGGCCGCCGGCTCTCCTTCGCCCCGCACCCGTTGTACGCGCTCGTCCACGAGAGCATCTACGCCCAGGACGCGGCGACGAACTGGTCCGCGGAGCGGGTCAGGGGCGAGTTCGCCGAGTTCGCCCTGGACGCGCCGACGTTCCGGTTCACGGGGGAGCACGTGTACCCGTGGCAGTTCGACGAGGACCCCGCGCTGGTGCCGCTGCGGGAGGCGGCGCACCTGCTCGCGGCCGACGCGTCGCTGCCGCCGCTGTACGACGCGGACGTCCTGGCGCGCACCACCGTGCCGGTGGCGGCGGCCGTGTACGTCGACGACATGTTCGTCCCGTACGCGTTCTCGCAGGCCACGGCGCGCGCGATCCGGGGGGCGCGCACGTTCGTGACGAACGAGTACCAGCACGACGGGCTGCGGATGGACGGGCGCCGGCTGCTCGACGTGCTGTTCGCCCTGGCCCGGCGCTGACCAGTTCTCGGGGCAACTACCGTGCGATCTGCCGACAGTCAAGCCTTGTCTGTGAGCAATCTGTGCACCATGCTCGGCCCGGATCGTCCACCCCCGGACGCTCCACCGAAGCAGGAGGCCACGTGCGCAAGATCGTCCTCTCGGCCGCGATGAGCACCGCGCTCCTCGCGACGACCCTCGCGGTGACGCAGTCCGCCAGCGCAGGCACCGACACCACCCAGGTCGGGCAGAACCCCCGCAGCACCCGGTCGGCCGCGACGTCGGGGACGTCCGCGACGCAGCGGTTCGTCGTCCTCTACGTCGCCGGCACCTCCGACGCGAACGCCCGGGCCGCCATCACCGCCGCCGGCGGCACCGTGCTGTCCAGCAACGCCGAGGTCGGCTACGCCCTCGTGGAGAGTTCCGCGGCCGACTTCGCCGCGAAGGCCGACGCCGCCGTCGGCCTCGTCGGCGCCGCCGCCGACCGCAGCATCGGCAAGGCCCCCGCCGACGCCGTCTCCAGCGCCGACGCGATTGAGAAGCTGACCGCCGCCGAACGCGCCACCCTGGCCGGGCGGTCCACGCTGAAGTCGCCGGCGCGCTCCTCGCGCGAGGAACCGCTGGCCTCGTTGCAGTGGGACATGAAGGCCATCGGGGCCACCGCGAGCGGCTCCTACAAGACCGAACCCGGCAGCAAGAAGGTGACCGTCGGCATCATCGACACCGGCGTCGACGGCACCCACCCCGACATCGCCCCGAACTTCGACGCCAAGAACAGCCGGAACTTCGTCACCGACCTGCCCGACATCGACGGGCCCTGCGAGGTCGCCTCCTGCGTCGACCCCGTGGACGTCGACGACGACGGTCACGGCACCCACGTCGCCAGCACCATCGGCTCCCCGGTCAACGGCCTCGGCATCGCCGGTGTCGCCCCGGGCGTCAACCTCGTCAGCCTGCGCGCCGGCCAGGACTCCGGGTACTTCTTCCTGCAGCCGACGCTGGACGCGCTGACGTTCGCGGCCGACTCCGGCGTCGACGTCGTCAACATGAGCTTCTACGTCGACCCGTGGCTCTACAACTGCCAGGCCAACCCGGCCGACTCGCCCGCCGAGCAGCAGCAGCAGCGCGTCATCGTCGCCGCCGTCCAGCGCGCGATCGACTACGCCCGCAGCAAGGGCGTCCTGCCGATCTCGGCCAGCGGCAACGAGGCCACCGACCTCGGGGCTCCCGGCGTCGACTCCACCAGCCCCGACTACCCGGTCGACGCCGACGGCAACCCCACCGAGGCGCGCGACCGCACCATCGACAACGCCACCTGCCTCAACGTCCCCGCCGAGAACGACGGCGTGGTGACGGTGAACTCGACCGGCCCGTCCGGCCGCAAGGCGTACTACTCCAACTACGGGACCGAGCAGTCCGACGTCTCGGCCCCCGGCGGCGACGCGTACGACACCCCGAACGGGCGCACCTCCCCGAAGGGCATGATCCTCGCGGCCTACCCGGCGAACGTCGCGAAGGCCGAGGGCACGATCGACGAGAAGGGCGAGCCGAACACGCCGTTCGTGCTGCGCGAGAAGACCAAGGACGGCAAGGACGCGTACTACCAGTACCTGCAGGGCACCTCGATGGCCGCCCCGCACGCGGCCGGGGTCGCGGCCCTGATCGTCAGCCGCTACGGCAAGCCCGACAAGGCGCACCCGGGCACGCTGACCCTGGACCCGAAGCTCACCCAGGCCATCCTGCTCGGGACCGCCACGGACACCCCGTGCCCGGTGCCGGCGGAGTTCACCTACCGGCGCGTCTCGGCCACCGCCGGCGAGGTCGTCTCGACGGCCACCTGTGCCGGGACCCTCGACGACAACGGGTTCTACGGGGAGGGCATCGTCAACGCCCTCTCCGCCGTCACCGAGTTCTGAGCGTCACCGCGCTCTGAGCACCACCCGGACCCCCGTGGCCGAGGAACCTCCTCGGCCACGGGGGTTCACGACGTCAGCGACCGCAGCGCCGCGGTGTCGTCCGCCTTCAGGTCCTCGAACATCGTCAGCGCCCGCTCCGTGTCCCACTTCACCGCGATGCCGTGGGGGGTCCGCAGGTTCGGGTCCGAGACGGGGACCGTCATCGAGACGCCGTCCGCCCCCGTCGCCGCGCGCATCCCGCGCAGGAAGGCCACCAGTTCGGTGAGCGACGAACCGTCGTCGACGGTCACGGCGTTCCCGCCCGCCGACGCCAGCGGGAAGGCCGTGAAGGGGTTCAGCAGCGTGGCCGGGCTCGCGGCCTTCGAGGTGATCGCGCCGAGCAGTTCCCGCTGGCGCTGCACGCGGCCGAAGTCGCCGTTCACGTCGGTGTAGCGGTACCGGGCGTACCCGAGGGCCGTCTTGCCGTCCATCGTCTGGCACCCGGCCTGGATGTCCAACCCCGCCCGCACGTCGTCGACGGCCTTCTCCGGGCACATCTCCACCCCGCCGACCGCGTTCACGATCTGGGCGAAACCCCCGAAACCCGTCTCGACGTAGTGGTCGATCCGCAGACCGCTGACGTCCTCGACCGTCTGCATGAGCAGCGGCGCACCACCGATGGAGAACGCCGCGTTGATCTTGTTCTTGTCGTGCCCGGGGATCGGCACGTACGAGTCGCGCGGGACGCTGATGAGCGCCGCCGGGCCCCCGCCGTCGGGGACGTGCAGCAGCATGATCGTGTCGGTGCGCTGCCCGGAGATGTCGTTGCCACCGGCGGAGTACTCGGCGATCTCCTCCGGGGTCAGCCCGTCGCGCGAGTCGCTGCCGACGATGAGGTACGTCGTGCCCGGGGTGGCCGCGGGCCGCGCGCCCGTCGGGGCGGCGGCGATCTGGTGCACCGACGACCAGCCCCGCCAAGCCAGCGTCGCCGGGTAGAGCACGGCGAGGACGACGAGGACCGCGACGACGGCCAGCACCCGGCGGCGGCGGACGTTCGGGCGGCGCCGGCGGGCGGGGGCGGGCAGGGGACGGGAGGCGGGGCGGGCGGCGTCCTCGTCCGGCAGGTCGTGGGGCTCGCGCCCGGCCGGCTCCTGCGCCACGGGCCGGCGCAGTTCGGCGAGCCGCTGCTCGCGTCCCGGCGCCTGGGCCGCGGGCCGGGCGGGCCGGGCCGGGCGCCGGTTCGGCCGCCCGTACGTCGTCGAGTGCCAGCGCTGAGCGTCGTCCCCCGGCGCTCCGGGGTCGTGCGGCTCGGGCGGTTCGGCGGGCATTGCCCCACCGTACGGCCGGTGCACGCGCGCACCCGGCCCCCACACGGGGAATGCACACTTTCCGCCCGCCCGCACCCGCTCCGGCCCGTCCCCGCCGCCGCCCCGCCCGCCCGAAGCACACCTCGAGCCCCTGGCGGGCCCGTTCGAGGGCTCGAGGTGTGCTTTGCGCGGGGAGGACGGCGGCGGGGAGACTGGGCGCCGCGACCCGGCACGAGGCCGTCGCGATCGCCCGGAAGGCAGGTCGGACCTGATGCCGAACCCCGTGCTGCTGCTCGGCGGCCGCAGCGAGATCGGGCTCGAGGTGGCCGAGCGCCTCGTCCGGGCCGGCGCGCGCACCGTCGTGCTCGCCGCCCGCCGCGCGTCCGACCTGGGCGCCGAGACCACCCGGCTGACGGCCCTGGGCGCCGAGGTCGAGGCCGTCGAGTTCGACGCCGACGACGTCGCCGCCCACGAGGAGGTCCTCACCGGCCTCGTCGCCCGGCACGGGGCGTTGGACGCCGTCGTCGCGTTCGGGGTCCTCGGCGACCAGGCCCGCGCCGAGCGCGACGTCGCCCACGCCCTCGCCGTCGTCCACACCGACTTCGTCGCCCAGGTCAGCGTCCTGTCGCACCTGGCGAACCTGCTGCGGCCGCTGCGGGCCGGCCGGATCGTCGTGTTCTCCTCCATCGCCGGGGCCCGGGTCCGGCGGGCGAACTACGTCTACGGCTCCGCCAAGGCCGGTCTGGACGGTTTCGCCTCCGGCCTGGCCGACGCCCTGCACGGCAGCGGCGTCCGGTTGCTGCTGGCCCGCCCGGGTTTCGTCGTCGGGCGCATGACCGAGGGGATGTCCCCGGCGCCGCTGTCCAGCACCCCCGCGCAGGTCGCCGACGCCGTCGTCGCCGCCCTCGACACCGGCCGCGGCGAGGTCTGGGTCCCCGGCCCGCTGCGCGCCCTGGCCGCCGCGATGACCGTCACCCCGCGCGCGGTGTGGCGGCGCGCGCCCCGCTGAACTCCACCGCGCGGAGCGCCGCAGCCGTGCCTAGCGTGCTGCCCATGGATCTCGAACTCGCGGGACGCACCGCTCTCGTCACCGGCGCCGACTCGGGGATCGGCTGGCACACAGCACGTCTGCTGCTGCAGGAGGGGGCCCGCGTCGCGATCACCGACGTGGACCCCGACCGGCTCGACGCCGCCGCCGCGAAACTCCCCGGGGACGTGCTCGCCGTCGCCGCCGACCTCACCGACCCCGCCGCCGTCGACCGCCTGCACCGCGAGGTCGTCGCCGGCCTCGGCGCTCCCGACGTCCTCGTGCACGCCGCCGGCGTCACCGGCGCGCAGGGGCTGTTCCACGAGATCGACGAGGACGGGTGGCGCTCCACCCTGGAGACCGACTTCTTCGCCGCCGTCCGCGTCGTGCGGACCTTCCTCGACGGCATGCGCGGCACCGGGTGGGGTCGCATCGTCCTGCTCGCCTCCGAGGACGCCGTCCAGCCCTACACCGACGAACTGCCCTACTGCGCCGCCAAGGCCGCCGTCCTCAGCCTCGTCAAGGGGCTGTCCAAGACGTACGGCGGCGAGGGGATCCTCGTGAACGCCGTCTCGCCCGCCTTCATCGCCACGCCCATGACCGACGCCATGATGCAGAAGCGGGCCGACGAGCTGGGCGTCGGCGTGGAGGAGGCCATCAGCAGCTTCCTCGACGAGGAGCGGCCGTTCATGGAGCTGAAGCGACGGGGTGAGGCCGAGGAGGTCGCCGCCGTCATCGCCTTCCTCGTCTCCGAGCGCGCCAGCTTCGTCAACGGCAGCAACTACCGCGTCGACTCGGGGTCGGTCGCCACGATCTAGGCTCCGCAGGTGTGAGCACGGTTTCCGAACGCCTCGACGCGCTGCCCTTCACCCCCCGGCACCGGCGGCTGCTCGTCGGTTCCGGCGTCGGCTGGGCCCTGGACGCGCTCGACGTCGGTCTGGTCGCCTACGTCCTCGTCGCGCTGCGCACCCAGTGGGACCTGAGCGAGGGGCAGTTGTCCTGGATCGCCTCGGTCGGGTTCGCGGGCATGGCGGTCGGGGCGAGCCTCGGGGGGCTGCTCGCCGACCGCGTCGGCCGCCGGCAGGTCTTCGCGCTCACGCTGCTCGTCTACGGCCTGGCCACCGGCGCCGCGGCGCTGTCGTGGTCCCTGGGGGCGCTGCTGGTGTTCCGGTTCCTCGTCGGCCTCGGGCTCGGCGCCGAACTGCCCGTGGCGTCCACGCTGGTCAGCGAGTTCGCACCCCGGCGCATCCGTGGGCGCGTCGTCGTCGTCCTGGAGGCGTTCTGGGCGGTGGGGTGGACCGTCGCGGCCCTCGTGGGGTTCCTGCTCGTGCCCACCTCCGACGACGGGTGGCGCTGGGCGCTGGCGATCGGGGCGCTGCCCGCCGTGTACGCGATCGTCGTCCGCCGGGGGCTGCCGGAGTCGGTGCGGTTCCTGCTGTCGAAGGGGCGCACGGCCGAGGCGACGCGGGTCGTGCGCGAGTTCGAGGCGTCCGCGGGGATGACCACGGCCCGGGAGCTGGTCCCGGACCCCGCGCCCGCGGCCGGCCGGGGGATCTGGGCGGCGGGGCTGCGGTCGCGGACCGCGGGGTTGTGGCTCGTGTGGTTCTTCGTGAACTTCAGCTACTACGGGGCGTTCACGTGGATCCCCAGCCTGCTCGTGAAGGACGGGTTCTCCCTCGTCCGGTCCCTGGAGTTCACCCTCGTCATCACCTTGGCGCAGCTGCCCGGGTACGCCCTGGCCGCGGTCCTCGTCGAGGCGTGGGGACGCCGGCGCACCCTGTCGACGTTCCTGGTCGGCTCGGCGCTGGCGGCCCTGGCCTACTCGGCGGCGGGCTCGGAGGCGACGATCCTGGCGGCCGGGATGGCGCTGTCGTTCTTCAACCTCGGGGCGTGGGGCGCGCTGTACGCCGTGACGCCGGAGGTGTACCCGACCCCGGTGCGGGGCCGCGGCGCCGGCGCCGCCGCCGGGTTCGGCCGCCTCGCCTCGATCCTGGCGCCGCTGGCGGTGCCGTTCCTGTCGTCCTCGGGCGGCACGGGGCTGGTGTTCGTGGTGTTCGGGGTGGCGTTCGCCGTGGCGGCCTCGGCGAGCTTCCTGCTGCCGGAGCGCCGGGGAGCGGCTCTCGACTAGCGGTCGACTAGCGGTCGACTAGCGGTCGACGCGGTAGCTCAGCTCCAGCTCGTCGCCCGGCAGCCCCCGGATGCCCCAGTCGTGCCGGGGCGTCTCGAGGATCACGACCTCGAGGTCGACGGGGGAGATGCCCAGCGTCTGCACGTCGGCGAACAGCCTGCGGTAGAACGCCTTCTTCGTCGCCACGCTCCGGCCCTCGAACATGACGACCTCGACGACCGTGTAGCGCTCGGTGCGGCCGTCGGGGGTCGGGAAGTCCTCGGCGTCCATCGGGAAGAAGCGGTGGAACCGCTTCGCCTCCGGCAGGCCGAGCACCTCGACCGCGGCGCGGTGCAGCACGTCGGACAGGTCGGCGCGGATCGGGCGCAGGTGCTCCGCGCGGCCGTGGACCTTGAACTGCGCCACCGTCTCCTCCTGCTGTGCCGTCGGTCCGCCCGGGCGGGCGGTCAGGTCCTGCTCGCGCCCAGGCTCGCGGCGGCCTCGGCCTCCAGGGCGGCGAGGTCGACGAGCAGGCTCGCCGCCCCGTACAACCGGTCGCTGAGGGCGTCCATCCCGGGCGACAGCAGCGTGAGGTCCCCGCGCTCGGCGAGGTCGGCGAAGATGCCGTCGTTGCTGACGACCACGAACTCGACCGGGTCGGGGACCTTGCGGGCCGCCGCCAGCAGCGCCAGGTCGGCGACGTCGGCGCCGTCGGGGACGGCCTGGGCGCGGGAGGCGAACTCCTCCAGCCACGGCTGCGAGCGCGCCACCGCCCCGACCTGGCCGGCCAGCGCCACCCGGTCGGCCTGCCGGGCGAGGTCGAGGACGACGGACAACCGGGCGCGCAGCCGCGACGGGCCCGCCCGCAGGTTGTCGAGGTCGACCAGGAGCACGCGGGTCGCGCCCTCACCGGCCCAGACGGGGTACCCCCGCACGAGCTCGCGCAGGGCGTCGCTCAGCGGGTCCGGACCCGGGCGGACGATCTCCGGGGCGGGGACGTCGGCGAGGTCGAACCACTCGTAGTCGGCGTACTCTCCCGGTGCGCCGCCCAGTCCCATGCGCACCAGGGTCCCACTGCCCCCTCCGCCACCGCGCCTCAGGGCGGCGTGTCGGAGGTGGCTGACACGATGAGCCGGTGCGCCACGTGAGCGACGACGAACGCCGGGCCCGCCTCGCCGTCCGGCACGCGCTGGCCTCGGGGGTGGCCTCCCCCGAGGAGGCGACGCGGGCGGTGACCGTCCTGCACGCCACCGAACCCGCGACCGTCCACCTGTCCTGCTGGGCGCGGGTGCCCGGGCTGGCCGTCGCCGACGTCGAGCGCGCGCTGTACGCCGACCGCACGCTCGTGAAGCAGCTCGCCATGCGGCGCACGCTGTTCGTCGTCCCGCGCGACCTGCTGCCGGCCGTCCTGCCGAGCGCGTCGGCGCGGGTGGCCGCGACCGAGCGCGCGGCCGTCGTCAAGGACGTCGTGACGGCCGGGCTGGCCGTCGACGGGAACGCGTGGCTGGACGCCGGGCGGGCGCAGGTGATCGACCTTCTCGGACGCCACCCCGCGGGCCTGCCGGCGCAGGCGGTCCGCGAGGCCGTCCCGGCCATCGACGTCAAGGTGTCCGTCCGGCCGGGGTCGCAGTGGTCGGCCTCACGGGTCCTGACCCACCTCGGCCTGACGGGGGACGTGGTGCGGGGCGCGAACTCCGGGCACTGGCGGGTGTCGCGGCCGGCGTGGACGCTGACGCGGGACTGGATCGACCCGCCGGTGCCGTGGAGCGCGGCCGACGGGTACCGGGAGGTCGTGCGGCGCTGGCTGTGGAGCTTCGGGCCGGGCACCGAGGACGACCTGGTGTGGTGGCTGGGGGCGACGAAGGGCGTCGTGCGCACCGCGCTGGCCGGGCTGGGGGCCGTCGCGGTCCGCCTCGACGACGGCTCCACCGGGTGGCTGCTGCCCGAGGACGAGGAGGTGGTCGCCGACCCCGGCCCGTGGGTGGCGCTGCTGCCCGTCCTGGACCCGACGGTCATGGGCTGGAAGGAGCGCGGGTTCCACCTCGGCCCGCACCGGGAGCGGCTCTTCGACCGCAACGGCAACGCGGGCACGACGGTGTGGGTGGACGGCCGGGTCGTCGGCTGCTGGGTGCAGGACGCCGCCGGCGTCGTCCACCTGCGGCTGCTGGAGCGGGTGGGCGCGCGGGCGCGCCGGGCCCTGAGCGCCGAGGCCGAGCGGCTCACGGCGTGGCTGGGCGGGGTGAAGGTGGGGACGGTCTACTCCTCGCCGGCGATGAAGGACCCCGTCGTCTGCTAGGTCACCAGCCGCGGGCGCGCCACTCGGCGAGGTGGGGGCGTTCGGCGCCGATCGTCGTGGGTGCGCCGTGCCCGGGGTGCACGACGGTGTCGTCGGCCAGGACGTCGAACAGGCGGACGCTCACGTCGTCGAGCAGCGACGTGAAGCGCTCGGGGTCGCCGTTCGTGTTCCCGACGCCGCCGGGGAACAGCGAGTCGCCCGTGAAGACGTGGTCGGGTCCGTCGGGGTCGCGCAGCAGCAGGGCCACCGAGCCGGGGGTGTGCCCGCGCAGGTGGACGACCTCCAGCAGGACGTCCCCGACGCGGACGACGTCACCGTGCTCGAGCCGGTCCTGGACGGGCAGGGGGAGGTCGTCGGCGTCGGCGGTCCCCGCGGCGGTGCGCGCACCGGTCGCCTCGACGACGGCGGCGAGCGCCCCCACGTGGTCGTGGTGGCGGTGGGTGGTGACGACGAGGTCGAGGGTGCCGTCGACGAGCGCGAGGAGCGTGTCCGGTTCGGCGGCGGCGTCGACGAGGAGCCTGCGGCCGGTGCTGCGGCACCGCACGACGTACGCGACGTTGTCCGTCGGGCCGACGTGCGCTTCGTCGAGGATCGCCGTGGTCGTCGTCGTGGAGGCCATGGCGAGACGGTACAGAAGGGGCCTCAGCGCGACCGGGCGGCGTCCGTGGTGGCCGGTTCGCGCAGGTCGACGACCGCGGGGCGGGCGGCGGGCGGGTGCTCGTGCACGCGGCGGGCCAGGGCGACGGCGAACCCCATGGTGCACAGGCCGTAGAAGACGGCGCGGGCCGCTTCGCCCTGGGCGGCGAAGCCGCCGAGCAGCGCCAGGCACCCCAGGGCACCGATGAGGTGCACGAGGTCGATGAAGGAACGCCAGACACCCACCCGTCGATGGTGGCCCCGGACCGGGCCTCGGGCACGACGTGGGGCGGAAGTCCACCGCCCCGGTCCACGCGTCTTCACGTTGGGTCGCACCTTACGAACTGTAGGTAACTAAGGCGCCCGCCGCCCGCCGGGACGACGTGATCTGCCGACGTCCGGGCCGGGGCCTCAGCCGCAGGGTCGGTCCCGTGAACACCTACGGGATGGACTGGGAACTGCACGAGGGCCTCGCCCTGCGCGTCGAGGAGGCCGTGGCCGCCGCCGAACGGGACCGGCTGGTCCGCGAACTGCGCGCCGCCCGCCGGGCCCGGCGCACCGGGCGAGCACGCTGGTGGCCCCGGAACCGGCTGCTGCGCAAGGAGATCGCGGTCGGCCGCTGAGGGCCCGGACGGCGAGCGCCCGGCGATCGGTCGGCGTGCTGTCGGTCCCCGGTGCCACGATGGCGCACGTGCCCGTCCTGCCTCCCGCCGTCCCCGGGCCGCCCCCGGCCCTGGTGGGTCGCGCGGTCGAGCTCGACGCCCTCGAGGCCGCGCTCGCCACGGCGCGCGCCGGCACCTCGGTGGGCGTCCTCGTCGAGGCCGACGCCGGGGTGGGCAAGTCGCGGCTCGTCGCCGAACTGGCCGCCCACGCCCGCGAGGCCGGTGACACCGTCCTGCTCGGGCACTGCGCCTCGGCCGGCGGGGAGACGCTGCCGTACCTGCCGTTCGTCGAGGCCCTCGAACCGCTGCGCGAGCAGGGGCGCTCCCCGTCGTTCTGGGCGGCGCCGGGCGAGACCGCCGCCGACGTGTCCCAGGTGCAGCTCTTCGACGCGGTCGCCAACGCGCTGACCGGGGCCGCCCGCGAACGCCCCGTCCTGCTCGTCGTCGAGGACCTGCACTGGGCCGACGGGGCCAGCCGGGACCTGCTGACGTTCCTGCTGCGCCGGCTGCGCTCCGAGCGGCTGCTCGTCGTGGCGACCGTCCGCACCGACGACCTGCACCGCCGGCACCCGTTGCGGCCCGTGCTGGCCGAGCTCGGGCGCCTGCCCGGCGTCCGGCGCGTCGTGCTCGACCCGTTCACGACGGAGGAGACCGCCCAGTTCCTGCGCGACCTCGCCGGCGGGGAGGTGCCGTCCGCCGTGGTGCGCCGCATCCACGCCCGCGCCGAGGGCAACGCCTACTACTGCGCCGAGCTCCTGCTGGCCGGGGCCGGCACGGGCGGGCGGCTGCCCAGCGGGCTGGCCGACGTCGTGCTCGCCCGGCTCGAGGCCCTGCCCGGCCCGGTCTCCGAGCTCGTGCGCACCGCCGCCGTCGGGGGGCGCCGCGTGCGGCACGACCTCCTGAGCGCGGTCGCCGGCCTGCCCGCGGAGGACCTCGAACGGCGCGTGCGCGACGCCATCGCCCTGCGCGTCCTCGAACCCGACGGCGAGGAGGGCTACGCGTTCCGGCACGCCCTGCTGCACGAGGCCGTCTACGGCGACCTGCTGCCGGGCGAGCGCGTGCGGCTGCACGCCGCCTACGCCGACGCCATCGCCGCCGGTGGCCGGGCGTCGGCCGCGCAGCTCGCGCACCACGCCCGGCAGAGCAACGACCTGCCCCGCGCCCTGGAGGCGGGGATCGCCGCGGCCGAGGAGGCCGGACGGCTGCGGGCCCCCGTGCAGGCCTGGCGCCACCTCGAGGAGGTCCTGCCCCTGTGGGGCGCGGTGCCCGACGCCGCCGAGCGCACCGGCACGACGCTGCTGGCCCTGACCCTGCGGGCCTCGCTGCTGGCCTCCGCGGCGGGGGAGCCCGCGCGCTCGGCGCTCATCGCGCTGGACGCCGTGACGCTGCTGCCGCCCACCGCGAGCCCGGCCGTCGCGGCGGAGGTCCACGCGCAGTGCGCCTCGGCGCTGTGGGCCTGCGACCGCGCGCAGGAGGCCATCGAGCACGCCCGGCGCGCCCAGGACGCCGGCGCGGACGACCCGGACGCCTGGTCGGCGGTGTTCTGGGCGACGGCCGTGGCCGCCCGCTGCTACCTGGGCCTGGACCGCTTCGCCGAGGCCCGCGCCGAGGCCCACCGCGCGCTGGAGGCGATCGGGGACCGGGACTTCGCCGGGGGCGAGGCGGACGTGCTCATCACCCTGGCGGGTCTGGACAACCTCGACGGCCGGCTCGCCGACGCCGACGCCCTCTTCGCCCGCGCCGCCGCCGCGGCCGAGGCCGGCGGCCACCTCGGGACGGCCCTGCGGGCCCGGTACAACCTCGCCGCCGACCGCTACGACCGCGGTGACCTCGC
The DNA here is from genome assembly GCF_003002055.1 of Kineococcus rhizosphaerae. Taxonomy (NCBI): domain Bacteria; kingdom Bacillati; phylum Actinomycetota; class Actinomycetes; order Kineosporiales; family Kineosporiaceae; genus Kineococcus; species Kineococcus rhizosphaerae. Next base: position 191,511 of record NZ_PVZF01000008.1, read on the forward strand.
CGGCGCCCGCGAGGTCCTCGACGCGTCGTGCGCGTGGGCCGCGCAGGTGGGGCTGTCCTGGTCGCCGTACGGCCTGCAGCTGATCGCCCTGCAGGTCACGACGAGCTTCGTCACGGGGGACTTCGACCGGGCCCTGGCCCAGGCCCGGGCCGTCGGACCGCAGGCCCCGCCCCTGGTCGCCTCCGCGGTCGGCGTCGTCGTCGCCGAGGTGCTCGCGGCCCGCGGGGCCTTCGAGGAGGCCGACGCCGTCCTGCAGCCCGAGTGGTTCGACGACGTCGAGGACGGCCTGCCGGCCGCCGCGGCCCACGCGGAGGCGTTGCGCTGGAAGGGAGAACCGGCCGCCGCGGCCGACGTCCTGGTCGGCGCGCTGTTCAGCTACGAGGGCAACGAGCACCCCAAGCACCTCCTCGGGATCCGGCTGGGGGCCCTGGCCGTCGGGGCCCTGGCCGACGCCGGGTCCGACGGCCCCGACGACGAGGCCCTCGTGCGGCGGGTCGAGGAGCGGGTCGCCGACCTGGTGCGGACCGGCCAGCCCCGCGCGGGGACCCTGGGCCCCGAGGGGCGGGCGTGGGCGGCGACGCTGCGGGCCGAGGCCGCGCGGTGGCGCCGCGCACCCGCCGCCGACCAGGTCGCCGCGTGGCGCGAGGTCGTGGAGGAGTTCTCCTACGGCGACGTCCACGACCTGGCCCGCGCCCGGTGGCGGCTGGCCGAGGCGAGCTTCGCGGCCGGGCTGCGCGAGGAGGCGGTGCTCCTGCTCGACGAGGCCCGCCGGACGGCGTCGCGGCTGCGGGCCGTCCCCCTGGCCGCGGCCCTGGAGGACCTGGCCCGACGGGTGCGGGCGCGGTCCACCCCGGGCCGCGGTCCGCTGACCTCCCGGGAGCTGCAGGTGCTCGACCTGGTGGCCGCCGGGCGCACCAACAAGCAGGTGGGGGAGGCGCTGTTCATGGCCGAGAAGACCGCCAGCGTGCACGTCTCGCGGATCTTCGCCAAGCTCGGGGCATCGTCTCGCGCCGAAGCGGTCTCGATCGGGTTGCGCAGCGGGCTCCTCACCGCCTCCCCGACCGGTCGGGACCACGACGGCGGCTGACGGCCACCCGCCCGACCCGAGGAGTCCCGGTGCACCGCAACGCAGTCGTCGTCGCCCAGGCGTTGCGCGAGGCCGGGGTGCGGGGCGAGGTCGTCGAGCTGACGAACTCGGCCCGCACCGCCGCCCAGGCCGCCGCCGTCCTCGGCTGCCCCGTCGGGGCCGTCGCCAACAGCCTCGTGTTCCTCGCCGACGGCGAACCGGTGCTGGTGCTGACCAGCGGCGGGCACCGCGTCGACGTCGCCGCCACCGCGGCCGCCCTCGGCGCCGGCGACCTCACCCGGCCCAAGGCCCCGGCCGTGCGCGCCGCCACGGGCCAGCCCATCGGGGGCGTGTCCCCGGTCGGGCACCCCCGTCGGCTGCGGACCCTCATCGACGTCGACCTGCTGCGCCACGACGTCGTGTGGGCCGCGGCCGGGACCCCGCACACGGTCTTCCCGACGACGTTCGCCGAGCTCGTGCGGATCTGCGACGCCGAGCCCGCCCGGGTGGCCTGAGCGGGTCCGTCCCGCTCGGGTACCGGAATGCCCTCCGCGCCGGGTGCCTTGCAGCAGGCATGAGCATCATCGGAATCATCGGCAGCGGAAACATCGGCAGCGTCGTCGCCCGCCTGGCCGTGGACGCCGGTCACGACGTCGTCATCGCCAACTCCCGCGGCCCGGAATCGCTGGCCGGGCTCGTGGGCGAGCTGGGTCCCAAGGCCCGTGCGGCGACGACCGCCGAAGCCGCCGCGGCGGGCGACCTCGTGGTGGTGACGATCCCGCTGGGTCGCGTCCCGGACCTGCCCGCCGGGCTGCTGGACGGCAAGGTCGTCGTCGACACCTGCAACTACTACCCCGAGCGCGACGGCGACATCGCCGTCCTGGACAGCCACGAGCTGACCACCAGCGGGTTCGTGCAGCGCCACTTCGCCGGCGCGCGCGTCGTCAAGGCGTTCAACAACATCTTCGCGCAGAACCTCGGGGAGCTGCAGCGTCCCGCGGGGGCCCCGGACCGCACGACCCTGACGATCGCCGGGGACGACGAGGAGGCGAAGCGCACGGTCACCGGGTTCCTCGACGCGATCGGCTACGACACCTTCGACACCGGCGGCCTGGCCGACAGCTGGCGCTTCCAGCGCGACCAGCCCGCCTACGCCGGGGTCTACACCGAGAGCGGGGACCCCGCCGAGCCGCGGCGGCGCACCCGCGAGGAGCTGGCGGCCCGCCTCGGGGAGGCGGACCGCTCCATCCGCTGAGCACCCGCGTCCCACCCGCGTCCCCCCGGACGGCCGGCACCGGCCCGTCCGGGGGGACGCGCGGTTCCGGGGTCGTCAGGAGCGGCGCGGGTACGCCGTCTCCAGGCCGCGCACGAACAGCTCGAACGCGGCGTCGACGCGGTCGGTGTCGCCGGTGACGAGGCGGTCCAGCAGCAGCCCGCGCATGGTCGACAGGACGAGGGTGCCGAGCGAGCGGGCCGTGGCGGGGTCGGCGCCCGCGGCGGCGAACCCGGCGGCGATCAGGTCGGTGCGCTCGCGCACCGACCGGCTCACCGTCGCGGCCAGTCCCTCGTCGTAGAGCGCCTGACCGGTGACGGCCAGGAACAGCCGGACGTGGCGCCGGCCCGGTTCGGCGGTGGCGTGGCGCCACAGCGCCCGCAGCGGGCCGTCGGGGTCGCCTTCGTGCAGGCCGGGGGCGCTGAAGGCGCGGGTCAGGACGCGCTCGACGATCTCGGCGAGCAGGTCCTCGCGGGTGCCGAAGTGGTGCAGCAGGGCGGCGTGGCTCACCCCGACGCCCTCGGCGACGCGGCGCAGCGAGGCCTGGGCCAGCCCCTCGGCGACGACGTGCTCGGTGGCCGCCTGCAGCAGCTCCTCGCGGCGGTGCCGGTAGCGCAGCCGGCGGCCGTCCTCGCGCGGGGGGACGGCGTCGGCGGGGGCTGGCACGGGGGAAGGGTAGTCGCGGCGGGGTCGCCGGGCGGCGCGCCGGAATTGCTTGACCACGTGGTGAGGCAAAGTTAGCGTGAGCCCGGCCCGCCCGGCGGAGGTGCTCGGGGTCACGACGTCGCGGCCCCGACCGCTCGTCCGCGCGGGCCCGCACCCCCGTCGGTCCCCGAGAGAGGAACCCCGATGCCGCGCTCCACCCCCACCAGTGACCGCACCCCGCGCCGCGGGACCCGCCGCCTGCGCGCCTCGCTGGCCGCGACCACGTTCGCCCTGACCCTGCCGCTGCTCGCCGCCCAGCCCGCGCAGGCCGCCAACCCCTACGAGCGCGGCCCGGCGCCCACGACGGCCAGCGTCCAGGCCACCCGCGGCTCGTTCGCCACGGCGCAGACCACCGTCTCCGGCTTCTCGGTGCGGGGTTTCGGCGGCGGCACGATCTACTACCCGACCTCCACGACGGCCGGCACGTTCGGCGGGGTCGTCATCGCCCCCGGCTACACGGCCACCCAGTCCAGCATCGCCTGGCTGGGGCCGCGGCTGGCGTCGCAGGGTTTCGTGGTGTTCACCATCGACACCCTGAGCCGCTACGACCAGCCCGCCACCCGCGGCGACGAACTGCTCGCAGCGGCCGACTACCTCACCGGCAGCAGCACCGTCCGCAGCCGGGTCGACGCGCGCCGCGTCGCGGTGGTGGGCCACTCGATGGGTGGCGGCGGAACCCTGGAGGCCGCCAAGGACCGGCCGTCCCTGCGGGCGGCGATCGGTCTGACCCCGTGGAACCTCGACAAGACGTGGCCGGAGATCACGACCCCGACGCTCGTCGTCGGCGCGCAGGACGACACCGTCGCGCCGGTGACGTCGCACTCCGAGCCGTTCTACCAGTCGCTGCCCTCGACGACGGACAAGGCGTACCTGGAACTGCGCGGCGCGAGCCACTTCGCCCCGAACTCGCCGAACACCACCATCGCCTCGTACAGCATCTCCTGGCTCAAGCGGTTCGTGGACGACGACACCCGGTACAGCCAGTTCCTGTGCCCGGCCCCGTCGGTGAGCACCGCCATCAGCGAGTACCGCAGCAACTGCCCGTACTGATCCGGCCGGTACGACGACGGCCCGGCGGGAACCCCCGCCGGGCCGTCGTCCTGCTGCGTCGAGCAGGGTCAGTCGGTGCCGGACTCCATGGCCGCGGCGTCGAGCAGTTCGTCCTGGCTGCTCTCGCCGCGCGAGGCGATCGCCTCGGCCCCACCGGATTCCAGGGCGCCGATGAGGCTGACCTGGGAACTGCCGACCATGCCCAGACCGGCGTACTGCTCCAGCTTGGCGCGCGAGTCGGCGATGTCGAGGTTGCGCATGGTCAGCTGGCCGATGCGGTCGACGGGGCCGAAGGCGGAGTCCTCGGTGCGTTCCATCGACAGCTTGTCCGGGTGGTAGCTGAACGCCGGGCCCTGCGTGTCGAGGATCGAGTAGTCCTCCCCGCGGCGCAGGCGCAGGGTGACGGTGCCGGTGACGGCGTTGCCGACCCAGCGCTGCAGGGACTCGCGCAGCATGAGCGACTGCGGGTCCAGCCAGCGGCCCTCGTACATGAGCCGGCCCAGGCGCCGGCCCTCGTTGTGGTAGCTGGCGACGGTGTCCTCGTTGTGGATGGCGTTGACGAGGCGTTCGTAGGCGGCGTGCAGCAGCGCCATGCCGGGGGCCTCGTAGATGCCGCGGGACTTGGCCTCGATGATGCGGTTCTCGATCTGGTCGGACATGCCCAGGCCGTGCCGGCCGCCGACGGCGTTGGCCTCCAGGACGAGGTCGACGGCGTTCTCGAAGGTCCGGCCGTTGATCGAGACGGGCCGGCCCTGCTCGAAGCCGACCGTCACGTCCTCGGGGGCGATCTCGACGGCGGGGTCCCAGAACCGCACGCCCATGATGGGTTCGACGAGTTCGACGCCGACGTCGAGGTGCTCCAGGCGCTTGGCCTCGTGGGTGGCGCCCCAGATGTTCGCGTCGGTCGAGTAGGCCTTCTCGGTGCTCGCCCGGTAGGGCAGGTCGCGCGCCTGCAGCCACTCCGACATCTCGGTGCGCCCGCCGAGCTCGGTGACGAACTCGGCGTCCAGCCACGGCTTGTAGATGCGCAGCGCGGGGTTGGCGAGCAGGCCGTAGCGGTAGAACCGCTCGATGTCGTTGCCCTTGTAGGTCGACCCGTCGCCCCAGATCTGCACGTCGTCCTCGAGCATGGCGCGCACCAGCAGGGTGCCGGTGACGGCGCGGCCCAGGGGCGTGGTGTTGAAGTAGCTGCGCCCGCCGGAGCGGATGTGGAACGCGCCGCAGGTCAGGGCGGCCAGGCCCTCCTCGACGAGCGCGGAGCGGCAGTCGACGAGCCGCGCGAGCTCGGCGCCGTAGGCCGACGCGCGGCCCGGGACGGAGTCGATGTCCGGTTCGTCGTACTGGCCGATGTCCGCGGTGTAGGTGCACGGCACCGCGCCCTTCTCGCGCATCCAGGCGACGGCGACGGAGGTGTCGAGGCCGCCGGAGAAGGCGATGCCGACGCGTTCGCCGGCGGGCAGGGAGGTGAGCACCTTGGACATGCGGAACAGTATGCACACCCCTGCATGAGCATGCAAAGTTGTCCGGGTCAATCCACGGCCGGCTCCTCCCGGCGCTGCGGCGCGTGCAGGTAGCGGCCGCCGTCGCGCACGACCGGAGCCTCGTCCTCGGCCAGCAGCTGCATCTCGGTGCGGTCGAACCGCTCCTGCAGCCGCCACATCTGGGAGTCCTCCAGCAGGCCCTGCGCCACCAGGTCCGCCAGCGCCTGCCGCTTGAGCACGAGCAGCTCCAGCCGCAACGCCCGGATGCTCCCGGGATCGTGGTGCGCGGCGACCGGGGTGCCGTCGGTGACGTGGTCGCGCAGCGCCTGCACCGTCTCGGCGGCGACCCCCAGCCGCACGGCGGCGCCGTCCAGGCCGGAGTTCGCGACCTCGCTCAACCGGGCGTAGGCACGTTCGAAGGCGTTCTCCTCCTCGGCCGCGTCCAGGGCGGGGATGCGCGCCCAGCGGATCACGGCGGGCAGCGTCGCGCCCTGCACGAGCAGGGTGAACCCGATGACGACGAACGTCAGGACCAGCACGTCCTCGCGGCCGCTGACCGACAACGGGATGGACAGCGCCGCCGCCAGGGAGATCGCCCCGCGCATCCCCGACCACGACGAGACGACCCGCGTGCGCCAGCCGACCCGCAGGGCCCGTTGCGCGGGCCGCCGGTCCAGGGCGCGCACGACGTGCGGGGTCACGAGCATCCACAGCAGGCGCGTCCCGAGCGTCACCAGCGCCAGCAGGACTCCCTCGCCGACCAGGCGCAGCGCCTCCGAGCCCCCGCCGGCCTCGGTGAACAGCGCCCGGGCCTCCAGGCCCACGAGCACGAACAACCCGCCGTTGACGAGCCAGGTCGTGATCTCCCAGAAGGCCCCGACCTGCAGCCGGCCGCGCGCGCCGACCAGCCGCCGGGTCTGGCGGCTGACCCCCAGCGCGCACACGACGACGGCCACGACCCCCGAGGCGTGGACGGCCTCGGCCAGCACCGACGCCGCGAAGGGCTCGACGACCGAGACCGCGCCGAGCACGAGCGGGTCCTGGACCCGGCGCAGCACGATGAGCGCCAGCCACGCCACGACGACCCCGACGGCGATGCCGCCGGCGTACGACCAGGCCAGGTCCCCGACGGCCGACAGGGCCGTGACGCGTTCGCCGGCCGCGGCCGCGACGGCGATGGCCAGCAGCACCAGCGCGGTCCCGTCGTTGACCAGGCTCTCCCCGCGCAGCATCGTCATGATCCGCGGGGGCAGGGCCCGGCCGTAGGCGGCGACGGCCGAGGCGTCGGTGGGGGCCAGGACCGCGCCCAGCACCCAGGCCGTCGCCCACGGCAGCCCCAGCGCGTGGCCGATGACGGCGATGACCGCGGCGGTCGCGATGACCAGCGGCACCGCGGCCAGGAAGATCGCCCGGCGGTAGCGCCAGGCGTGCTGCACCGACGTCGTGTAGGCCTCCCAGTGCAGGATCACCGGCAGCAGGACGAGCAGCACGAGGTCGGGTTCGACGACGACCTCGCCGGAGGCGGGGACGACGGCGAGCAGGCAGCCGAGCAGGAACAGGACGGTCGGCGGGGGCAGTCGCACCGTGCGGGACAGCGCCGGGGCGAGGGCGACGAGCCCCACGATGACGACGAGCAGAGCGTTGGTCTCCACGGGCCTCACTCTCGTCCTGCGGCGGGCTCGGGGTCGAGGGTCGCACCGGACGGCGGGGCGAGGGGTGGCGCGAGGGCGTCGAGGGTGGCCAGCGTCGCCGCGTCCAGTTCGACCGCGGCGGCGGCCAGGTTCGCCTCGAGGTGCGCGACGTCGGCGGTGCCGGGGATGAGGTGGGTGGTGGGGGCGTGCGCCAGCAGCCAGGCCAGGCCGACCTGTGCGGGGCTGACGCACAGGGCCTGCGCCGCGGTGCGGACGGCGGGTGCGTCGACGACCTTGGGCGTGCCGGGGAAGGCGCCGCCGAGGGGGAAGTAGGGGACCCAGGCGACGTCCTCGGCGCGGCAGAGGTCGAGCAGGTCCTCGCCGTCGCGGTCGAGCAGGCTGTAGGCGTTCTGCACGCAGGCGATCCCTGCGGGCAGGGCGCGGCGCAGGTCGGCGGGGGTCACGGTGCTCAGGCCGATGGCCGCGACCTTCCCGGCGTCCCGCAGGTCGGTGAGGACGGCGAGCTGGTCGTCGAGGTCGACGACCTGGTCGCCGGTGGCGATGAGCCCGGGCCCGACCTCGGCGCGGCGCAGGTTCACCAGGTCGAGGCGGTCGGTGCCCAGGCTGCGCAGGTTGGCCTCGACGCTCGCGCGCAGCTGCTCGGGGCGCTGGGCCAGGCGCAGCCGGTGCTCGCCGTCGGGAGCGGGTTCGGCGCCGACCTTGGTCGCGACCAGGACGTCGTCGCCGGGGCGCAGCGCGTCGCGGACGAGGGCGTTGGCGAGGCCGTCGCCGTAGAACTCGGCGGTGTCGACGTGGTCGACCCCGAGGTCGAACGCGCGGCGCAGCAGGGCGAGCGCGCCGTCGCGGTCGCCGGCGAGGCGGGGCAGCTGCAGGGCGCCGTAGCCGACCCGGTGGACGGTGCGGCCGGCGAGGGGGGCGGTGGTGAGGGGCATCGGGACTCCCGGCGTGGGACGATGAGTGAAGCGGAGGAGCCTCCGCTGAGACCAGCCTACGCCTGAAACGGAGGAACCTCCACTTTGTCTGCCGCCCGACGCCCCCGCGCCGACGTCGCCCGCAACCGCGCGCTGCTGCTCGCCGCCGCCCGCGACGCCTTCACCAGCGGCGAGCCCGTCGTCCTCGAAGCGGTCGCCCGCGCCGCCGGCGTCGGCATCGGCACGCTGTACCGGCACTTCCCCACGCGCGAGGACCTCGCCGAGGCCGTCTACGCCGCCGAGCTCGACGCCGTCGTCGAGGCCGCCCCCGCGCTCCTGGCCGAACTGCCCCCCGACCGCGCGCTGCGCGCCTGGCTGCAGCGCTACACCGAGTTCGTCGCCACCAAGCGCGGGATGCTGCAGACCCTGCGGGCCGGCTGGGCCTCGGGGCGCATCGCCACCCCCGCCACCCGGGAGCGGGTCACGGCGGTGCTCGGGACGTTCCTGAGCGCCGGGGCCGCCGCGGGCACGCTGCGCGGTGACGTCGACCCCGACGACGTCACCGCGCTCATGCTCGGGGTGTTCGTCCCCTCCGAGACCCGTTCCGCCGAGCAGCAGGACCGGCTGCTCGACCTGGTCCTCGCCGCGGTGGCCGTGCCCGGCCCCTCCTCGTCCGGGGGCTGAACGGGGCTCAGATCCCCTTGCCCGGGTTGAGGATCCCCAGCGGGTCGAACACCGCCTTGATCCGGTGCTGCAGGTCCAGGGAGTCCTCGCCGAGCTCGGCCCGCAACCACGTCCGCTTCAGCAACCCCACGCCGTGCTCGCCGGTCAGCGTCCCGCCGAGGCGCAGCGCGAGGTCGAACACCGCGCACGCGGCCTCCCACGGCGGCCCCTCGGTCACGGTCGCACCGCGCTCGACGACGACGATGGGGTGCAGGTTGCCGTCCCCGGCGTGCGCGATGGTCGCGATCCGCACCCCCGTGCGCGCCGAGATCGCCTGGATCCCCGCGACGGCCTCGGCCAGCTTCGAGCGCGGGACGGCGACGTCCTCGATGAACACGTCCCCCGTCGCCTCCAGCGCGGGCAGCCCGGCGCGGCGGGCGGCCAGCAGCTCCTCGGCCTCCACCGGGTCCGTCGTCGCCCGCCAGGTCGTCGCGAACGGCGCCACGACCTGCCCGACGGCCTCGATCTCGGCGAGCGCCCCGCGGCCGTCGCACTGCACGACCAGCGCCGCCGCGCCGAGGGAGCGCAACGACGAACCCCGCGCCGCGTCGACGGCCTCCAGGGTCACGGCGTCGACGAGCTCGAGGACCGAGGGCTGCAGCCGGGCCGAGGTGATCGCGGCGGCGGCCGCGGCCGCGGCGACGACGTCGTCGAAGTGCGCGGCGAGCGTGGCGGTCTCCAGGGGTTTCGGGCGCAGCCGCAGCGTCGCCCCTACCACGACGGCCAGCGTCCCCTCCGAGCCGACGACCAGGCTCGTGAGGTCGTACCCGGCGACGCCCTTGACCGTCTGGCGCCCGGTGGCGACGCGACGGCCGTCGGCGAGCACGAGGTCGAGCCCGAGGACCGCGTCGCGGGTCACGCCGTACTTCGCGCACCGCAGGCCGCCCGCGTTCGTGGCGATGTTCCCGCCGATCGAGGAGATCGCGGCGCTGGCGGGGTCGGGGGCGTAGAACAGGCCGTGCTCACCGGCGGCGGCGTCGAGGTCGGCGGTCAGCACACCGGGTTCGACGACCGCGACCTGGTCGTCGGGCCGGATCTCGACGATCCGGTCCATCCCCGAGACGTCGAGGACGACCTGCCCGGCGTGCGCGCTGGAGCCGGCGGCCAGGCCGGACCCGGCGCCGCGGGTCACGACGGGCGTGCGGTGCGCGCTGGCCCAGCGCAGGGTCTCGACGACGTCGTCGACGTTCCTGGCCCGCACGACCGCGTCGGGCAGGGTGTCGGGGCGGTGACCGGAGCGGTCGGTCGCCACGGCCTCGCGGGCGGCGCGGTCCTCCAGCAGCCTCACGCCACTCCCTTCACGGGGTCGTCGGCGGGGACCGCCGGGGGAGCGCAGCGCGCGACGACCTCGCCGAGCGGCAGGTCGAGGGCCTCGGCGAGCGCGACGACGGTGAAGAACGCCGGGGTGGGGATGCGGCCTGCCTCGATCTTGCGCAGCGTCTCCGCGGGGACCCCCGACAGGGCGGAGACCTGGGGGATCGTGCGCTCGGCGCGGGCGGTGCGCAGGAGTTCGCCGAGGCGGCGCCCGCGGGCGCGCACCTCTTCGGGCAGCGGGGGCCGGACCATGGACGTGATACTAATACCGGGATAGAAGTACCGTGATAAGAATACCGGAGGTGCACGGTGGTGGAACTGAAGACGCCCGGTGAGCTCGACGCCATGCGCGCCGCGGGCCGGGTCGTGGCCCGGGCGCTGGCCGCCGTCCGCGCGCACGCCGCGCCCGGTGTGCGGCTCGACGAGCTCGACGCCCTCGCCCGCGAGGTGATCTTCGGGGCGGGCGCCACGTCCCCGTTCCTGGACTACCAGCCCCGCTTCGCCGACACGCCCTTCCCCGGGGTCATCTGCGCCTCGGTCAACGACGCCGTCCTGCACGGCATCCCCGGCCCCTACGCGCTGCGCGACGGCGACCTGCTCAGCGTCGACTGCGGCGCCGTCCTCGACGGCTGGGCCGGCGACTCGGCCACCACCTTCAGCGTCGGCACCCCCGCCCCCGGCGACGCCGACCTCGTGGCGGCGACCGAGGAGGCGCTCGCCGCCGGCATCGCCGCCGCCGTCGTCGGGAACAAGGTCGGCGACGTCTCCGCCGCCATCGGCGCCGTCGGCCACGCCCACGGGTGCGGGGTGAACACCGAGTTCGGCGGCCACGGTGTCGGGCGGACCATGCACGAGGACCCCTCGGTCCCCAACGACGGGAAACCCGGGCGGGGGCTCACGTTGAAACCCGGCCTCGTCATCGCCATCGAACCCTGGTTCACCGCCGGCGGGAACCCCGCCTACCGCACCGACCCCGACGGGTGGACCATGCGCAGCGTCGACGGCAGCCGCGGCGCCCACGAGGAGCACACCGTCGCCGTGACGGCCGACGGGCCGCTGGTGCTCACAGCACCCTGAACCCCCCGGCGCGGGTCGCTACCGTTCCCCGGTGACCCTCCCGTACCCGGCGCGGCTCGCCGACGGCGACCTCGTGCTGCGCCTGAGCACTCCGGACGACGTCGCCACCATCACCGGCTGGCTCGCCGACCCCGCCGTCCACCGCTGGTGGGGAGGGGAACCCGTGCCCGCCGCGGAGGTGCGCCGGAAGTACTGCGGTGCGCGTGAACCCGCCGTCGCGGTCTACGTCCTGGAGTTCGCGCAGGACCCCGTGGGACTGGTGCAGGCGTGGCAGGACCCGGACGCCCGGGGGCTGGACGCGTTCCTGGCCGCCGGGCACCAGGGGCGCGGGCTCGGGCCCCGCGCCGCCCGGCTGCTGGCCGTCGACCTGCTCGCGCGCGGCTGGCGGGGACTGACCGTGGACCCGGCTGTCGACAACCCCCGGGCGCAGGCGGCGTGGCGGCGGGCGGGTTTCGTCCCCACGGGCGAGCGCGGCCTCGACGACGGGTACGAGACGGTGCTGATGGAGTTCCGCGGCGAGCCGTGACCGGGCCCGCTACCGTCGGCCGCGTGCGGGAACTGCTGACGGCGCGGTTGCGGTTGCGGGCGTTCGGCCCGGGCGACGAGGACGCGGTGCACGCCTACGCCGGCGACCCGCAGGTGTGCACCCACGTGACGTGGGGCCCGAACTCGCGGGCCGAGTCCGAGGAGTTCGTCGCCGAGCAGCTCGCCGCGCGGGACACGGCGGACGAGGACGGGCGGTGGACGTGGGCGATCACCCGCGACGGCGAGGTCCTCGGCACGGTGGCGCTGTGGGTGTCCAGCGCCGCGAACTCCCGCGGGGAGCTGGGCTACGTGCTGCGGCGCGACGCCTGGGGTGCGGGCATCACCACCGAGGCCGCCCGCGCGGTGCTGGGGTTCGGGTTCTCCGACGCCGGGCTGGCGCGCGTCGAGGCCACCTGCCGGCCGGAGAACACCGGGTCGCGCCGGGTGCTGGAGAAGATCGGGATGCGGTGCGAGGGTCTGCTGCGCTCGCACGTCGTGGTGCGGGGCGAACGCCGCGACAGCCTGTTGTTCGCCGCGGTCGGCTGACGGGCCGGCTCAGTCGGTGACGGTTCCGGCGGGCGGGGACATCGGGGGTGTCCGGTTGGCCTGGAGCTCCCGTGCCCCGGCGGTGACCGGGGTGTAGAGGTTGATGAGGTTGCCCTCCGGGTCGCGGATGAGGACGGAGAGGTTCCCCCAGGGCATCACCGCGGGCGCCTGCACGACGGAGAAGTCGTCACCGACCTCCGCCCGCAGCGTGTCGAGCAGCGCTGCGGCGTCCGTGACGAGGAACTCGACGATCGCGCTGTCGTTGGCGCCTGCTCGCGGTGCACGGTCGGTGATGAACGCGACCCGCCCGGGGGACGTGAGCGCGAAGGTGGCCGAGGGTGTCACCAGCTCGACGAAGTCGTCGGTCAGGTACTGCGCAGTGGTGCCCGTCAGGACCTCGTAGAACCTGACCGAGCGCGGCAGGTCGTCGGTGATCAGGCGGACGGAGGCCAACTGGACGGTGTTCGAGGTGGTCATGGTGGCGACGCTAGGAGGCTTTGCGGTCAGAACACGTCCACATGCGGGAGAGACTGTCGGGATGGCGCGACCGACGGCCAACGTGCTGGCGTTGCTGGAGCTGCTGCAGTCCGGCCGGACGTACGGTTCGGCCGAGCTCGCGCGCCGGTTGGGCGTCGACGGACGCACCGTGCGCCGCTACGTGGATCACCTGGCCGACCTCGACGTCCCGGTGGAGTCGACCCGGGGCAGGTACGGCGGCTACCGGCTGTCTCGCTCCTCCCGCCTGCCGCCGTTGATGTTCACCGACGAGGAGGCCGTGGCCGTGGTGTGGGCCCTGCTGTCCACGGCCCGGTCCAGCACCGGCCCCACGAGCCTGCTCGACGTCGAGACCGCCACGGCGAAGGTGCGTCGCGTCCTGCCGCCGGCCCTGGCGCAGCGCATCGACGACGTGGTGCGGACGGTGACGTTCACCGCCCGCGCCGACGGGAACGGTGCCGAGGACCCGGCCCCCCGCAGGCGTCCGCCCTCCTCCGCCGAGGTGCTGCTGGACGTGGCGCACGCCGTCGTGCACCGGCGCGTCGTCACCTTCACGTACGCACCCCGATGCGGGCGGCCGCGGGCGCGTGACGTCCAGCCGTACGCGGTCGTGGCGCACGGTGAGGCGCTGTACCTCAGCGCCCACGACGTCGGCCACGACGCGGTGCGGACCTTCCGCCTCGATCGGATCTCCGACGTGCACGTTCGCCAGGACCTTCGTGCCCCCGCCGGACGTCGACGCCGTCCACGCCGTCCTGGGACCCCTAGCCCCCGATCCACTGCGGTACGAGGTGTCCGTCCTCGTCCGTGCCACTGTTCCCCACGTGCGGCAGTTCATGCCCGAGACCTTGGTCTCGGTCCAGCCCCTGCCCGAGCACGGCGGGCAGACCGGTTGGCTGCGCGTGTTCGTGCGCGCCGAGCGCCTCGAGTGGGTCGCGGCCAGGCTCGCCGCGCTCGACCGCCCCTTCGTGGTGGAGGCACCCGAGGCCTTGCAGCAGGTGGTGGCCGACCTCGGGCGGCGCCTCGTCGACAGGGTGCAGGTGCGCTCGGCCGGCTGACGTCGCCGACGCCCGGACCCACCGCCGCGCTCAACCGAGCACGAGGCGGACCGCGTCGGCGATCTCCAGCACCGCCGTGTCGACGACCGTCCGGGGACCGGTCCACGGCACGAAGTCGTTGCGCTGCAAGTCGTCCCACGTCGGTTCGGGGTGGCCGGGGATGTCGGCGACGCGGTGCTCGACGCGCGCGCGGTGCAGCGCGGGGTCGGAGCAGACGACCTCCACGTCGCGCACGCCCACCCCGGCCCCGCTCGCCACCCGCCACCACAGCTCGCGCGTCACGGGCAGGGGGTTCACCCCGTCGGCGACGACGGTGTGGCCCTGCCGCAGGAGGTCGGCGGCCACGGCGCGCGCCACGTAGTACCCCTGCGGCCCGACCGGGTGGGTCGCGGCGCCGGAGTCCACGAGCGCCTGCTCGATCGTGTCGATCCGCACGTGGGCGGCGCCGACGGCCGCGACCAGGGCGCGCGCCAGGGTGGTCTTGCCGGTTCCGGGCAGCCCGGACAGGACGATGAGCACCACGGCAGTCCACCAGGGCAGCAGCGTCCGCGACATGCTCGGCACGCTCGGGGGCATGTCCCGGCGTCTACGCTCGCCAGGGTGCTGAGCGATCTCCTCGGGGCGACGGCGCGCTCGGACGTGACGTTGTCGTACCTGGCCGAACCGTGGGGCCTGCGGTTCGCGACGCGGTCGGCGCTGACGGTCCACGTCGTCGTGCGGGGCGCGGTGCGGGCCGGGGACGGGCTGCTCGCCGCGGGGGACGTCCTGCTGGTCCGCGGCGAGCACACGATCACCGACCCGTCCGGGAGCACCCCCGGGGCGGTCGTCGAGGGTACGGGGCGCGTCCGCGCGGCCGGTGAGGGACCCGGGGCCGCCGGGGACCGGTGGCGGCTGCGGCAACCGCGCAGCTACGGCGACGGGTTGTCCGCCCGCACCCTCGTCGTGCACGCGACGTACCCGGCGCCCGACGTCGTCGGGCGCCGGGCGCTGGCGGGATTCCCCGCCTCGGTCCGGGGCGCGGTCCCGGCACCGTTGCGGGACCTGCTCGTCGCCGAGGCCGTGCGCGAGGGGCCGGTGCAGCGGGCGGTGCTGGACCGTCTCGTGGACCTGGTCGTCGTGACGGTCGTGCGCGACCGGGGTGGCCCGGGGTTGTCCGGTGCGCTGGGAGACCCGGTCGTGGGCCCGGCCCTGGACCTGCTGCACGCCGATCCGGCCCACCGGTGGACGGTCGCGGAACTCGCGGCGCGGGTGGGGGTCTCGCGGGCGGCCCTCGCCCGCCGGTTCGCCGCCCTCACCGGGTCCGGGCCCATCGGCTACCTCAGCGAGCACCGGCTCGACCTGGCCGCGGACCTGGTGCGCGGTGGCGACCGCACGCTGAACTCCGTCGCCCGCGCCGTCGGGTACTCCGACGGTTTCGCGCTGAGCGCGGCCTACCGGCGGCGCTTCGGCCGCCCGCCCTCGGCGGACCGGGGCCGGGATTCCGAGCGGGGTTCTGAGACGGCCTGGTAGGTGCGCTGCAGGGTCTCGGTGGCCGAGCTCCCGAGCCGGCGCACGACGGCGACGTAGAGCGCGTCCAGGACCAGGGCGGCGCCGGCGCGGCTGGCCATCGCCCCTGCGCGGTAGGCGGTCTCGCGCCCGGTGGCGACGAGCACGTGGTGGGCGGCGCGGGCCAGGGGGTTCGTCGCCGAACTCGTGACGGCGACGACGACCGCCCCGCGGTCGCGGGCCCGGAGCGCGGCGGCGACGACGTCGGGGGTGGTCCCCGAGCGGCTCACGACGAGGGCGACGTCACCGGCGCGCAGGGTCTCGGAACTGACGAGGGCGGCGTGGCCCTCGGTCCGCAACCGCGTGCCCAGGCCCACCCGCACGGCCTTGTGGTCGAAGTCGGCGGCCAGCAGCCCGGAGGTGCCGATCCCGCAGCAGTCGACGAACCGGGCCCCGTGCACGGCCGCGGCGGCCGCGTCGAGGGCGTCGAGGTCGAGGGTGCGGGCGGTGGCGTGGACGGCCTCGCTCTCCAGGGCGGCCAGCCGGGCGACGACCCCGGCGAGGTCGGTGGCGTCCTCGGGGGACCCGGTCAGCAGGGCGGCGGGTTCGGGGGCGGCTCCCGCGGCGGCCAGCGCGAGCCGCAGCTGCGGGTAGCCCGCGAAACCCAGCGACCGGGCGGTGCGGACGACGGTCGCCTCGCTCGTGCCCGTGCGGGTCGCGAGGTCGGTCACGGTCCACTGCGCGGCGCCGGTCGGGTCGTCGAGGAGTTCGGTGAGGACCCGGGCCGTGGACGCGGTGGCCGCGGGGAGGGCGGCGAGCAGGTGCGCCCGCAGGGGTGCGGTCACGGCGGCTCCCTCCGGTCGGGTCTGGTGAGAACTTTCATCGTCCGGTACGGTCGTGTCAACTTCCTTCAAGAGTTGGAGCCTGCCGTGAGCGCCCCCCGTGGTCACCTCGTCCGTTCCGAGATCGCCGAGCAGCCGGCCGTCGCCGACCGGGTCCTGTCCGCCGCCGGCGGCGAGCTGGCCCGCGTCGCCGCCGTGCTGCGCGAGGCGGCCCCGCGCGCCGTCCTGCTCACCGCCCGCGGCACCAGCGACCACGCCGCCCTGTACGCCAAGTACCTGATCGAGGTCGGCCTGGGCCTGCCCTGCGGGCTGACGTCGACCTCGACGCTCACCGTCTACGGGGCGACGCCGGACCTGCGCGGCGTGCTGTGGATCAGCATCAGCCAGTCCGGCGGCTCGCCCGACCTCGTCGAGTCCACCGCGGCCGCCCGCCGGGCCGGGGCGATCACCCTGGCGGTGACGAACAACCCCGGTTCCCCGCTGGCCGCCGCCGCCGAGCACCACCTCGACGTGCACGCCGGCCCGGAGCTCGCCGTCGCCGCGACCAAGAGCTACACCGCCCAGCTGCTGACCTTGTGGCTGCTCGTGACCACCTGGCGCGCAGGCGATCTCACCCCGGCGCAGGAGGTCCCGCAGTTCCTCGCGCAGGCCGTCGCCGCCGACGACGTGCCGGAGGTCTCGGCCCGGTACCGCTTCGTCGACCGGCTCGTGGTCACCGCCCGCGGGTACTCCTACCCGACCGCGCGCGAGGCCGCGCTCAAGCTCATGGAGACCTCGTACCTGTCGGCGCAGGCGTTCTCCGCGGCCGACCTCATGCACGGTCCGCTGGCCATGGTCGACGCCGACCGGCCCGTCATCGCCGTCGTGCCCGAGGGCCCGGGCGGGGAGGCGATCGCCCCCGTCCTGGCCGCCCTGCACGAACGCGGCGCCGACGTGTGCGCCGTCGCCCCGGCGGGTCTGGCCCCGGACGCGACCGTGCGCCTCGCCCTGCCGTCGGGGATGCCCGAGGACCTCGCGCCCATCGTGCAGATCGTCCCGCTGCAGCGGCTCGCGCTGGAGATGGCCGTCGCCCGCGGGCTCGACCCGGACGCCCCGCGCGGGCTGCGCAAGGTGACGGAGACGCGGTGACCGTCCTCGCGCGCGGCGCCGTCCGCACGGGGACGCGCACCGCGGAGTGGGTGCTGCTCGACGGGCCGCGCGTCCTGCGGACGGGCACCGGGCCCGCCCCCGCGGCCGACGAGGTCGTCGACGGCGCCCACGTCGTCCCGGGGTTCGTCGACGTGCACTGCCACGGCGGGGGAGGGGTGAGCTTCGGCGGGTCCGTCGAGGACGCGCTGACGGTGGCCGCGACCCACCGCGCCCACGGCACGACGACGATCGTCGCCAGCCTCGTCACGCGCCCCGTGGACGAGCTCGCCCGGACCCTGGACGCCTACGCCGACCTCGTCGCCGACGGCGTCCTGGCCGGGATCCACCTCGAGGGCCCGTGGCTGAGCCCGGACCACCGCGGTGCCCACGACGCCTCCCTGCTGCGGGCCCCCGAGGCCGGCGACCTCGACCGGCTGCTGCGCCCGGGACTGGTCGCGATGGTGACCGTCGCCCCGGAGCTGGAGGGCGGACTGGCTGCGGTGCAGCGCATCGCCGCGGCGGGGGCGGTCGCCGCGATCGGGCACACCGACGCCGACGCCGACCTCACCCGCCGCGCGGTCGACGCCGGCGCGACCTGGGCCACGCACCTGTTCAACGCCATGCCCCCGGTGCACCACCGCGCCCCCGGTCCCGTCGCCGCGCTGCTGGAGGACGAGCGCGTCACGGTCGAGCTCATCGCCGACGGCGTCCACCTGCACCCCCTCGTGCTCTCGCTGGCCGCCCACCGCGCGGGCCGGGGGCGGGTCGCGTTCGTCACCGACGCCATGGCGGCCACGGGCTCGGCCGACGGCCGCTACCGCCTCGGCGACCTCGACGTGGACGTCGTCGACGGGGTGGCCCGGCTCGCCGGGGGCGGCTCGATCGCGGGCAGCACCCTGACCCTGGACCGGGCCCTGGCGTTCGCGGTGGCGGCCGGGCTGGACCTCGACGACGCCCTCGCCGCGCTCACCGCGGTCCCGGCCCGGGCACTGGGCCGCCCCGACGTGGGCCACCTCGAACCCGGCGCCCGCGGCGGTGCGGTCGTCCTCGCCGACGACCTCACGGTCGTCCGCGTCCTCACCTGAGGGCTCGTCTGAGGGCTCGCCCCTCAGCGCGCCCCCACCAGCGGGGCCAGCGCCCGCGCCATGTCGCGGGCCCGCGGCAGGTCCTGCGCGCTCGCCGGCCGCCGCACCGCCAGCACGCCCTCGCGGGGCGCGGGGTCGGTCACGTCCAGCACCACGGCGCGCCCGTCGCGCAGCATGACGTCCAGCAGGCGTTCGCCGTCCCCGGTCGTGGCCACCGCGCGCGAGCGCAGCAGGTGCCCCACCGCCGTCGTGCGCGCCATGCGCAGCAGCAACGACTCGTCGTCGAGGTGGTTCAGCTCCGGCCGGCGCAGCAGCGTCCGGGCCAGCGCGCTGATCTCGGCCGCGGTGGCCGGCGGGACGACGGCGGGTCGTGAGCGGTGCAGCACGGTGGGTCCTCTGGGTCGACGGTCACCAGCCCCTCGTGGGCTGCCCGTTCCCCACTGCTGTCGGCGGCGGGGGCCGGTGACGCGATCGGCCGTTCGGGGGGCGTCCGGCCGTGCCGCGCGTGGGTGGACGTCCGGAGGCCCGGTCGGGGGCCGGTCAGAGGCCGCCGATGGGCGGCGCGCCGGTCTCCGGGACGAGGATCGGCGTGTCCGCGTCGAGCGTGCGGCCCGTGAAGAACGGCCGCAGCCGGGTCGCGCACAGCAGCATCAGCGGGACGCCGAGGACCAGCATGCCGATGCCGATGACGAACACCCCGCCGAGCGGGCCGAACGTCGTGAACCCGTAGTCGGGCTTCAGCATGTCCACGCAGGACTGCACGAACGCCCACAGCATCGCCAGCCCGCCCAGGGCCGGGAGCACCCCGCGCAGCAGCAGGTCGCGCGCCGAACGGGTCAGGGTCCGGCGGAAGTACCAGATGCAGGAGAACGCGGTGATGCCGTAGTAGAACGCCACGGCCAGCCCGAGGGAGGCGATCGAGTCCTGCAGCGCGTTCTGGCTCACCAGGCTCAGGACGACGTAGAACGCGACGGCCGCCGCGCCCATGACGACCGTGCCGAACGAGGGCGTCTTGTACCGGGGGTGGACGTTGGCGAACCGGCGCGGCAGGGCCCCGTACACGGCCATCGACAGGGTCCCGCGGGCCGTGGGCAGGATCGTCGTCTGCGTCGAGCTCGCCGCCGAGATCGCGACGGTGATGAGCAGGAGCCCCGACATCACGGCGCCGCCGACCGGGTGCCCGAGCGTGGACAGGACGTCGTCGGCGTTGTCGGGGTTGTTCAGCCCGATGCCCGTGGTGCCGAACCCGGCGTACGCCTGCACGGCGACCGCGACGAGCACGTAGGTCACGACGAGGATCACGGTGGCCAGCAGGGCCGCCCGGCCCGGGGTCCGGTCGGAGTCGCGCGTCTCCTCGCTCACCGCCAGGCAGGCGTCCCAGCCCCAGTAGATGAAGATGCACAGGATGACTGCCTCGGCCATCGCCGACCCGCTGACCCCGAACGGGGAGAACCAGTCCCAGGACGGGCGCACGGCCTGCGAGCCCGCGCCGCCGGAGTAGACCAGCCACAACGCGCCGACGGAGACGATCGCGAGGACGGCGAACTGCACGATGACGAGGGCGTTCTGGATGCGCTCGGAGATCGTGATGCCGCGGTAGCTGACCCACGTCATGCCGACGATGAAGACCAGGCCGAGCGCGGTGCGCAGCAGCAGGCTGTCCGCCGCCGCGTCCAGGCCGAGGAACCGCAGCGTGTAGACCGCGGAGATCTCCGCGACGTTGGCCAGGACGATGATCGCCGAGACGGCCACGCCCCACCCGCCCATCCAGCCCACCCACGGGCCGAAGGCCTTGGTGCCCCAGGTGAACGTCGTCCCGCAGTCGGGGGCGGCGCGGTTGAGCTCGCGGTAGGCGACGGCGACCAGCAGCATCGGGACGAAGGCGAGGAGGAACATCGCGGGGGCCTTGTCGTGCACGGCGAGGACGACGTACCCGAGGGTGGCGGCGAGGCTGTAGACGGGCGCCGTCGCGCCGAGGCCGATCACGGTGTTGCCCCACAGGCCCAGGGCCCCGGACTGCAGGCCCTTGCCGGCGGGCCCGCCCGCGGGTGGTTCGGCGGGGTGGTCGGTACGCGCCATCGAGGCTCCTGTGCGTGGGAGGGGGCCAGAACCCGGGGACACTAGCAGCGGAGCGGGCGTGATCACGGAATTCGTCGTGAACCGGGCCCGAGACGACGGAAAACGACAGTCACCCTTGCTCCGGACAGACGGGGACGACACACTGAGCCCCGACGGTCCACCGACGGAGGAGGTCTGACGTGCCCGCGCACCCGCTGGTCCCGCTGGGTGAGGAGGAGTTCCGCCGCAACCTCGACGTCCTGCGCTCGAGCGGCCGGCTGACCCCCACGATGCGCTTCGCCGGGGTGAGCCTGGCCGAGCCCCCCAAGGCCGACGTCCTCGCCTGGTCGCCCGGCGACGCGGTGCCCCGCCGGGCCCGCTCGGTCGTGTGGGACCGCGCCGACAACCGCACCTTCGACGTCGTCGTCGACCTCGTGGGCGGCACCGTCGAGCGCTTCGAGCACCTGCCCGGCGTCACCCCCAACTTCACCCTCGACGAGTTCCACGAGGTCGACCGGGTGCTGCGCACCGAGCCGCGCGTCGTCGAGGCGCTCGCCGCCCGCGGCATCACCGACCTCGACCTGGTCCTGCTGGACACCTGGACGTACGGCGCGGCCGTCAT
Source organism: Kineococcus rhizosphaerae (assembly GCF_003002055.1). Classification (NCBI taxonomy): domain Bacteria; kingdom Bacillati; phylum Actinomycetota; class Actinomycetes; order Kineosporiales; family Kineosporiaceae; genus Kineococcus; species Kineococcus rhizosphaerae. Next base: position 212,607 of record NZ_PVZF01000008.1, read on the forward strand.
GCCCGAGCAGTGGCGCGACCGGCGGCTCGGCTGGGTCGACGTGTGGCGCCGCGAGACGCCCACCGGCAACCCGTACGCGCACCCCGTGAACGGCCTGAAGTTCGTCGTCGACGTGAACACCTTCGAGCTGCTCGCCGTCGACGACGGGCCCGTCGTGCCCGACGCCCCGGTCCGCGGTGAGTACGACCCCGCGCTGACCGGGGAAACCCCCGAACCGGCCCTGGCCCCGCTGGAGATCACCCAGCCCGAGGGGCCGTCCTTCACGATCTCCGACGACGGTGAGCTGCGCTGGCGGAACTGGTCGGTGCGGATCGGGTTCACCCACCGCGAGGGCCTGGTGCTCCAGCAGCTCGCGTGGGACGACGGCACCGAGCGCCGCGAGATCGGCTACCGGATGTCGTTCGCCGAGATGGTCGTGCCGTACCGCGACCCCTCCTTCGAGCACCGGCGCCGCACCGCCTACGACATCGGCGAGTGGGGCCTGGGGTACATGACGACCTCGCTGGAGCTCGGCTGCGACTGCCTCGGCGAGATCCGCTACCTCGACGCCGTGCTCTCCGACTCCCGCGGGGAGCCCTACGTCGTCCCGCAGGCGATCTGCCTGCACGAGGAGGACGACGCCGTGCTGTGGAAGCACGTCGACGAGCGGGCCGGGGCGCAGGTGCGCCGCTCGCGCCGCATGGTGGTCTCCTTCCACGCCACGGTCGCCAACTACGAGTACCTCGTCTACTGGCGCCTGTACCTCGACGGCACGATCGAGTGCGAGGTGCGGGCGACGGGCATCATGGTGACGACGCCGCTCGCCGAGGGCGCGCCGACACCCGCGACGGGGGTCCTCGTCGACGAGCGCACCTACGCACCCATCCACCAGCACTTCCTCGTCGCCCGCCTCGACCTCGACGTCGACGGCCCGCGCACCACCGTCCACGAGGTCGACACCCACGTCGCGCCCACCGGGCCGGACAACCCCCACGGCCTGGCCCTGACGACGACGGCCACCCCGATCCGCTCCGAGCGCGAGGCCGGCCGCGACGTCGACTGGCAGCGGCAGCGGGTCTGGAAGGTCGTCAGCACGCAGCGCACGAACGCGTGGGGGACGCCGACCGCCTACAAGCTCGTGACGCCCGACGCGATCCCGCACCTGTTCGCCCCCGACGCCCCGCAGTTCCTGCGGGCCCCCGTCATCGGGCACGACGTGTGGGTCACCCGGCACCACGACGACGAGCTCTGGCCCGCGGGGGACCACCCCACGCAGAGCGCGGAGGACCTCGGGATCACCCGCTGGACCGCCGACGACGAACCGCTGGAGGACACCGACACCGTGCTGTGGCACGTGTTCGGCGTCCACCACGTGCCGCGGCCCGAGGACTGGCCCGTCATGCCCTCGGACGCCGTCGTGTTCCGCCTCAAACCCGCGGGGTTCTTCGACCGCAACCCCGCCCTCGACCTGCCGGGCACCCCGGCGGCGCACTGCCACAACCCCGTTGGAGGGAAGAACTGATGGAGACGCTCCTCAACGTCGTCGGCGGCCGGTCCGTGCCGGCGTCCGACGGTGCCACGACCGACGTCGTCGACCCGTCGACCGGGGCCGTCTACGCGACGGCCCCGCGCTCGAGCGCGCAGGACGTCGAGTCCGCCTACGCCGCAGCCTCGTCGGCGTTCACGTCGTGGGGCCGCACGACCCCGGCCGAGCGGCAGAAGTTCCTGCTCGACCTCGCCGACGCCATCGAGGACCGCGCCGAGGAGTTCGTCGCCGCCGAGGTGCGCAACACCGGCAAGCCCGTCTCGCTGACCCGCAGCGACGAAATCCCGCCGGGGGTCGACCAGCTCCGGTTCTTCGCCGGTGCCGCCCGCGTCCTGGAGGGCCGGTCGGCGGGGGAGTACCTCGCCGGGCACACGTCGTGGATCCGCCGCGAGCCCATCGGCGTCGTCGGGCAGGTCACGCCCTGGAACTACCCGTTCATGATGGCGATCTGGAAGATCGGCCCGGCCCTGGCCGCGGGGAACACGATCGTCCTCAAGCCCTCCGACACGACCCCGGCCTCCACGGTCCTGCTGGCGCAGGTCGCGAACGAGGTCCTGCCGCCCGGCGTGCTCAACGTCGTCTGCGGCGACCGGGACACCGGCCGCGCCCTCGTCGAGCACCCGACCCCCGGCCTGGTCGCCATCACCGGGTCCATCCGCGCCGGGATGCAGGTCGCGGAGTCGGCGTCGAAGCAGGTCAAGCGCGTCCACCTCGAACTCGGCGGCAAGGCGCCCGTCGTGGTGTTCGACGACGCCGACGTGGCCGCGGCCTCGGAGGCCATCGCCGCGGCCGGGTACTTCAACGCCGGTCAGGACTGCACCGCCGCCACCCGCGTCCTCGTCGCGCCCCGCGTGCACGACGACTTCGTCGCCGCCCTGTCCGAGCAGGCGAGGGGCACGAAGATCGGCCTGCCGGACGACCCCGACACCGCGGTGGGCCCGGTGAACAACCCGAACCAGCTCGCCCACGTCTCCGGGTTCGTCGACCGGCTGCCCGACCACGCCGTCCTGGGCGCGGGCGGGGCGCGCGGCACGGGCGACCTGGCGAACGGGTTCTACTACCAGCCCACCGTCGTGTCGGGGCTGCGGCAGGACGACGAGGCCGTGCAGAACGAGATCTTCGGCCCCGTCATCACGGTGCAGCGGTTCAGCGACGAGGACGAGGCCCTGCGCTGGGCCAACGGCACGAAGTACGGGCTGGCCTCCAGCGTGTGGACGAAGGACTTCGGCCGCGCCATGCGCATGTCGGCCGCGCTGGACTTCGGCTGCGTGTGGATCAACACCCACATCCCGATCGTCGCGGAGATGCCGCACGGCGGGTTCAAGCAGTCCGGGTACGGCAAGGACCTGTCGATGTACGGGTTCGAGGACTACACCCGGGTCAAGCACGTCATGGCCAACCTCGAGTCCTGACCCCGGACCGAGGACCGCGCGTGCCGAACCGTCAGCCCCCCACCCCGCTCGACGACGTCTCCAAACGGATCATCGAGGTCCTGCAGGTCGACGGCCGCATGTCCTACGCGGCCGTCGGCAAGGCCGTCGGGTTGTCCGAGGCGGCGGTTCGGCAACGCGTGCAACGACTGCTGGACTCCGGCGTCGTGCAGATCGTCGCGGTCACCGACCCGGTCCAGGTGGGGTTCGCCCGCCAGGCCATGATCGGCATCCGCGCCGACGGGGACACCCGCCTCGTCGCCGACCGCCTCGCCGACATCCCCGAGGTCGCCTACGTGGTCGTGACGGCCGGTTCCTTCGACGTGCTCGCCGAGGTGGTCTGCGAGGACGACGACGGGCTGCTGGAGATCGTCAACAACCGCGTCCGCGCCATCCCGGGGGTCCGGACCACCGAGACGTTCGTCTACCTGAAGCTGCGCAAGCAGCTGTACGACTGGGGCACCCGGTGACGTCCCCGGGGCCGGGAGGGTGACGCCCCGCGCCCCCTGACCGCGCCCCCTGACCGCGCCCCCAACCGCGCCCCCGACCGCGCACCGGCCCGCGCTCCCGTTGTGCGCCGGCCGCGCCGGGGGGACCATCGGAGGACGCCGGGACGCACCCCCGGCCCCGACCGCGAGGAGGCGGCGTGCGCGCGACGACGGTGGGTTTCTCCGGATCGGGTGCCTCGCGGCGGGCGCTGCGCTGGGCCGTGCAGGACAGTGCGGCGACCGGGTGGCCGCTGCACGTGGTGGTCGGGCCCGGCGCGGGGCACCGCGACCTCGACGCGGTGCTGGCCGAGGAACTGCTGCGGGTCCCGGGCCGCGAGCCACCGGTCGACGTCACCCTGACCACCGGCTCCGTCGCCCATGCGCTGCTGGCCGCGGACAGCGCCCAGCTCGTCCTCGGCTGCGGCCGCGACACCGCCCCGCTGGGGCCGGGCGCCGGGCCGGTGCTGGGCGTCGTCGTCCCCCGCAGCACCGTGCCCGTCGTGCTCGTGGGACCGCAGGCCGTGCTGACCCCGCCGCGTCGCGTGGTCGTCGTGTCCTCCTCCGGCGACCCCGGGTCCGACGGCTCCGTCGCCGACCGGGCCCTCGACCGCGACCTGCCGGTGCGGCTGCTCACGACGTGGTCGGCCGGCTCCGACCCGGCCGAGCGCCGGCACGCGCACCTCGTCGCGACGGGCCGGCACCACGAGACCCGGGCCAGGGTCTCGGCCGCCACCCACCGGCCGGTGCAGGCCGAGGTGGTGGAGGGCCGGCTGGAGGACGTCCTGCCGCGCCGGCTGAGCGTGGGGGACCTGCTCCTGGTGGCCGCGGGCACCGTCGGCACCCTGCCGGTGCGGACGTTGCGCTCACCCGTGGTCCTGGTACCCGCCGCGGCGCCGGTCACGATCGACCTGCGGGAGACGGCCCGGGGCCGGACCGCGGTGGGGGTCTCCTGAGGAGGGCCATGGTCCTGGGGCCCCTGGCGAAGGGCACCCCGCGGCTCACGGCGTGAGCACGACCCGGCCGAACACCTCCCCGGCGTCCATCGCGCGGTGCGCGTCGGCGGCCCGCCCCAGCGGCAGGACGTCGTGGACGACGGTGTGCAGCTCCCCGCGGACCGCTGCCGCGAACTGCTCCGCGCGCACGGCCGTGACGTCCGGGTGGGGGACCGTGTCGAGCGAGAACGTCGAGAACGTCGGGGAACGGCGGAAGTTCGCCAGCAGACGGGCGCCGAAGTCCGCCGGGGGCATCCCCGCCACGGCCCCCACGGTGACGTACCGGCCGTTCGGCCGCAGCCGGTCGAGGAACCGCGGGACGTCGGGACCGCCCACGACGTCCACCACCACGTCGAAACCCGCGTCGGGGCCCGCGCCGGGACCCGCGCCGGAACGGTCCAGCACGTGGGTGGCCCCGAACTCCCGCAGCCGCTGACCGCGCCCGGGGGAGGAGGTCGTCACCGCGACCGCGCCGGCGCCCCCGGCGGCGGCGAGTTCCACCGCGGCGATCCCGATGCTCCCCGCGGCCCCGCGCACCAGGACCGACTCCCCGGCGCGGAACCGCCCGTGCGCCAGGGCGAAGTGCGCGACGGGACCCGCGCTGCCGAGGGTCACGGAGTCGACCGGTGACAGTCCCGCCGGGAGTTCGAGGACGTCGGCCACGTCCACGGCGACCCGTTCGGCGTACCCGCCGCCGGTCAGGCGCAGGAACGCCCACACGGACCGTCCCCGCCAGGAGGGGTCGACGCCGTCACCGAGGTCCCGCACGGTCCCCGCGACCTCCGCGCCGGGCACGAAACCCGCCCGGAACCCGTACCCGCCGAGCGTCCCGCGCCGGATCACGGCGTCCACCCCGGCCACGCCGGCGGCCCCGACCTCCACGAGCACCTGGCCCGGACCCGGCGCGGGGTCGGGGACGTCGACCACCTCCAGGCCCTCGGGACCGCCGAACTCCCGGACCACCACTGCACGCACGTCGTCTCCTCGTCTAGGGTTTCGCCGGACCGTAGTGGACGCCCCCGTCCGTTCGAGGGAAGTGAGGGACGTGACGACCGGACTGCCTCAGGTGCTGCGCAGCGACGCGCGCGACAACCGCGAGCGCGTGCTGCAGGCGGCGCGCGAACTGTTCGCCGAGCGCGGGCTGGACGTCACCGTGCGCGAGGTCGCCCGCCGCGCCGGCGTCGGGCCCGCGACCCTCTACCGGCGGTTCCCGGCGAAGCAGGACCTCCTCGAGGCCGCGTTCGCCGAGGAGGTGCGCCGGTGCTCGGCCGTCGTGGACGAGGGCTGCGCCGATCCCGACCCCTGGTCGGGGTTCAGCACGATCGTCGAGCAGGTCCTCGTCGTGAACTCCCGCAACCAGGGTTTCACCGAGGCCTTCACGGCCGCCGACCCGCACGAACCGGGACTGGCGGCCCACCGGCACGCGCAGGTGCGCCGGTTGCGCCGGCTGATGGCCCGCGCCCGGGAGGCGGGCGACCTGCGTGCGGACGCCACCGTCGACGACTTCGTCCTCGTCCTGCAGGCCGGCCGGGCCCTGAGCGCGGTCCCGGCCCGGCGCCGGACGGCGGCCGCGCGGCGGCTGGCGCGGATCGCGCTCGACGGGCTGCGCGCCCGCTGAGCGGGACGGTCCGCGCTCCGGGGTGCGGACGCCCCGGTCCGGGGTCACGGTGGGTCCACCGGGCCGGCCGGCTCGGGTGGATCTTCGTGGAGGTCGGCGTGGCGAGTGGTGTGGCGACGGTGTGGGTACCGGTCGACGACATGGACCGGGCGGTGGCGTTCTACGGCCAGACCCTGGGGCTGGACGTGACGTCCACCTCGCCGGACTGGAGCGAGATCGACGCCGGGGGCCTGATGATCGGTCTGAACGGCCGGGAGGAGACCGCGACGCGCTCCGCCGGCGGGGCCGTCATCAGCTTCCAGCCCGACGGCGGGCTGGACGACGAGGTGGCCCGGCTGAAGGACGCCGGGGTCGAGTTCACCGGGCCGATCAGCGACCACGAGTGGGGTCGCATCGCCCCCTTCAAGGACAGCGAGGGCAACGACCTGCAGTTCTACGCCCCGCCCGCGTGAACGGGCGCGTCCCGCCGGGGTGATCGTCACCCCCTCGCGCACCGCAGGCCCCTCGCGCGCGACAACGGTCGCGGGGGGTGGTCCCATGGGGGGTGATGACGACGCACAGCGCAGCAGGACCCGACGCCGTCCCCGCCGATCCGGCGGCGGCCCTGGCGGAGGAGCACCTGCGGAGCCTGCTCGTGCGGGCCGCGCAGCAGGGCCGCAACGCGGTGTGCCTGTCGGACGTCTCCCTGCCGGACCAGCCCGTGGTGTGGGTGAACGAGGCCTTCACCGCCATCACCGGGTACACCTTCGACCAGACGGTCGGCCGCAACTGCCGCTTCCTGCAGGACGGCGTGCCGACGGCCGGTGAACTCTCCGGGGGTCCCGACGTCACCGACGCCGCCCGCCGGATCCGCGAGCTCATCGACGACCGCCGGTCCGGGACGGTCGTGATCCCCAACCGCCGCGCCGACGGCGGGGTCTTCTACAACGCGCTGGCCCTCAGCCCGCTGCCCGACGAGCGGGGGGTCGTCCGCTACTACCTGGGCGTCCAGCAGGACGTCACCGAGCAGATCAGGGCCGAGCAGGCCCGCGACCGGTCGTACGCCGAGGCGGCCGAGCTGGCCGACCAGCTCCAGAACCGGCTCGTGCCCGCGATGCTGGCGGACACCCCGGAGTGGGACGTCGCCGTCCGGTACCAGCCGGCGACCCGCGCCGACGGGAGCCGCGGAGAGGTCAGCGGCGACTTCTACGACCTGCAGGTCCGCCCCGACGGGCACGTGCTCGCCGTCATCGGCGACGTCTCCGGCCGCGGGCCCCGGGCGGCGGCCACCACGGCGGCCCTGCGCTGGAGCATCCGCGGTCTGAGCAGCGTCGTCGACCGGCCCGGGCGGTTGCTGGAGCACGTCGCGGACGCCGTGCACGAGGCCCTGGACGACCGGTTCGCGACGGTGGCGGCGGTCCGCCTGCCGGAGTTCCCCGCCGATGCCGAGGCGGGTCGCGACGCGGTGGTCGCCCTGGCCGGGCACCCCCAGCCGGTGCTGCTGCCGCGCGGGGGCCCGGCCCGGTTCGTGGGCCGGCCCGGGATGCTGCTGGGGCCGTTCGCGGACGTGACGGTGCTCGAGGAGCAGGTGCCGGTCCGCTCCGGCGACGTCCTGGTCCTCTACACCGACGGGGTGACCGAGGCCGCCTCACCCGAGCACGAGCTGCTGGGTGACGAGGGGCTGCTCGGGGCGCTGGACGAGGCGCTGGACGAGGCGCCGGGCGGGGCGCGGACGGCCGACGACGTCGCCGACGCGGTGCTGCGGGCCGTGGCCCGCCACGTGGCCGGGGGACCCACCGACGACCTCACGCTCATGGTCCTGCGCCGCCGTTGAGCGCGCCGGCCGGGACCCCGCGGCCTGGCACCCTGGGGGCGTGAGCGCCCACGCCGTGGTCCGGCAGGTCCTGCCCGTGCCCGCCGCCGTGGCCTTCGACGTCGTCCACGACTACCCGGGCCGGTTGCGGTGGGACACCCTGCTGCGCGAGGCGTTCACCGTGGGCGGTGCGGCTCCGGCCCGGGGCGTCGAGGCCGTCTGCCGGGCCCGGTGGACGCTGGGGGGCCTGACCTTCCGCACCCGCTACGTGACCTTCCGGCGCCCGGAGCTGGCCGCGGTCACCCTGACGTCACGCTCGCCCTTCTTCGCCGCCTGGGCCGCGTCCATGCGCCACCGCGACCTCGGCGACGGCCGCAGCGAGGTCGTCTACACCCTGACCTTCACCGGCGCCCCGGCTCCGCTGGCCCGGCTCGTGGAACCCGTGGCCGTGCGGGTCTTCCGCTGGGAGACGGGGCGCCGGCTGCGGGCCCTGGCCCACCACCTCGACGCCCGCTGACCCCCGGTCTCAGCCCCGGGGCCGGAACAGGGTGTGCGGCGCCGCGCCGTCCGGGGCGGACAGGCTCCAGCCCTCCCCGTCGGGCTGCCCGTGCCCGCGGTCGAGCAGGTCGGCGAGCTGCTCCAGGTAGGACCGCAGGGACGGGGCCAGGACCCGGTGCCACTCGTCGTCGCGGCCGAACAGGAGGACCTGGCCGACGGTGCCGCGCACGTCCGGGTCGAGGTCGATCCCCACGTGGTTGCCGCCGCCGTCGTGCGTGAGCGGGATCCACCCGCGCAGGGAGTACTTCGCCCGCGCGAAACCCTCCGGCTCCGAGGACACCCCCTCGTCGAGGCCGGTCTCGTCCTCGAAACCGGCCCACTGGTCCCAGTGGAACAGGACGTCCTGCAGGGGCAGCAGCGGCTCCCCGCCGAGCAGGCCCGCGGCCCAGCGCGGGTCGTCGTGCCGGTGCTGCACCTGCCCGTCGTGCAGGAGGTACAGCGCCCGCACGTCCGCCGGCAGGGGGCGCCCGAGGTGCTCCTGCGCGGCGTCGAGCTGGTCCACGGTCGCGGGTGGGCGCAGCAGCGGGTCACCGGGGACCGACGCCACCACGCGCTCCAGCGCGGCCCGCGTCCGGTCGGCCGTGTCCTGGTCGTCCGCCGTCGGACCGTCCTGGTGAGCGTCCACCGCAGCACCGTACCGATCCCGCGGCGGCCGGGGTCAGGACGGCCCGGCCCCGGCGGGCCCGTGCCCGACGACGAGGCGCAGCGAGCCGGCGAAGGTCGGCTGGCGGCGCAGGTGGCCGAACTCCGCGTCCCAGGCGCCGGAGTCCAGGTCGGCGCGCAGGGTCTGCTCGAAGCGCCGCTCGACCTCGGGGCCGACGAAGCTCCACGCCGAGTTCGCCCGGCGCGCCCCGGGGTCCAGCAGCAGTTCCGGGCGCCCGTAGTAGGCCTCGGAGAACCCGTCGACGCACCCCAGGGGGATGTCCACCGCCCGCACCTCGACCCGTGCGCCCGCCGCGCCGGGGCCCGTCAGCGCCCGCTCGATCGCGGCGATCGCCGGGTAGCGGCGCGCCTCGGTGGCGATGACCTCCGGTGCGTAGCGCGTCAGCCAGGACGCCTCCAGGGCCGCGGGGTCGCAGGTCAGGACCAGCACGGGGCCGCGGGTGACGCGGCGCACCTCGGCCAGGCCCGCGGCCAGGTCCGGCCACTGGTGCACGGTGAAGGTGGCCATCGCCGCGTCGAAGGCGCCGTCGTCGAAGGGGAGGTGCTCGGCGGTCGCGTCGACGGCGACGCTCAGGTGCGGTGGACGTTGCCGGCGCATCGTGGCGCTGGGTTCGACCGCGCTGACCCGGCGCTCGGCCGGTTCGTAGGACCCGGCGCCGGCGCCCACGTTGAGGACGGTCTCCGCCGTTCCCAGCGCGGTCTCGACGGCGGCCGCGATGACCGGGTCAGGACGCCGGTAGGTGCTGTACCCGGTGCCGATGCGGGCGTAGTCGGCGTCGCCCGCGCTGCCGTCGGTGCGGGGCGTGCTCTGCTGGTCGGTCACGGATCCACGTCTCCTCGTGTCCTGCAGGTGCTTCCCCGTCCACCCTGGGTGCTGTCGACGTGGACGACCACTGGCCGGAGCGCCGATGGTCGCAAGGATCCAGCCACGGTTCGGCGCTCCTCGCCGGGGGTGGGCCCGGACACCGCGTGTTTCTAGAACCTCACCGGGCCAGACCGCCCGGAGCCTGCGTACGCTGCCGGGGGAACAGCGGTGCAGCCGCCCGCCGGCGGGCTGGCGGAGCGCCAGGCGGAGGAGGGGAACGGTGCCGGACGTCCGACCCGGTGCACCTGCCGACCGGCTCCAGGGGCCCGTCCCCCAGCAGGGGGTGGCCCAGCCGGCGGCCGGGGGCGACCAGCGCGACACCCGCGCCGCCGTCGACGTCGCGCTGCTGCCGGCGGTGTTCAGCGGCGCCCTGGTGGCGATGATCGCCCTGGACCGCGACGGGACCGTGACGGCGCTGACCCCGTCCGTGGAGCGTCTGCTGGGCTGGACCGAGTCCGAGCTGCTCGGAACCCCGCTGCACCGGCACGTGCGCCACCAGCGCGCCGACGGCCGGCCGGTGCCCGCCGAGGACAGCCCGGTCCTGGCGGGCCTGCGCGAGGCCCGGCCCGCGGGCCGGGACGACGAGTACCTCGTGCGCAAGGACGGGTCCCTGCTCCCCGTCACCTGGGCGTTCGCGCCGACGGTGCTGGCGCGCACGCCGGTCGGGGGCGTCCTGACCTTCTACGACGCGCAGGCCGCCCGGGCCCAGACCGCGCGGCAGCGGCAGCGGCTGGCCGAGGTGGAGGAGTCCAACGCGCGCCTGGCGCTGCTGGCCGACGTCTCGCACGTGCTGGGCGAGAGCGACGACGTCGTCGAGGGCCTGCGGGCGGTGGCCCGCCGGGTGGTCCCCGTCCTGGCCGACTGGGTGTGCGTCGACGTCCTGGGGGAGGACGGGACCACCCTGGAACGGGTCGCCCTGGCGCACCGCGACCCGGTCCTGGACGCCGTCGGCGCCACGCACCTGGGGCCGTTGCCGCCGCTGCGCCCGGGGATGACCAGCGCGCTGGCCCAGGTCCTGCAGGGCCTGCCGCTGCTCCACCAGCAGGAGGTGCCGGCGACCGCCGTCGACGAACTGGCCGCCGACCGCCTCGCCCTGGTGCGCGAGCTCGGGGCGGCCGAGGGCATCACCGCCCCGCTGCGGGCCCGGGGGCGGACGCTGGGCGCGATCACGCTGGTGCGCACCGACGGCACCCGCCCCTACCGGCAGGAGGACCGGGACTTCGTCGCCGACCTGGCCGCCCGGGCCGCGGCCCTGCTGGACACCACCCGCCTGCTGGGGCACCAGGTGCGCCGGGCGGAGCAGATGCAGCGCGCCCTGCTGCCGGAACTGGCCGACCGGATCGGTCCGCTGGCCCTGTCCGGCCTCTACCGCCCCGCCAGCGACCTCGCCCAGGTGGGTGGTGACTGGTACGACGCGTTCGCCCTGCCCGACGGCAGCACCGGCCTGGTCATCGGTGACGTCGCCGGTCACGACCTGCACGCCGCCACCCGCATGGGCGCGATCCGCCACAAGCTGCGCGCCCTGGCGGGCGACCGCGTCGCCCCGGCCTCGGAGGTCGTGGCCCGGCTGGACCGCGTGGTGCAGCGCTTCGCCCCCCAGGACCTGGTGACCCTGCTGTACGCGCGCGTCACCGCCGCCGGTCCGGCCGGGGTGCGCCTGGAGTGGTCGAACGCGGGCCACCCCCCGCCGCTGCTGCTGAGCCCCGGTGGACCGGCGCGCCTGCTGGACGACGTGGTGGACCTGCCCGTCGGGGTCGACGACCTGCCGCGCGCCGACGCCGCGACGGCCCTGGAGGACGGGTCGACCCTGGTCCTGTACAGCGACGGGCTGGTCGAACGTCCCCGCGAGTCGCTGACCACCGGCCTCGAGCGCCTGCTGCGGGTCGCGGCCGACCTGGGGACGGTGCCCCTGCGGGGGCTGGGTCAGGACCTGCTGACCGGGATGCGTCCCACCGGCCTCGACGACATCGCCGTCCTCGCGGTCCGGCTGGGCCCGCAGGGGGCGGACGCCGCCCCCTGACCGCCGGCGGCACGGGTGCGGGGCCCGCGGTCTCGTACCGTGGCGTGGTGAGCGAGCCGATGACCAGGCGGGGTCCCTACGCGGTCGGCACCGAACGCAAGGCGCAGCTCGTCCGGGCGACCGAGCGGCTGGTCCTCGAGCACGGTCACCAGAACGTCACCATGCGCATGGTCGCCGCGGCCGTCGGGGTCTCCGAAGCGGCTGCGTACCACCACTTCTCCTCCCGGGACGAGCTCCTCGTCGCCGTCATCGGCTTCCGCGACGAGGGGGAGGGGGCCCGCGACGTCGTCGACCTGGTCCACCACCTCGTCACGATCGCGGCCGAGAACCAGCGCTCGCCGCACGCCGTCGAGCTGTTCGCCGACATGGCCGCCAAGGCCAGCGACCGGCAGCACCCGGCCCACGCCTTCTTCGCCGACCGCTACGCGCGGATCACGAAGACCCTCGAGGAGGCGGTGCTGGCCGACCAGCGGGCCGGCCGCCTGTCGACCCGGCTCAGCGCGCACGCCACCGCGGTGACGCTGATCTCGCTCATGGACGGGTTGCAGACGCGCTGGCTGGTCACCCCCGACCTCGACATGGCCGACCACCTGCGGCAGCTGATCGACGCCCTGCGCTGAGGGTCCACCCGACGGTCCCACCTCCCCGGGCGAAGGCCTGTCCTCCAAACCTGAGGCGTGTTAGCTTTTGAGGGCACTGGTCAACCGGTGCACCTCTGCCTCCGCCGCAGAGGTCGTGTCAGCGACGACGCGCGTCCGCGCACCGGGAGAGATCCGTGCCCTACACCCGTGAGTCCAGCGTCGGCCACGTCCTGGACGACCCCGCCGCCCGCGCCGTCGTGCAGAAGTTCCTGCCCGGCGTCGCCAACTCCCCCATGGCCCTGCAGCTGCGCTCCGCCCCCCTCGGCGTCATCGTCGACCACGACCGGGTCCTCGCCGGCGACCCCCAGCGGCTCCAGGACTTCTGGGACCGGATCTCCGAGATCGAGGTCGGTGAGGTCGCACCGCGTCCCGAGGCCCCGAGGATCGAGCCGGACCCCGGGTACGAGACCCCCGACGTCCCGCGCGGCAGCGCCCGCGTCCACGTCCCCGCCCGCGGGACCCGCTACGGCGTGGTCGAGATCTCCTTCCACGGACCCGACCACGGCAACCCCTTCGTCGACGTCGACCTCACCGCCGACGTCCACGGCCCGTCCGGCGACGTCCGCGTCGGCGGGTTCTACGACGGCGAGGGCCGCTACCTGCTGCGCTTCTGCCCGCAGGTCGAGGGCACGTGGACCTTCCGCACCCGCTCCACCGCGCGGTCCCTCGACGGCATCGAGGGGACCGTCGAGGTCGACCCCCCGGCCCCCGGCCAGCACGGCCCCGTGCGCGTGGCCGACACCTTCCACTTCGCCCACGCCGACGGGACCCGCTACACGCCCGTCGGCACCACGGCCTACGCCTGGATCCACCAGCCCGCGCACCTGCGCGAGCAGACGCTGGAGACGCTGGAGGCCTCGCCCTTCACGAAGATGCGCATGACGGTGTTCCCCAAGTCCTACCTGTACAACTCCAACGAACCCGAGGTCTTCCCCTTCGTCCGCGGCGACGACGGCGAGTTCGACCACACCCGCTTCGACCCGGCGTTCTTCCACCTGCTCGAGGAGAGCGTCGCGGCGCTCGCCGAGCGGGGGATCGAGGCGGACCTCATCCTCTTCCACGCCTACGACCGCTGGGGTTTCTCCGACATGGGCGCGGCGGCCGACGACCGGTTCGTCCAGCACGTCGTCCGCCGGCTGGCGGCGTTCCCCACCGTCTGGTGGTCCATGGCCAACGAGTACGACCTGTTGTGGGCCAAGACCGTCGAGGACTGGGAGCGCATGGCGCAGGTCGTCGTCGCCGAGGACCACGTCGGGCACCTGAACTCGATCCACAACTGCTTCGGGTTCTACGACTACACCAGGCCCTGGATCACGCACTGCTCGACCCAGCGCATCGACGTCTACCGCACGGCGGAGAACACCACCGAGTGGCGGGAGCAGTGGGGCAAGCCGATCGTCGTCGACGAGTGCGCCTACGAGGGCGACATCGACCAGGGCTGGGGCAACATCACCGGCGAGGAGATGACGCGCCGCTGCTGGGAGGGGGCGGTGCGCGGCGGGTACGTCGCGCACGGGGAGACCTACTGGAACGAGCGGGAGGAGATCTGGTGGTCCAAGGGGGGTGAGCTCGTCGGCGACAGCCCGGCGCGCATGGGTTTCCTGGCCGACGTCATCGGGCAGGCCCCCGGTGGGGCGATCGAGCCGCTGGCCTCGGAGTGGGACGTGCGCTGGGGTGGCGTCGACGGGGAGTACCTGCTGGCCTACCTCGGTTTCGGCCGGCCCCGGTTCCGCGACGTCGTGGCGCCGCCGGGACGCTGGACCGTCGACGTCATCGACACGTGGAACATGACCGTGGACCGGCTCGAGGGTGAGTTCGAGGGCAGGTTCCGCGTGCAGCTGCCGGCCCGGCAGTGGATGGCGCTGCGCCTCGTCCGGGTGCGCGAGAGTTCCTGAGAGTTTCCACGAAATCCGGTCAACCGGTTGACGCGGAAACCTGACAGCGGCAGAATCACCGGTGGGACGTCGTCCCGCCCCCTCTGATCACCGCCGGACCGACACGGCAGTCGGTTCCGGCGCCCGTTCCACTCCCACCCCTCGGTGACCGGGCGCGGCCCGGCCAGAACTCGGCAACCAGGAGCAGACATGCAACGGCGCACCTTCCTCGCAGCCAGCGGCGGCTCGGCGGCTGTCCTCGGACTCAGCGCCTGCGGCGGTGGCGGCGACTCCGGCGGCGACGGCGGCAGCTCGACGACGCTGACGCTGGCGACCATCGCCGCCCCGCAGCCGTGGGACCTCAAGGACGCGGGTTTCGGCAACAACACCATCTACTACCAGCCCGTCTACGACTCCCTCCTGCTGGCCAGCGCCGAGGCCGAGCTCGAACCGAACCTGGCCACCGAGTGGAGCTGGGACGCGAGCCAGACCGTCCTGACGCTCAAGCTGCGCACCGACGTCAAGTTCACCGACGGCACCGCGTTCGACGCCTCGGCGGTCAAGGCCAACCTGGAGAACACCAAGACCGGTTCGAACGAGGCCGCGACCCACCTCGCCGGGCTGAAGTCCGTCGACGTCGTCGACCCCTCGACGGTGACGGTGACCATCACCGCCCCCGATCCCTCGCTCCTGGCCAACCTCGCCAACGTCTCCGGGATGATGGCCAGCCCCAAGGCCATCGGCACACCCGGGCTGCAGACCCAGCCCGTGGGCTCGGGCCCCTACGTGCTGTCCGGCTCCGGCACGACGGCGGGTTCGCAGTACACGTTCACCCGCAACGCCGACTACTGGAACAAGGCCGCGTTCCCCTTCGACACGATCGTCTTCAAGTACCTGTCCGACGCCACCGCGCTGGTCAACGCGCTGCGGTCCGGTCAGATCGACGCCGGCCAGATCACCGACTACAAGCAGGCCGAACCGCTCAAGAGCGCCGGGCTCAACGTCGTCAAGTACTCCCCGGGGGACATCACGGGCCTGTACATCTGGGACCGCGGCGGGAAGATCCTGCCCGCGCTGAAGGACGTGCGCGTCCGGCAGGCCCTCAACCACGCGATGGACCGCGAGGCCATCGTCAAGGCCAACGGCGGGCTCGGGAAACCCACCGCCCAGGTCTTCAACCCGGACACCGGTGCCTACGACGAGACCCTGAACGACCTCTACCCCTACGACGTCGCCAAGGCCAAGTCGCTGCTGGCCGAAGCGGGGTACCCGAACGGGTTCGAGGTCGCCATGCCGGACTTCTCGGCCATCTTCCCCAGCGCCCAGGCCTCCATCACCGAGGCGTTGCAGGCCATCGGGGTGACGCCGAAGTACGAGACGGTGCCCAGCGACCAGCTCATCACCCAGCTGCTCAGCGGCAAGTGGGCGATGTGCTGGTTCATCCTGGCCTCGTTCCGCGCCTGGGACACCGTGAGCATCGAGATCGCCCCCGACTCCCTGTGGAACCTCACGAAGTACACCGACCCGCAGGCGCAGGCCCTCATCGACCAGGCGCAGCGGGCCACCGACGACACCACGCGCGACGGCATCCTGCGCCAGCTCAACGAGTACACCGTCCAGCAGGCCTGGAACGCGCCGTGGTCGACGTCCGAGGCCTACCACGCCTCCTCGAAGAAGGTCGCGGTCGTCCAGCGCAAGTTCGCCACGGCGCCCTGGATCTACGACTACAAGCCCGCGAACTGACGGAGGGTCGTCGTGCTCGGATTCCTGGTGCGGCGCCTGGTCGCCGCCCTGGTCCTCGTGCTGGTGCTGGCCAGCGTGACGTTCGTCCTGCTGCAGTTCACCGGCACGAACCCGGCCCGCGCCATCGTGGGGCAGTCGGCGACGGCGGCGCAGGAAGCGCAGAAGGCCGCCGAGCTCGGGCTCGACGAGCCCCTGCCCGTGCGGTACGCGAGCTTCCTCGGCCACCTCGTCCGCGGTGACCTCGGGACCTCGTGGTTCACGGGTCAGCCGGTCAGCTCCACCCTCGCCAACGCGCTGCCGGTGACCCTGTCGATCGTCGTCCTCGGCCTGGTGCTGTCCGCCGTGGTCTCCACCCTGATCGGGGTGGCGGCCGCGGTGCGCGGGGGCTGGCTGGACCGGGTCGTCCAGGTGCTGGCGGTCCTGGGCTTCGCGCTGCCGAGCTTCCTCGTCGCGCTGCTGCTGGCCCTGTTCGTCGCCGTGAAGTGGCACCTGCTGCCGGCGACGGGGTACGTGCGGTTCGCCGACGACCCGTCGGGGTGGTGGAAGTCCATCCTCCTGCCGGCGGTCTCCCTGGCCGTCGGCGCGATCGCCGCCACGGCCCAGCAGGTCCGCGGCTCCATGGTCGACGTCCTGCGCCGCGACTACGTGCGGACCCTGCGGGCCCGGGGGATCAGCACCCGCAGCCTGCTCTTCCGGCACGCGCTGCGCAACGCGGCGCCCCCCGCGCTGACCGTCCTGGCCCTGCAGTTCATCGGCCTCATCGGCGGGGCCGTCGTGGTCGAGAAGGTGTTCGGCCTGTCGGGCATCGGGACGGCGGCGTTGTCGACGGCCTCGCAGGGCGACCAGCCCGTCGTCCTCGGGATCGTCGTCGTCACGGTCGTCCTCATCGCCCTGGTGAACCTGCTGATGGACGTGGCGCACGGCTGGCTCAACCCGAAGGTGCGTGTCTGATGAGTTCCATCCCCACCCCCGCCGCGACCCCGGTCGTGGCCCCGGCCGCCCGGAAGGGACTGGCCCACCGCGTGGTCCGCAACCCGGTCGCGCTGGCCTGCCTCCTGGTCCTGGCCCTCATCGTCCTCGCCGCGGTGTTCGCCCCGCTGCTCACCTCCGCCGACCCGCGCAGGACGGCCGTCGCCGACGCCCTGGCCCCCGCGGGCGCCGGGCACCCCCTCGGGGCCGACGGCGTCGGCCGCGACGTGTGGGCCCGGTTGCTGTACGGGGCGCGCACGAGCCTGACGGGCACCCTCGTCGCGACCGGTGTGGCGTTGCTCATCGGGGTCCCCGCCGGTCTGGTCGCGGGCTACTTCCGCGGCTGGTTCGACGCCGTGACGTCGTGGCTGGCGAACCTGCTCATGGCGGTCCCCGCGATCATCCTGCTGCTCGTCGTGCTCTCGGTCGTCGGGCAGTCGACGTACCTCGCGATGGCCGTCTTCGGCGTCCTGCTCTCACCCGGGGTGTTCCGCCTGATCCGGGCCTCGGTGACCGCGGTGCGCGAGGAGCTCTACGTCGACGCCGCGCGGGTCTCGGGGTTGTCCGACGCGCGCATCGTCCGCCGGCACATCCTGCCCGTCGTCGCCGCGCCGTCGATCATCCAGGCCGCGCAGATGTTCGGCATCGGCGTCGTCATCCAGTCCGGCCTGGAGTTCCTCGGCCTCGGGTCGGCGGGCGACCCCAGCTGGGGTTCCATGCTGTCCGACGCCTTCCAGAACATCTACCTCAAGCCCGTGCTGCTGCTGTGGCCCGGGCTGACCCTGGGCCTCATGGTCGTCGCGTGCGCCCTGCTGGGCAACAGCGTCCGCGACGCCCTGGAGGGTGGCGCCTCCAGGGCCCGGCGTCGCCGGGTCGCCGGGGGCACGGCCGTCGTGGAGGCCGCGGGCCGGCCCCGCGCGCCGCACGACGAGGACGCGCTGCTCGTCGTCGACGACCTGCGCGTCTCCTACCCCCGGCCCGACGGTTCACTCAGCACCGTCGTCGACGGCGTCTCGCTGACGGTCCGCCGCGGTGAGGTCCTCGGGCTGGTGGGGGAGTCCGGGTCGGGCAAGTCGCAGACGGCGTTCTCGGTGCTCGGGCTGCTGCCGCCGGAGGCGGTGATCTCCGCCGGCTCCCTCACCTTCGCCGGCGAGGACCTGACCGGTCTGTCGGGCAAGACCCTCAACGACCTGCGCGGCGCGAAGATCGGCTACATCCCGCAGGAGCCCATGAGCAACCTCGACCCGTCGTTCACCATCGGGTGGCAGCTGGTGGAACCCCTGCGCCGGCACCTGGGGCTGTCCAGGGCCGCGGCGAAGGAGAAGGCCCTCGGGCTGCTGGCCCGCGTCGGCATCGCCGACCCCGCCCGCGTCTTCGCCTCCTACCCGCACGAGGTCTCCGGGGGGATGGCCCAGCGCGTCCTCATCGCCGGGGCGGTCTCCTGCGAACCGGACCTGCTCATCGCCGACGAACCCACCACCGCCCTGGACGTCACCGTCCAGGCCGAGGTCCTCGACCTCATCCGGTCGTTGCAGGCCGAGCGGAACATGGGGGTCCTGCTCGTCACCCACAACTTCGGGGTCGTGGCCGACCTGTGCGACAGCGTGGTCGTCATGCAGACGGGCAGGATCGTCGAGCACGCGTCGGCCGTCGCGGTGTTCGCGGACCCGCAGCACGAGTACACCCGGATGCTGCTGGACTCCACCCTGGAGGACACCGCCCCCCGTCCCGAGCTGAAGGTGATCTCGTGAGCGACGAGCGGCGCGACGGCGCCTGGACCGAGGCGGCACGCCGACGCAGTCGCTGCGTGGTGGCGGGGGAGGGCGGCGTCACGAGCGCCGCGACGGAGCGAACCGAGGTGGCAGCGTGAGCCTGCTGGAGATCGAGGACGTCATCGTCGAGTACCCCGCGAAGGGGTTCGGCAAGAAGCCGTTCCGGGCCCTGCACGGGGTCTCCCTGGACATCGCCGCCGGCGAGACCGTCGGGCTGGTGGGGGAGTCCGGCTCGGGCAAGACCACCCTCGGACGCGCCGTCCTGGGGCTGGCCCCCGTGACGGCTGGGGTGGTCCGGTTCGACGGCCGGGTGATCTCGAACATCGGCAAGGCCGAGCGGCGCAAGCTGTCCGACGACGTCCAGGTCGTGTTCCAGGACCCGTACACGTCGCTGAACCCGGCGCTGACCGTGGAGGACATCCTCACCGAGCCGCTGCTGGTGGCCGGGGTGTCCCGGGCGGCGGCGAGCAAGCGGGTGCGGGACCTGCTGGACGAGGTGCGGTTGCCCGCGGACGCGGGGGGCCGGTTGCCGCGGGAGTTCTCCGGCGGGCAGCGCCAGCGGGTGGCGATCGCGCGGGCGCTGTCGCGCGACCCGCGGTTGATCGTGTGCGACGAGCCGGTCAGCGCGCTGGACCTGTCGAACCAGGCGCGGGTGCTGGACCTGTTCATCGAGATCCAGGAGCGGACGGGGGTGGCGTACCTGTTCGTGACGCACGACCTGTCGGTGGTGCGGCACATCTCGCACCGGGTGGCGGTGATGACGTCGGGGCGGATCGTGGAGACCGGTCCCGCGGGGTTCGTCACGTCCACCCCCGAGCACCCGTACACCCAGCGGCTGCTGCTGGCGGCGCCGGTGCCCGACCCGGCGCGGCAGGCCCAGCGCCGCGCCGACCGGCACCGGCTGCTCGCCGCCCAGGCCGAGCAGGACGAACAGGGCGGCGGCAGCTTCGCCGCCTCGAGCGCGCAGGGCTGACGCGACGCGACCGTGGTCGTCAGCGGTCCGCGCACCGACCGAGCGGAACCACCGGTTCCGGGAAACGAGTGAGACGTGTTCGACGAGAGCCTGGCCCGCACCGTGCACGGTCCCGTCCGCGGACGGGTCCGCGAGGACGGCGTCCACGTGTTCAAGGGGATCCGCTACGGCGCGGACACCCGTGGGCACCGGTTCGAGCCGCCCCGTCCGCCCGCCGGCTGGACGGACGTGGCGAACGCCTGGGAGTTCGGCCCCACCTGCCCGCAGGACGATCCCGACGTCCGGTTCGACCGCGCGCAGTTCCCGTTCCTGCAGATGATCGGGCTCACGGACAACCTGCCCGAGAGCGAGGACTGCCTGTTCCTCAACGTCTGGACGCCCGCGACGCGCGACGGCGGCCAGCGCCCCGTGATGGTGTGGGTGCACAGCGGCGGGTACGCGACCAACTCCGGGTCGTCGCCGTCCATCGACGGGGCGAAGCTCGCGGCCGAGGGCGACGTCGTCGTCGTGACCTTCAACCACCGGCTCAACGTCTTCGGGTACCTGCACCTCGGCGACCACCTGGGTGACGACCCGGACCACCCGTGCGCCAGGTCGGGGAACGCCGGGATGCTCGACGTCGTCCAGGTGCTGCAGTGGGTGCGGGACAACGCCGCCGAGTTCGGCGGGGACCCGGGGAACGTCACGGTGTTCGGTCAGTCCGGCGGGGCGATGAAGATCTCGACGCTGCTGGGGATGCCGGCCGCCCGGGGGTTGTTCCACCGGGCGATCCTGTCCAGCGGGGCCACCCCGCGGGTGCAGACGACGGCCCAGGCCGCCGTCGCCGCGAAGGAGCTGTTCGCCGCGGCCGGGACCTCCGACGTCGAGGGGCTGCGGGAACTGTCGACGCAGGACCTGCTGCGGGCCGGCCGGTCCGTCAGCGCCCGCCGGGGCCTGACGGCGTTCGGGGCGGTCGCCGACGGCGTCGTGGTGCCCGACGACCCGTTCGAACCCCGGCCCAGCGCCGTGAGCTTCGACGTCCCCGTCCTGGTCGGTGACCTCGACACCGAGGTCGCGCTGTTCACGAGCGTCGGCTCCCCGGACCTGCCGTCCCTGACCGAGCAGGGCCTGGCGCAGCGGTTGGCCCCGCTGGGGGAGGCCGCGGCGGGGGTCGTCGACGCCGTGCGCGTCTCGCACCCGGGCGCCTCGCCGTACGAGGTGTTCCTGCGCATCGCCTCGGGACTGGTCTTCACCGCGAACGCCGAACGGCTCGCCGACCGGGCGGCCTCGCGCGCCGCCGACGGTGGGGCACCGGCCTGGCGGTACCGGATCACGTGGCGGACACCGGTGGGCGACTTCCTGTCGCCGCACGAGGTGGACGTCGCGCTGGTCTTCGGCAACGTCGACGCCGCCGCGGGGCTGAACGGCGGGGGAGCGGACGCCCACCGGCTCTCGGAACTGCTGCGTGCGACCTGGGTCGCGTTCGCGCGCACCGGGTCCCCGCAGAACCCGCTGCTGCCCGAGTGGCCGGCGTACGCGTCGGCGGAGCGCCCCGTGCTGGCGTTCGGCCCGGAACCGCGCGTCGTCCCCGACCTCGACGGCCCCGAGCTGCGAGCCTTGCGGCCGCTGGTCGACCACCCGCCGGTCGACTCCGACTGGCTCAACGTCCTGCTGTTCTCGAACCGCTGAAGGGAAACCGGATCGTGACCACCACCGAAGACCCCACCGAGACCCCCACCGAGACCCCGTCCGTCGTCGTCGCCGTCGTCGGGGCCGGCGGCAAGATGGGCATGCGCGTCTCGCGCAACCTGCAGAAGTCCGCCCACACCGTCCGCTACGCCGAGACCTCCCCCGCCGGCACCGAACGCATGGCCGCCGAGGGCCGCACCGCGGTGTCCACCGCCGAAGCCGTCGACGGCGCCGACGTCGTCGTCCTCGCCGTGCCCGACACCGTCCTGGGCGTCGTCTCGCAGTCCGTCGTACCGGCCATGAAACCCGGCTCGATCCTGCTCACCCTCGACCCCGCCGCCGCCTACGCCGGCCTGCTCGCCCAGCGCGCCGACGTCGCCCAGGCCGTCGCCCACCCCTGCCACCCCTCGGTGTTCCTCGAACGCACCCGCCCGGAGGAGTACGCCGACAACTTCGGCGGCGAGGCGGCCCGGCAGAACGTCGTCGCGGCGTTCGAGCACGACGACCAGCAGAAGCGGGCCGTGGCCGAGGACGTCATCCGGACCATGTACGGGCCCGTCGACACCGTCCACTGGGTCAGCGTCAAGCAGCTCGCCGTCCTCGAACCCACCCTGGTCGAGACCGTGGCCTGCATGATCGGCCAGCTCCTGAAGGACGCGCTGCACGAGACCGTCCACACCGTGGGGGTGCCGGAGGAGGCCGCGAAGGCGATGCTGTTCGGGCACGTGCAGATCGCGTTGACGAACACGCTGCGCGGGTCGAACCCGTTCTCCGAGGCGTGCCTGATCGCGATGGACTACGGCCGTGAGTCCATCGTCAAGGACGACTGGAAGAAGATCTTCCGCGACGACGAACTCGACTCCGTCATCACCAGGATGCTCAAGCTGGAGAAGATCGAACGATGAGCAGCGCCACCACGGACGGCACGACCACCGGACGCCTGCGGGGCAAGCACGCCCTGGTGACCGGAGCCGCCTCCGGCATCGGCCGCGCGGTGGCGACCCGCTTCGCCGCCGAGGGCGCGCACGTCGTCTTCGCCGACCGCGACCTGCCGGGCGCCGACCGCGCGGTCGCCGAACTCCCCGCGGGGCTCGCCGGTACCGCGACCGCGGTGCAGGTGGACGTCACCGACGAGGACAGCGTCGCCGCCGCGTACGCCCGGGTCCTCGCCGGGACCGGACCGCTGGACGTGGTGGTGGCCAACGCCGGGGTGCAGCTGTTCGGGCACGACGCGCCGGTCGCCGACCTGGACCTGGACGTGTGGCGGCGCACGATCGACGTGAACCTGACCGGCACGTTCCTGACCGTCAAGCACGCCGTGCGGGCGATGCGCGGACGCACCGACGGACGGCGCGGCGGGTCGATCATCTGCACCGGCAGCCCCACGGGCCTGAACGGCGAGGGACGCGACTTCACCGCCTACTCCTCCTCCAAGGCCGGCGTCCACGGCCTGGTGCGCACGGTCGCCGCCGCCTACGCCGCCGACGGCGTCCGGGTCAACACCGTCGTGCCCGGCTACACCGAGACCCCGCTGGTCACCGCCATCTCCGGCGACGCCGCCTCCCGGGCCGCCATCGTGAGCCGCACGCCCCTGGGCCGGGCGGGGACCCCGGCCGACGTGGAGGGGATCATGGTCTACCTGGGCGGCGACGAGGCCACCTTCGCCACCGGCGCGATCTTCCGCGTCGACGGGGGGATGACCTCCCTGTGAGCGTGTCGTCGCCCCAGCCCACCGGCGGCACGGACAGCACCGAGGACCTGGACGCGTGGCGGGACGACGAGCCGGCTCCGCAGCACCTCTCCACCGGTCCGTGGACGATGACGGTGCGGGGGGTTTCGGTCGACGACATCGGCTACGGCGGGGTGCCGGTCCTCAGCGCCCTGCGCGTCGTCGTGCGCGACCACGACTGGCGCACCGTGCCCGTCACCTCCTGCTCGGTGGACGTGCGGGAAGCCGGTGATCAGCGTCTGCACGTGGTGCTCAGCGCCACCCACGACGACCTGGGCGCCGGCGTGCAGTGGCGCTCCGAACTCACCGCCGAGGGCAACCGCCTACGCCTGGCCGTGGCCGGGGAGGTGACCCGCCCGTTCCGGCGCAACCGGATGGGGCTGGTGGTGCTGCACCCGGTCGACGTCGCCGGAACCGTTCTGCGGGTGCGCCACCCGGACGGTTCGGCCACCACCACGGCGTTCCCCCGCGACATCGCCCCCCACCAGCCGGCCGAGGACGTGGCCGGGCTCGACTGGACGTCGGAGACCACGGACGGCGTTCTCGACGTGTCGCTGGACCTGCACGGGGAGGTGTTCGAGATGGAGGACCAGCGCAACTGGACCGACGCCTCCTTCAAGACCTACAGCACCCCTCTGACCGAACCCTTCCCCGTCCCGGTCGTCGCCGGTGACGGTTTCGAGCACGTCGCCGAGGTCGTCGTCGCACCGGCCGGTCCGCCGCCGGCCGCCGCCGGTGAAACCACCGCGGGGGAGCCCCTCGCCGTCCTCCTCGACCCGCTGTCGACCGGCGCGCACCCCGCGCCGCGGCTGCAGCTGCAGGCGTCGACCGCGCCCGGAGGGGTTCCCCGGCTCGAGGCGCTGGAGTGGCGCGGGCCGCTGCTCGTGGAGCTCGACGCCACCGGCCGGGCCTGGCCGGGTGTGCTCGCGCGGGCGGGGCGGGAGGCCGACCTGCTGGGCGGGGCCGGTCTCGACGTGCGGATCACCGCACGCGACGGCGCCGACCTGGACCCGGTGCTGGTGGCCCTGCGGCGGTACCGGGTGGAGCGGGTGGCCGCCTACGACGGCGTCGGGCACGTCACCACCCCCGCGCTGTGGCGCCACCTGCGCGAGCGGGCCGTAGAGCTGTCGGTGGACCTGCCGCTGGCCGGGGGGACCCGGGCGCACTTCACCGAGCTGAACCGCCGCCGCCAGGACCTGCCCGCCGACCTGCCCGCGTGGACGTTCTCCAGCACCCCGCAGATGCACGACACGGGCCGGCGCCAGCTGCTGCAGGCCGTCGCCGTGCAGCGGCAGACCGCCGAGCAGGCCGTCCGCCTCGCCGGTGCCCGCCCGGTGCACGTCGGGCCGGTGACCCTGCGCGCCCGCTTCAACGCCGTCGCGACGTCCGGGCGCCACGACGAGGACGCCGACGTCGTGGCGGCCGGCACCGGCCCGCAGCACGTGTGGGCGGCCGACGACCCGCGCCAGGCCGGCCACGGGTTCGCGGCCTGGCTGATCGCCTCCTACCAGGCCTTCGCCGTCCCCGGCGTGGCCTCGGTGACCTTCGCCGAGACGTGGGGGCCCCGGGGCGTGGTCTCCGTCGCGGGGGAGCCCTTCCCCGCCGCGCAGTCGGTGGGCTGGCTGGCCGCGCTCGACGGCTGGGACCTGTTGCCCTGCCCCCTCGTCCCCGGGCTGGGCCTGGTCGCGGCCCGCCGCGCCGGCCGGCTCGTCGTGCTCGCCGCCGACCTGACGGGGCGGGGCCGGCGGGTCCGGGCCGGTGGTCTGGACCTGGTGGTCGGGCCGTGGGGCACCGCCCGCGGCGAGGGCAGCGCCTCGGGCGGTGCCCCCGTGGACCAGCCGGCGTCGACCCCGAGCGTGAGAGGCTGAGACCGTGCCCGCCTTCCGAGACGACGACCCCATCCGGGTGGAGCTGGAGCTCAAGGCGCTCCCGCGCGGGTCGGCCGTCGCCGACGTGGCCCGGCAGATGACCTCACTGATCGCTCAGGGCACCTTCCCCGCCGGTTCCCGGCTGCCTCCCGAGCGCCAGCTGGCCGAGTCCCTGGGCGTGGGGCGCTCGGCGGTGCGCGAAGCGCTGGCGGCGCTGGAGATCCTCGGGCTGGTCACCGTGCGCCCCGGTTCGGGGACCTACATCCGCGACAGCACCTCCGAGTTGCTGCCCACCACTCTCAGCTGGGGGCTGATGCTGTCGGGCGAGCACACCGCCCAGCTGTCGGAGGTCCGCAGCGCCCTGGAGGTGGGGTCGGCGGTCCTGGCCGCCCAGCGCATCGACGCCGACGGTGTGCAGGAGCTGCGCGCCCACCTGGAGGCCATGGAGTCGCACACCGGCGACCTGGGCGCCTTCATCGAGGCCGACGCGGCGTTCCACCTGCAGGTGGCTCGCGCCGCCGGCAACGGGGTGATGGGCGACCTGCTGCAGACGGTCCGCTCGCTGCTGCGGGTCTGGGTCGAGCGCGGCCTGCGCAGCCAGGACCAGGCCCTGACCGCCTGCCGGGAGCACCGGGCCGTCTACGAGGCCATCGCCGCCGGGGACGCCGCGGCGGCCGGGGCGGCGATGGACGCGCACATGCGCACCGCGGGCGACCGGGTCGAGCACGCCGAGACCCCGGCCGGAGCCGCCGTCGAGGCGGTCGCGGCCCCGGCGGCGCGGACCGTCTCGGCCCCGCGCAAGGGTGGGCGGGCGGCCAAGCTCGCGCGCTGACGCACCGGCGCGGGGAAGGTGACCGGCACCAGGTACCCTTGAACCGGTTGACCAGTGCGAGGCTCCGGGTCGTGGAGCCGGAGGAGGCGTCGTGGCCGTCGGAGTGTCCACCTACGCGTACCAGCACCGCTCGGCGGCGCAGGCGGTCCCGTTGCCGGGGATGCTGCACGAGATCGCCGACCTCGGCGGGCAGGTCTTCCAGATCTGCGACCACCCCGACCTGGAGACCCTCACCCCCCCGGGAGCGCAGGAGCTGCGGGCGGCCGCCGACGACCGCGGCCTGGTCCTGGAGACCGGCACCCGCGGCACCCGCCCGGACCACCTGCGCAAGCACCTGGCCCTGGCCCGGTCCCTGGGGGCGCGGACCGTGCGCTCCATGGCGTACGCGGTCGTCGACGGGGTCGACGACCGCCCCTCGCACGCCGAGATCGTCGAGCGCCTGCGCCTGGTGGTCCCCGAGTACGCCGCCGCGGGGGTGACGCTGGGCCTGGAGACGTACGAGCAGCTGACGACGACCGACCTGCTGGCGATCGTCGAGGCGGTGGACTCCCCGCACCTGGGGATCGTGCTGGACCCGGCCAACTGCGTGGCCAACCTCGAGCACCCGCGCGACGTCGTGCGCCGCCTGGCGCACCGCGTGGTCAACGTCCACGTCAAGGACTTCGTCTTCACTCGGCGCGAGGGCTGGGCCGGTTTCACCCTGGCGTCCTGCCCGCTGGGGGAGGGGCAGCTGGACTACCGCGACCTGCTGGCCGTCGTGCAGCCCGACCCCGAGCGCGTCCACCAGGTGCTCGAGCACTGGCTGGTGCCCCAGGAGGACCCGGCCTCCACCTGCGCCACCGAGGCCGACTGGACCGAGCGGTCGCTGCGCACCCTGATCGGCTACCAGTGACCCTCCGGTGAGCGCGGCGCCCGTCCGCCGGAGTGGTGCGTTCCGACCCGCTCGCGAGTCGCGGACGGGTCGGGACGCACCACTTCCGCGGTGCGGCACGTCACGGGCCGCGAGTCGACGACCTCGCGGACGACGTGGTGCCGCACCCGGTGCGCTCACCCGTCCAGGCCCCAGCCGACCGGGTCGGCCGTCCACGCCTCCAGGTCGGCCGCCGTGCGGAAGTGCCACCGCACCCAGCGCGCCTCCTCGTGAGCCCGCACCAGGACGTCGCCCGGCCGGAGCGCGGGCAGCGACTCCAGCGAGTCGTCGACCTCGAGCAGGTGCCCGAAGTGGCACACCAGCACGTCCTCCTCGCCTTCGTCGGTGCGGGGGTGGGCGAACAGGACCCCGTGGTCGTCGGACGGATCCGCCGGGTCCAGCGGGAACCGCCCGAGCACCGTGACGGGCTCGCCGGCGGCGGCCAGCGCGGTGGTCGTCACGGGTTCTGCCGGGTCGGGGACGAGACCCGGCTGTCGCTTCCACGGCCACTCCACCCGATCACGGTGGCAGGTCGAGGAACGGTGACGCAGCACCGGCTCGCGGTAGCGGCGCGCCGTCGTGGGCGGCCGACACCTGCTCGGCCCCACGACCGTCAGCGGTGTCCGGACGCACCGCACCCCCGGACGGGTGGTCCGCCGGGACGATCGAACGGGTGTTCGAATCCGTGGCATCCTCGGAGGGTGTCCGGTGGTCAGCTGCGCAGGGACGGGCAGCGCCCGCTGTACGAGATCGTCCGCGAGCAGCGGGCCCGCGCCGAGCGGCCCGCCGTCCGGCACTGCTGGGTCCGTCCCCCCGACGGCGGGGACCCGTGGCCGGGGATCGTCGTCGCCTGGGTCCGCGGGCCGCGCGGGTGGCGCGGGCGCGTCGTCTACGTGGTGCCGGGGTCGGTGCCGGGGGAGGACCCCGTCCTCGTGGAGACCTGGGTGGAGGCCGAGAACCTGCGGCCCGCGGGGGGTGCCGGGGGGTTCAGCGGCTGATGATCGCGTCGGCCTCGATCTCGACCAGCAGGCCGGGTTCGATGAGCCGGCTCACCTCGACCATCGTGCAGGCCGGGCGCACGTGCCCGAGGAACTCCCCGTGCACGCGCCCGACCTCCTCCCACCGGGAGATGTCGGTGACGAAGATCCGGGTGCGGACGACGTCCTCGAGGGTCGCGCCCGCCTCCAGCAGCGCGGCCCGGATCCGGACCAGGCAGGCGCGGGTCTGCGCGCCGACGTCGTCACCGCCCTCGGGTCCGTCGGCGGTCGCGGCCGTCGTCCCCGCCACGCTGACGTGGTCGCCCAGGCGGACGGCGCGCGAGTAGCCGACGACGGGTTCCCACGGGCCGCCGCTGGAGATCAGCTGTCGGTTGCTCACGGGGAGGACTCTGCCGCACCCCTGCCGCACCGAGGTAGCGTCCGGGACGTGACCCAGACGCCGTGGCTCGTCCTGATCGACCTGCAGCGCATCTTCGCCGATCCCGCCGGTCCGTGGGCCGCGCCCCGCTTCGAGGCCGCGGCCGCCGGGTGCGCCCGGCTCGTCGAGCGGTTCGCGCCGAACGTCGTCCTCACCCGGTTCGTCGCGCCCGCCGAACCGCGGGGGGCCTGGGTGCCGTACTACGAGCAGTTCCCCTTCGCGCTCGTGCCGGACGCCGACCCCCTGTACGACCTGGTCGACGGGTTCGCCGGGACGGACTTCCCCGTCGTGACCCGCCCGACGTTCGGCAAGTGGGGCCCCGAGCTCGCCGCGGTCACCGGCGACGCGCCCCTGGTCGTGGGCGGGGTCTCCACGGACTGCTGCGTCCTGTCCACGGTGCTGCCCGCCGCGGACGACGGGATCGCGGTCACGGTCGTCGCGGACGCGTGCGCGGGGGCCGGGGACGTCGAGCACGAGCGGGCGCTGGACGCCATGAGGCTCTACGCCCCGCTGGTCACGGTCGTCGCCTCACTCGGCTGACGTCCGCGTCACGATCTCGCGCATCACGTCCGCGGCCTGCACGGCGTCCCCGTCCGCCACGGCGCGGGCGAGGACCGCGTGCAGGTGCACGTCGTGGGCGACGGGTTCGACGCCGGCGCGTTCGGCCACGGCGAGCGCCACGACCGCGCCGAGGTTCACGAACATCGCGTTCCCACCGGCGCGCAGCAGCAGGTCGTGCAGTTCGGCGTCGGTGCGCAGGAACCGCGCGGGATCGCCGGAACCGTCGTCGAAACCCTCCGCGAGGGTCCGCAGGCGTTCCCGGGTCGCCGGGTCGGCGCGCGCCGCCGCCGCCTGCGCCGCAGCCGGTTCGAGCACCTGGCGCAGTTCCCGCAGTTCGGTCAGCTGGGTCTCGCGCTGCGGCCCGGCGAGCCGCCAGCGGACCACCTGCGGGTCGAGCAGGTTCCAGTCCGCGGCCGGCCGCACGACGAGCCCCACGCGCGGCGACGCCGACAGCAACCCCAGGGCGGCCAGGACCCGGGTCGCCTCGCGCACGATGCTGCGCGAGGCCAGCGTGCGCTCGACGAGCACCTCGACCGAGGTCCGCGAACCCGCGGGGAACTCCCCGTCGACGATCGCGGCGCCGATCTCGTCGAGGACGCGGGTGAACGCGGGGCTCCTCACCGCTGGGAGACCGGGGACACCACGAGTTCGTCGATGCGCACGTGCGCGGGGGAGTCCAGCACGAACTGCACGGTCCGGGCGATGTCCTCGGGGGTGAGCATGCGCGCGCGGGCCGCGGCGTCGGGGACGTTCGGGCGCTGGTCGAGGAAGTCGGTGGCGACGTCGCCCGGGCACAGGTGGGTGGCCCGGACGCCGTGCGCGGCCTCGCCGGAGTTCAGGGTCCGCACGACCGAGGACAGGGCGCTCTTGCTGGCGGAGTACGCGACCCCGGCACCGGGGTGGAACGCCCAGCCCGCGTAGGAGGAGACGACGACCGCGACCCCCGAACTCGCGCGCAGGTCGGGCAGGGCCGCGTCGATCACGGTGACGACGGCGTTCAGGTTCACGGCGACGACGTCGTGGAACGTCTCGACGTCCTGGTCGTCCCACTGCCGGCGCGGGGTGTTGCGGCCCGCGGCGAGCACGAGGGCGTCGAGGCGGCCGAACTCGTCGACGATCCGGGCCCGGGCGGCGCGGACCGCGTCACCGTCGCGCACGTCGAGCGGGATCTGCAGGATGGGCCCCTCGACGCCCGAAGCGCTGTCCCGCAACGCCTCCGCGCGGCGGCCGGACAGGACGACGGTCCAGCCGGCCGCGGCCGCCGAGCGGGCGACGGCCCGGCCCATGCCGGACCCGGCGCCGGTGATCCACAGGACTCGTTGCACGTCGGTCTCCTCGGTCGTAGGTTTGCCCGTGAATAGTATGTCTATTGAGGGGGAACCGTGCACCTGGACCTGACCGACCGCGTCGTCGTCGTCACCGGAGCCGGACGGGGGATCGGCCGCACGCTGGCCCGCCGGTTCGTCGACGAGGGCTGCCGGGTCGTCGGCTACGACCGCGCCTTCGAGACCCCCGGCGAACCCGGCGTCCTGGAGATCACCTGCGACGTCACCGACCCCAGGTCCGTCCAGGACGCCGTCGCCCGCACCGTCGCGGAGTACGGCGCGATCGACGTCCTCGTCAACAACGCCGGCATCAACGTCGACGGCCGCGTCGCCGACCTGGAGTGGGCCAGGTTCAGGCAGTGCCTCGACGTGAACGTCGGCGGCGTGTTCCTCGTCAGCCAGGCCGTCGCCGAGGTCATGAGACCCCGCCGCCGCGGCCGCATCCTCAACGCCGCCTCGTTCGCGGCGATCGTCCCCAGCGTCGGCAGCGCCGCCTACGCCGCGTCCAAGGCCGCCGTCGTCCAGTTCACCCGCGTCCTGGCCTCCGAGCTCGGCCCGTACGAGATCACCGTCAACGCCTACGCCCCCGGCATGGTCCCCACCGCCATGAACGGTTTCGCCGAGCTGCCCGCCGCCCAGGCCGACGAGCTGCTCGACACCCTCTCGCTGCGCCGCTGGGAGAGCGCCGACGACGTCGCGGACCTCCTGGTGTTCCTGGCCAGCGACGCGGCGGGCTACATCACCGGCACCCTCCTCGACGTCTCCGGCGGCAAGCTCGCCACCCAGATCCCCAGCCGCGCCCACCGCTGAGGGTGGAGACGTCTCCACCCCCGACCCACCCGTGATCGACCCGTCGGCCGAGGACCGCGGCCGGTGCCGGGGGCAGTCTTCGGGGGTCGCCAGGAAAACCCCTCCGGAAGGCCCCGAGATGTCCCTCACCACCTCGCTCCTCATCGCCGTCACGATGGTCCTGACCACCCTGCTCGCCGACCGCGGCGTCCGCGCCGTCGGCTGGGGCCGGCTCCTGCGCCCCCTGCTCATCGGCACCCCGATCGCGCTGTGGTTCGCCTCCCACGTCGTCACCCACGGCGTCGGGCTGGCCGTCGAGGTCGCCGGGGCGCTCGCCGGTCTGGTGCTGGGCCTGGGGGCGGTCGCCCTGGCCCGCGTCGGCCGCGACGAGCGGACCGGGCAGGTCGTCACCCGCGCCGGCGCCGGGTACTTCACCGTCTGGATCGGCGCCTGCGTCCTGCGCTTCGCCTTCTCCTACGGCGCCCAGCACTGGTTCGGTCAGGACCTGGGCACGTGGCTGTACCGGCACGGCGTCGCGCTGCCCGACATCGCCGCCGTCATCGGCAACGCCATCGTCTTCTCCGTCGTCGGGATGCTGCTGGCCCGCTCCGCCGGGATCGCGCTCAAGGCCCGCTCGGCCCGCGGGCAGGAGTTCGCCCTCGCCCGCTGATCCCACCCCCACTCCTGGGGAGTTCTCAACCCCTCCCGGGCCCGGGAGGGGTTGAGAACTCCCCAGGAGTCGTGTCTGGGATCGTTGCCGGGTGCCCGCCGACCCCGCCCCCCGCTTCCTCGGCTGGCGGTCCCTCGCCGCGGTCTACGCCCCCGCAGCCCTCTTCAGCACCAGCCAGGGCGCCGTCCTGCCCGTCCTGCCGCTCACGGCCCGCGACCTCGGCGCCTCCGTGGCGGCCTCCGCCTTCCTCGTCGCCCTCCTCGGGATCGGGCAGGTCGCCGGGGCCCTGCCCGCGGGCGCGATGGTGGCCCGCGTCGGCGAGCGCCGCGCGATGCTGTTCTCCGCGCTCGTCTCCGGGGCCGCCCTCACCGGGGCCGTCCTGGCCCCGGACGAGACCGTCCTGGCCGCCTGCGTCCTGGCCCTCGGCCTGGCCGCCGCGATCTGGAGCCTGGCGCGGCAGTCGTTCCTGACCGCCGCGGCCCCGCCCCACCTGCGTGCACGGGCGCTGTCGACCCTCGGCGGCGTCGGGCGGATCGGGACGTTCGTCGGGCCGTTCCTCGGCGCCGCCGGCAGCGCCGTCTGGGGCGTGCGCGGGTCCTACGTCGTCGCCGGCGTCGCCGTCGTGCTCGCGGCCGCCGTCGTCCTCACCCTGCCCGACCCCGAGGTCGCCGAGCACCACCCCGGACCCGCGCCCACCCTGCGCGAGGTGTTCCGCTCCCACGCCCACGTCCTCGCGACCCTCGGGGTCTCCGCGCTCGCCGTCCAGGCCGTGCGCCAGTCCCGGCAGACCGTGCTCCCGCTGTGGTGCGAGCACCTCGGGCTCGACGCCACCACCACCAGCCTCGTCGCCGGGGTCTCCGGCGCCGTCGACATGCTCCTGTTCTACCCGGCCGGTTCCGTCATGGACCGGGTCGGGCGCGCGGCCGTCGGCGTCCCCTCGATGCTCGTCCTGGCCGTCGGGCACGTGCTCCTGCCGTTCTCGCACACCGCCTGGACCGTCGCCCTCGTCGGGGTCGTCATGGGGTTCGGCAACGGCATGGGCGCCGGGCTCGTCATGACCCTCGGCGCCGACGTCGCCCCGCCGGGGGGCCGGGCCGTGTTCCTCGGCGCCTGGCGCCTGGTCACCGACACCGGGGCCGCGTCCGGGCCGCTGCTCGTGGGGGCGCTCGCGGGCGCGGGGAGCCTGGTCGTCGCCACCGGGGGCGTGGCGGTGCTGGCCGTCGCCGCGGCGGGCGGGCTGTTCCGCTTCGTCCCCCGGCGGGCCTGAGCCGTTCGGGGGAAGCGGTCCCGAAACCCTGCGGTGCGCCGCGGCGGGCGGCGACGGTGGAGGGCGTGCCGCCGCGCGACCAGCTCCCCGACGTCCCCCGCTCACCGACCGGCCGC
Organism: Kineococcus rhizosphaerae; assembly: GCF_003002055.1. Classification (NCBI taxonomy): domain Bacteria; kingdom Bacillati; phylum Actinomycetota; class Actinomycetes; order Kineosporiales; family Kineosporiaceae; genus Kineococcus; species Kineococcus rhizosphaerae. The sequence goes on from NZ_PVZF01000008.1 coordinate 245,681, forward strand.
GTCCCGCAGTGGGTCCTGGACGAGGCCACCGGCCGCCCCGTCGGCGACACCCGGTGGCGCGGGCAGCCCCTGTCCGTCCCCGCCCCCCGTCGTCGTGGTCATCGTCGCCGTCTCGTGGTGGGCGGTGCGCTGCTCGGGGCCGCCGTCCTGGTGGCCGTCGGCGCGGGCCTGCCCGGCGACCTGACCTCCACGGCGGGGGCCGGTCCCGGGACGGGCCGGGCGCTGCCCGTCGCACCCGACCAGGCCCCGGCCCCCCTCGGGACCCCCGAACCCGTCGCGGTGACCAGCGACCGGTGGGAACCCCTGGAGAGCGTCGGGGACCAGCCCGTGCGCTGGGACCCCTGCCGCCCGGTCCACTTCGTGGTCAACCCCGCCGGGATGCCCGCCGGGGGCCGGGCCGTGCTGGACGCCGCGATCGCCCGGGTCAGCCGGGCGAGCGGCCTGCGGTTCGTCGACGACGGGGAGACGGACGACACCGAGCGGACCTCCCCGGTCGAGGACGGCTGGTTCCGCTCCCGGTGGGCTCCCGTCCTCGTCCGCTGGGACCTGCCCGCCGAGCGCTCCGAGGAACCCGAGGGGGAGCGCCGGGTCCTCGGCGAGGCGGGCCCGCTGAGGATCAGCACCGGCGCAGGCCGCGTGGCCTACGTGTCCGGGCAGGTCGGGCTCACCGTCGACGCGGCGTCCCTGGACCCGGCCGACCCGCCCCAGGCCGCCCTGATGCGGGCCGTCTGGCTCCACGAGTTCGCCCACCTCGTGGGCCTCGGCCACGTCGAGGACCCCACCCAGCTCATGAACCCGAGCATCCAGGGGCTCACCGACTACGCCCCCGGCGACCTCACGGGCCTGGCCGCGCTCGGCACCGGTCCCTGCCTGCCGGACTGAACCGCGGACCGGACCACGGACCGCACCAGCGACGTCACCTCCGCGGGCGCCTGCTCGGCCACGAAGTGCCCCGCCGTCGTCAGCCGGTGGTCCAGGTCCGGCGCCCACGCCCGCCACCGCGCCGCCAGGTCCTGCCCCAGCCGCGCGCCCCAGTCCTGCTGCAGCACACCGACGGGCATCGACAGCGTCCGGCCCGCGTCGCGGTCGGCGACGTCGTGCGCGAGGTCCACCCCGGCCGAGGCGCGGAAGTCCGCCACGATCGACGGCACGCGCGCCGCCGACGCCTCCAGGTAGTGCTCGCGGACGTCGGCGAACACCGCCGGGTCCGTCGCCCACGCGTCGAGGAAGTGCCCGAAGAACTCCCGCGGCGCGGCGCCGATCAGCGCCTCCGGGAGGCCGGGCGGCTGGGCCATGAGGTACAGGTGGAACGCGACGGCCGCCGAGACCCCGTGCAGCACGGCCCAGCTGTCCACGGTCGGGACGACGTCCAGGCACACGAGGCCGGCGATCCGGTCGGGGTGGTCCAGCCCCGCCCGGAAGGCGACCAGCGCACCGCGGTCGTGGCCGACGAGCGTGAACCGCCCGAAGCCGAGGGCGTCCACCACGGCCACGACGTCGCGGGCCATCGACCGCGCCGAGTACGTGTCCTCGTCCAGGGCGGGCGGGGCGTCGCTGTCGCCGTAGCCGCGCAGGTCCGCGGCCACGACCGCGTGGTCGGCCGCGAGGTCGGCGACCACGTGCCGCCACATCCGCCGGGTCTGCGGGAAGCCGTGCAGCAGCACCACCGGCTCACCCGCCCCTGCGACGTCCACCGCGATCCGCACCCCGTCGGCCCCTGTGATCAGTTCGTCCACTCCTCGGTCCACGTCGGCGAGCCTGCCCGGCCCCGATGAGCGGTGGATGAGCGAGCGGTGAGCGGGAGGACGCGCGCGAGGATGACCCCGTGGACGTCCGCATCGGCCTGCTCGGTCCCGTCGTCGCCTGGCGCGACGGCGTCGAGGTCGACCTGCGCGGACCGCGCCACCGCGCCGTCCTGGCGCGGCTGGCCGTCGCCGCCGGCCGCACGGTCCCCGTGGACGTCCTCGTCGAGGACCTGTGGACCGCCCCGCCCGCCGGGGCGCTCGCGGCCGTGCGGACCTTCGTCGCCGCCCTGCGCCGCAGCCTCGAACCCGACCGGGCGCCGCGGACCCCGGCGCGCGTGCTCGTGACCTCCGGGACGGGGTACGCCCTGCGGGCGACGACCGACGCGCAGGAGTTCTCGGCGGCCGCGGACGAGGTGCCCGACCTCGAGCGCGCACTGCGGCTGTGGCGCGGCCGGGCTCTCGACGGTCTCGGCGACGAACCGTGGCTCACGGCCGAACGCACCCGGCTGGACGACGGGCGCCTGCGCGCCGTCGAGCGGCTCGCCGCCGCCCGGTTGCGCGCGGGCGAGCCCGACCGCGCCGTCACCGACCTGCTCGCCCACACCGCCCGGAACCCGTGGCGGGAGGAGGGCTGGCGGGTGCTGGGCCTGGCCCAGGCCGCCGCGGGACGACGGGCCGAGGCGCTGCAGACCCTGCGCCACGCCCGCCGGCTGCTCGGGGCCGAACTCGGCCTCGACCCCGGACCCGGGCTGCGGGCCGCCGAGCAGCGGGTCCTCGCCGGGCACCCCGACCCCGTCCGCTGGCCCGCCACCGTCGACGGCCTGCGGCACCTGGCCGTGACCGGACCCGACGGTCTGCGCGCCGCCGTCGCCGGCCGCGCCACGACCCTCGACGCCGCCGAGACCCTCGAACCCCGGCTGGCCGCCCGCGTCCTCGGCGGGTTCGACGTCCCGGCGCTGTGGTCCCGGGCCGACGACCCCGCGCAGGCCGCGCGGATCGTCACCGCCGCCGGGCGTCTGCTCGCCCGCGACCCCTCCGCCACCCACCGCGCCCGGCTGCTGGCGACCACCGCGATCGAACGCCGGGGCCTGGGGGGCGCGCGCGGGCCGGCGGCCGCGGCCGTCCGCGCGGCCCGGGAACTGGGGGACCCGGCCGTCCTGGTCCACGCGCTGAACGCGAGTTTCCTGGCGAGCTTCGAGGTCCCGGGGGCGAGGGCCGAACGGGCGGCGATCGGGGCCGAACTCGTCGAGGTCGCCGCGCGTCACGAGTTCTGGCCGCACGAGGTCCTGGGGCACCTGGTCCTGGTGCAGACGCACTGCGCGACGGGGGACGTCGACGCGGCCGGCCGGCACGTCGACCGGGCCCGGGAACTCGCCGACCTCGAGGGCGCCCCGCTCGTGGCGGTGTTCGAGGGCTGGTTCGAGGCGTTGCGCGGTGCCCTGGCGGGGGACCCGCACGCGAGGGTGCTGGCGAACTACCGCCGCCAGGTGGGGCTCACCGAGGGCATGCCGGGGGTCCGGGACGGGTTGCGGGAGGTCGCGGTCGCCGCCGCCCACGTCCAGCACGGCCGGCCCGTGCCGGCGGAGTGCGCGGCCGGACCGTGGCGGGCGTGGATCGAACCCCTCGCGCTCCTGGAGTCCGACCCGGACGCGGCCCGCCGCGCGGTGCGCGCGGCGGGTGAACCTCCGCCGGGTCACCTCCACGACCTGCTGCTGTGCTTCCTCGCCCGCGCCGCCGCCGACCTCGGCGAGCGCCCGCTCGCGCGCGGGCTCCTGCGCCGGCTCGAACCCGTCGAGGACGAGGTCGCCGGGGCGGGCAGCGGGCTCGTGACGGCGGGTCCCGTCGCGGGTTTCACCGCCGCCCTGCGCCGCCTGGGTTAGCGGATCCCCGCGGCGCGCAGGTCCCGGGCGAGCCGGCCGGCGTGCCGGGTGAGGACCTGCGCCACCCGTTCGACCTCCTCGTCGGTGGCGATGTCGGCGGGCAGGCTGCAGCTCAGCGCGTCCGTGGCCGGGATCCGGTACTCCACGCGGACCCCGACGCACACCGTGCCGGGCAGGTTCTGCCCGCGTTCGAGCGCCCACCCGCGGGTGCGCACCGCCTCGAGCTCGACCTCGAGCGCCGCGCGGTCGGCGACGGTGTCGGGGGTCAGCGCCGGGAAGGGGCCGGGCGGCAGCAGGGCGTCGAGCTCGGCGGCCGTGCGTTCGGCGAGCAGCGCCTTGCCCAGCGACGTGGCGTAGGCCGGCAGGAACCGGCCGACGCGCGAGTGGCTGCGGTGGGCCTCGGGCGCGTCGCGGGTGGCGAGGTACACGACGTTCGGACCGTCGAGCCGGGCGACGTGCGTCGTGCACCCGGTCTCGTCGCGCACGGCTTCGACGGTCGCCAGGGCCCGGGGGAGCGCGGCGTCGCGGTCGAGGTAGGCCGTGCCCGTCAGCAGCGCCCGCGACCCGATGCCGTACCCGCCGGCGCCGGGCCCGGAGGCGGCGGGCGGTTCGATCCACTGCAGGTCGACCAGCGTGCGCAGGAGGGCGTGCAGGCTGGAGCGCGGGTACCCCGTGCGCTCCTGCAGCTGCGCCACCGTCAGGACGTACGGCGGCTGGGCGAGGGCCTGGAGGATGTGGACCGTGCGCTCGGCGGACTTCACCGGCCCCCGGCCGGCATCGGTGTCCGACGTCTCCTCGGGGTTCGCCACCCGCGCAGTCTAGACGTGGGCCACAGGCGTGGACGGTGTCCGCGGGAACAGCCGGACGGTGGGGCCGGGTGCGCGTTCCGACGGTTCAGGTGTCACCCCGGGTCGCCGCCGTAGCGGTCTGCACCACTCCGCTCGCCCCTCCAGGCGCCCGGCCCCACCGCACCCAGGCAGTACCGCGGTGACGATCACGGTAAACCTCAGGCGGTGCGGAGCTTGCCCACCAGCTCGCCCAGGACCCTCTCGGCGTCCTCGTGCGGGACCTGGCACGTCCCGGCGGCCAGGTGCCCACCGCCGCCGTACTCCAGGCACACCGCACCCACGTCGACGGGGGAGGTGCGGTCCACGATCGACTTGCCGATCGCGAAGACCGTGTTCAGCTTCGCGCGACCCCACATGACGTGCATCGAGACGCGGGCCTGCGGGAAGAGCGCGTAGACGAAGAACCGGTTGCCGGCGTGGATCGTCTCCTCCTCGCGCAGGTCCAGCACCGCGACGTCGCCGTGCAGGGTCGTGACGCGCTCGAGCTGCGCCTTGAACAGGGCCGCCTGCGCGTGGAAGAGCTCGACGCGTTCGGCGACGTCGGGCAGCGCGAGGATCTCCTCGACGTCCTGGTAGTCGATGCAGGCGTCGATCAGCTGCATCATCAGCTGGTAGTTCGAGATGCGGAAGTCGCGGAAGCGCCCCAGGCCCGTGCGCGAGTCCATGAGGAAGTTCAGCAGCGTCCAGCCGGTCGGCTCGAGGATCTCGGCGACGTCGTACTGCGCGGCGTCGGCCTGGTCGACGGCGCGCATCAGCTCGTCGGAGATCTTCGGGAACCGCGCGGCACCCCCGAAGTGGTCGTAGACGACCCGGGCCGCCGAGGGCGCCTCGGCGTCGATGACGTGGTTGGTGGCGCCGGCGTTGCGCAGCGTCTCGGAGTGGTGGTGGTCGAAGACGAGGTGCGCGCGCGGGTCGTACGGCAGGTTCGTGAGGATGTCCCGGCCGGTGATCTCCACGGCCCCGTCCTGCACGTCCTTGGGGTGCACGAAGGTGATCTCGTCGACGAGGTCGAGCTGGCGCAGCAGCACGGCGCAGACCAGCCCGTCGAAGTCGCTGCGGGTCACGAGTCGGAAGGTGTCGCTCACACCCGGCTGATCGGCGGCCACGGGGCAGATCTTGATCGATCCGTGCGTCCCTGTCGCCCGGACGGGTGTCGCGGACCCCGCCCGCTCACCCGGACGCACCAGCGGGACGGGTGCTTGACGGGCCCAGCCCCTGGTCCCACACTCGGACCGCCGCTTTGAATCGTGTCACGGCGGTGGCGTCGACGAAGCGCCCGGGACCAGTGGGATGTTGCAGCCATGGCGACGGTCAAGGAGGTCGCCCAGCGGGCCGGAGTGTCGCTGGGGACGGTGAGCAACGTCCTGAACCGCCCCGAGGTGGTCTCCGAGGCGCTGCGCACCCGCGTGCAGGACGCCATCGCCGAGCTGGGGTTCGTGCGCAACGAGTCGGCGCGGCAGTTGCGGGCCGGGGTCAGCCGGACCATCGCCATGGTCGTGCTCGACGTCGCGAACCCCTTCTTCACCGACGTCATCGCCGGCGCCGAGGAACTGGCCGAACGGCACGACTCGCTCGTCGTGATGTGCAACAGCGCCAACTCCGCCGACCGCGAGGCCCGGCACCTGCGCCGCCTCGACCAGCAGCGGGTCCTGGGCGTGCTGCTCACCCCCGTCCACGACTCCCCGAGCGCGGCGCTCGCGGAGGTGCGCGAGCACGGCACGCCCGTCGTCCTCGTCGACCGCGGCGCCGGGGCCAGCGGGCACCCCTCGGTGGCCGTCGACGACGTCCTCGGCGGGCGGCTGGCGGGCGAGCACCTCGTCGGGGCCGGCCACCGCGACATCGCCTACGTCGGGGTCGCGGCGCCGCTGCGGCAGGTCCAGGAGCGACTGCGCGGGGTCCAGGAGGCCGTCGGGGGCTCGGGGACCGTGCAGGTGGTGAACACGACGGGGTTGTCGGTGCGGGCCGGGTCGCAGGCGGCCGCGCAGATCCTCGCCCTGCCGGAGGCCGAGCGCCCGACGGCGGTGTTCTGCGCCAACGACCTGCTGGCCCTCGGCGTCCTGAACGAGTGCGTGCGGCGGGGGGTGCGGGTCCCCGACGAGCTGGCCGTCGTCGGCTACGACGACATCGGGTTCGCCGCGACGGCGACGGTGCCGCTGACGAGCGTGCGTCAGCCGCGCGAGCTGCTGGGGCGCACGGCCGTCGAGCTGCTGCTCGCCCGGGTGCAGGGCCGCCCCGCCCAGCAGATCGTCTTCGAACCCGAACTGGTGGTCCGCCGGTCCACGGGCCGGCGCACCAGGTCCTGAGGTCGCCCGCCCGCCGGTACCGCGGCACCATGCCCCCGTGCCCGCCTCCGCGCTCGCCTCCCTGCTCGCCGACGTCGGCGTGCCCACCTTCACCGCCCGCGACTTCCGTCCCGGCCTCGTCCGGCACGTCGTCCTCTTCCGCTACCGCGAGGAGGTGGGGGCGCAGCAGAAGGAGGAGGTGCTGCGCCGGTTCCGGGCCCTGGCCGGCTCCCCGCGCGACGGGGCGCCCTACGTCGTCTCGATCGAGGCGGGGGAGCAGACCAGCGGGGAGGACGCCGGCGGCGGCTTCGAGCACGGCGTCGTCGTGACGTTCGCCTCCGAGGGCGACCGCAACTTCTACGTCGGGACCCCCGTCGTCGACGACCCGGCGTTCTTCGACGCCGAGCACGCCCGGTTCAAGGACTTCGTCGGGCCGCTGCTGGCCGACGTGCTGGTGTTCGACGTCGTCGTCCCCGGCTGAGCGGGCTCCGGAGCGCGCCGGACCACGCCGAACCGCCCCGGCCCCTGGTCCCGGCCTGCGGCCGGGACCCCGACATGTGGGGTCGGGATGACCTCGCGACCCCCAGGTGTTGTGGACAGGTGTGTGGACGAGGTGGGGACCGAGGGGTCCTGGCCTGTGGAGGACACGCCGGGGCGATCCGACACGCCGAACACGCTCAGTTAACGATTACTGACGCCGAGTGTCACCCGAGAGGGTGCTCCGGCAGTGTCGCCGCAGGTCAGGGGCTTGCGACCGACTCCCGGGGCCGCCGGCGGACGTGCCCCCGAATCACAACCGTGTTACACACCATGTTGTGCCGGTTTTCCACACGGCCCCCTAGGGGTAGTGTTCAGAGCACCCCAGCAGGACGGGACTCTGAGCCGAGGTCTCCACGTGGAGCCGAGGCGGCGCTGAACCTGCTCGACAGCACCGAGGGAAGAAGGAACACCCGATGAGCATCACCGTCTACAGCACGCCGTCGTGCGTGCAGTGCAAGGCGACCTACCGTGCGCTGGACCGCAAGGGCCTGGCCTACGAGGTCGTCGACGTGACGGTCGACGAGGCCGCGAACGCGCTCGTCCGCTCCCTCGGGTACGTCCAGGCCCCCGTCGTCGTCGCCGGCGAGGACCACTGGTCGGGCTTCCGCCCCGACCGCATCGACGCGCTGGCCAAGGCCGCCGTCTCCGTCTGATCCACCTCCGGGGGAGGGGTCCCGTGGCACCCGGCGTCGTCTACTTCTCCAGCGTCTCCGGCAACACGCACCGCTTCGTCGACAAGCTCCAGCTGGAGCGGCCGGCCCTGCGGATCCCGCTGCACGCCCGGGACGAACCCCTGCACGTGACCGAGCCGTTCGTCCTCGTCGTGCCCACGTACGGCGGGGGCAACGGCCAGGGCGCCGTGCCCAAGCAGGTCATCCGCTTCCTCAACGACCCGGTCAACCGCTCCCACCTGCGGGGTGTCATCGGCGCCGGCAACACGAACTTCGGGGAGCACTACGCCGCGGCCGGCGACGTCATCGCCGCCAAGTGCCAGGTGCCCCACCTCTACCGCTTCGAACTCTTCGGGACCCCCGACGACGTGCGCCGCGTGCGCGATGGATTGGACTCTCTGTGACCCTCACCTCCGACGCTCCCGAGCTGCAGACCGTCCCGGCCCAGGGGTCGCCCAGCTACCACACGCTGAACGCGATGCTGAACCTCTGGGACGAGGAGGGGAAGATCCAGTTCGGCGCCGACGTCGAGGCCGCGCGGCAGTACTTCCTGCAGCACGTCGTCCCGCGCACCCGCACGTTCGACACCTTCGAGGCCCGGCTGGACCACATGGTCGAGGAGGGCTACTACGAGAAGCACGTCCTCGACCAGTACCCGCTGGACTTCGTCCGCGCGCTGACCGACCGCGCGCACGCCGCGAAGTTCCGCTTCGCCACGTTCCTGGGCGCCTTCAAGTTCTACACGAGCTACGCGCTCAAGAGCTTCGACGGCAAGCAGTACCTCGAGAACTTCGAGGACCGCGCCGTCATGACGGCCCTCACCCTGGCGGTGGGCGACCAGCGGCTCGCCACGGCCATCGTCGACGAGGTCGTCGCCGGCCGCTTCCAGCCCGCGACCCCGACGTTCCTCAACGCCGGAAAGGGCTCGCGCGGAGAGCTCGTCTCCTGCTTCCTGCTGCGCATCGAGGACGACATGGAGTCCATCGGCCGCAGCATCAACTCCGCCCTGCAGCTGTCCAAGCGCGGTGGCGGTGTCGCCCTGCTGCTGAGCAACATCCGCGAGTACGGCGCGCCGATCAAGAAGATCCAGAACCAGTCCTCGGGCGTCATCCCCGTGATGAAGCTCCTGGAGGACTCCTTCTCCTACGCCAACCAGCTCGGCGCGCGCCAGGGCGCCGGCGCGGTGTACCTGTCGGCGCACCACCCCGACATCATGCGGTTCCTGGACACCAAGCGCGAGAACGCGGACGAGAAGATCCGCATCAAGACGCTGTCCCTCGGGGTCGTCGTCCCGGACATCACCTTCGAGCTCGCGAAGAACAACGAGCCGATGCACCTGTTCTCCCCGTACGACGTGGAACGCGTGTACGGCAAGCCCTTCGGCGACGTCCCCGTCTCCGAGCACTACCGCGAGATGGTGGCCGACGACCGGATCCGCAAGACGCAGATCTCGGCGCGCGACTTCTTCCAGACCCTCGCCGAGCTGCAGTTCGAGTCCGGCTACCCCTACATCGTGTTCGAGGACACGGTGAACCGGGCGAACCCGATCGCCGGCCGCATCAACATGTCGAACCTGTGCTCGGAGATCCTGCAGGTCAACACGCCCAGCACGCTGGCCGAGGACCTGACGTACTCCGAGATCGGCAAGGACATCTCCTGCAACCTCGGCTCGCTCAACATCGCCCTGGCGATGGACGGCGGGAACCTCGGGCAGACCGTCGAGACCGCGATCCGCGCGCTCACCGCCGTGTCCGTCGCCAGCGACATCCAGTCCGTGCCTTCCATCGCCCACGGGAACGCCAAGTCCCACGCGATCGGCCTCGGGCAGATGAACCTGCACGGCTACCTGGCCCGCGAGCGCGTGCACTACGGCAGCCCCGAGAGCATCGACTTCACCAACGTGTACTTCGCCGCGGTGCTGTTCCACGCCCTGCGCGCCAGCAACGCCATCGCGATCGAGCAGGGGGCGACGTTCGAGGGGTTCGAGAACTCGAAGTACGCCGACGGCTCGTTCTTCGACCGCTACGTCGAGAACGACTTCCTGCCGACGACGGAGCGCGTCGAGCAGCTGTTCGCCCAAGCCGGCATCGCGTTGCCGACGCGCGCCGAGTGGGCCGACCTGAAGGCGAAGGTCGTCGAGCACGGCATCTTCAACCAGAACCTGCAGGCGGTCCCGCCGACGGGCTCGATCAGCTACATCAACAACTCGACCTCCTCGATCCACCCGATCGCCTCCAAGATCGAGATCCGCAAGGAGGGCAAGCTCGGCCGCGTCTACTACCCGGCGCCGTTCATGACGAACGACAACCTGGAGTACTACGAGGACGCGTACGAGATCGGCCCCGAGAAGATCATCGACGTCTACGCCGCGGCCACGCAGCACGTCGACCAGGGCATGTCGCTGACGCTGTTCTTCAAGGACACCGCCACCACCCGCGACATCAACCGCGCGCAGATCTACGCGTGGCGCAAGGGCATCAAGACGATCTACTACATCCGGATCCGGCAGATGGCCCTGGAGGGCACCGAGGTCGAGGGCTGCGTCAGCTGCATGCTCTGAGCGTGCCGGCTGAACCGTTCGGGGAGAAGGAACCATGGAGAAGTTGAAGCTCATCGACCGCGTCAACGCGATCAACTGGAACCGGCTGCAGGACGACAAGGACCTGGAGATCTGGAACCGGCTTACCAGCAACTTCTGGTTGCCGGAGAAGGTGCCGCTGTCCAACGACGTGCAGTCGTGGCAGAACCTCAGCCCGGAGGAGCGCACGCTGACGATGCGCGTGTTCACGGGGCTCACGCTGCTGGACACCATCCAGGGCACCGTCGGGGCCGTCTCGCTCATCCCCGACGCGCTGACCCCGCACGAGGAAGCCGTCTACACGAACATCGCGTTCATGGAGTCGGTCCACGCGCGCAGCTACTCCTCGATCTTCTCCACCCTGGCCACGACCCGCGAGATCGACGAGGCGTTCGGCTGGTCGGAGGACAACGAGGCGCTGCAGCGCAAGGCGTCCATCGTGCTGGAGTACTACCACGGTGACGACCCGCTGAAGCGCAAGGTCGCCTCCACGCTGCTGGAGTCGTTCCTCTTCTACTCCGGGTTCTTCCTGCCCATGCACTTCTCCTCGCGGGCGCAGCTGACGAACACCGCCGACCTCATCCGCCTGATCATCCGCGACGAGGCCGTGCACGGGTACTACATCGGCTACAAGTTCCAGCGCGGGCTGGACCTGGTGGACCAGGCCAAGCGGGACGAGATCAAGGACTACGCGTTCGAGCTGCTCTACGAGCTGTACGACAACGAGTGCAAGTACACCGCCGACCTGTACGACGGCGTGGGGCTCACCGAGGACGTCAAGACGTTCCTGCACTACAACGCCAACAAGGCGCTCATGAACCTCGGCTACGAGGGCATGTTCCCCTCGGACATGACCAAGGTGGACCCCTCGATCCTGTCGGCGTTGTCGCCGAACGCCGACGAGAACCACGACTTCTTCTCCGGTTCCGGTTCCAGCTACGTCATCGGCAAGGCCGTCGCCACCGAGGACGAGGACTGGGACTTCTGACCCCCTGACCCCCGCCTCTCAGGGGCGGGGGTCAGGTGACCTCTCCCGCGGCCTGCTCACGCCAGTTCGCGGGGTACGACGACGACGTCGACGAGCGCCCCGTTGCGCCACACCGTGATCTCCACCGGGTGGTCGATCGCGCCCTCCACCATGCGCCGCTGGATCTGCGTCGTCGACGTCACCAAGTCCCCGGCCAGTGAGATCACGAGGTCGCCGCGGCGCAGCCCCGCGACCGCGGCCGGTGAGCCCTCGACCACGCCGGCGACCTGCATGCCCGTCGGGGTCCCGACCTTGGCCGCCACCACCGGTGGCAGCGTGACCTGCGCGCCGGCGACGCCCAGCCAGGCGCGCCGGAACCGTCCGGTGCTCATGAGCGCGCCGACGATCTCACGGGTCGTGGAGTTGACCGGGACCGCCAGCCCTAGGCCCACCCCGGCGACGGCGGTGTTCACTCCGACCATCCGCCCGTGCGCGTCCGCGAGCACCCCGCCGGAGTTCCCCGGGTTCAGGGCCGCGTCGGTCTGCACGACCTCGTCGACGACGCGGCCGGCGCGGGTCGGCAGCGAGCGCCCCAGCGCCGAGACGATCCCGGCCGTGACGCTGCCGGCCAGTCCCAGCGGGTTGCCCAGGGCGACGACGAGCTGACCGACCTGCAGGTGCGAGGCGTCCCCGAGCTCGACGGGGGAGGGGACGTCGCCGCGGGCGCGCAGGACGGCCAGGTCGGACAGCGGGTCGCGGCCCACGACGTCGGCGCGGACCGAGGTCCCGTCGCCGAAGGCGGTGTCCACGACGTCGGCGCCCTCGACGACGTGGGCGCTGGTGAGCAGGAAGCCGTCGGAGGTGATCACCGACGCGCTGCCGCCACCGGTCCCGCGGGCGTTGCGCACGGCCACGCTCGCGACGCTCGGCAGCACCGTGCGGGCGACGCGGGTGACCACCTCGGAGTAGGCGTCCAGCGCCTGCGCGTCGGGGGACTGCGCACCCGGGGCCCGGGGATCGTCGGTCGTCATGGAGGGCTCAGCGTCGGCCGGCCGGCCGGCGTTCCCCCGTTCACCCTGGGCGGAGCGGTTCTCGCGGGTGGTGCGGGTCACGCGGTCGCGTCCCCACGAGCCACCGGAGGGTGTCCTTGGTTAGGTTAGGCTGCGCTCGTGCATCGCCGATCCTTCCTCGCCGCCCTGGCCGCCTCGGGCGCTCTGACCACCCTCGCCGCCTGCGGCGCGGACGACACGACGACGGAGGGATCGGCCGCGGCCACCTCGTCGGCCGCGCCGACGGGTGGGGGCACGTTCCCCGTCACCGTCGAGCACAAGCTGGGGTCCACGACCGTCGAGCAGGCCCCCACCCGGATCGTCACCGTCGGGTACAACGAGGAGGACTTCGTCCTGGCCCTCGGCCTCACCCCCGTCGGGACGCGCACGCCGCTGGGCAGCTACGACGCCGCGAAGCGGCCGTGGGCGGCGGGCAAGGTCCCCGCGGGCGGGTTCCCCTCCGTCGGGCAGTCCGAGCTCGACTTCGAGGCCATCGCCGCGCTCCAGCCGGACCTCATCATCGGCACGTACGCCTACCTGACGGAGGCGGACTACAAGACCCTCACCGCCATCGCCCCGACCATCGGCGACGCCATCCCCGAGGGGCAGGGGGCCGACTCGAAGGCCGCGGCGAGCTGGCAGACCGAGCTGACCGTCATCGCCCGCGCGCTGGGCAAGGAGACCGAGGCCGCGTCCCTCGTCGACGAGGTCGACGCCGACTTCGCCGACGCCGTCGCGGCCCACCCCGGGTTCAAGGGCAAGACCGTCAGCGTCGTCCTGTTCAACGAGTCGTACTACCCGCTGGACTCCACCGACCCGCGCGGGAACTTCTTCCTGCAGTTCGGGTTCGAGGAGAACACGGCCGTCGACCCGGCGGGCCTGAGCGAGGAGCAGGTCCCGCTGCTGGACACCGACGTCCTCGTCGTCCTCGGCCGCAGCGCCGCGGAGTTCGCCGCGAACCCCGTCGCCGCGGCGCTGAAGGTCGTCACCGAGGGCCGCACCGTCTACGTCCCGACGTTCGACACCGACTTCGCCGGCGCCCTGGGCAACTCCAGCCCGATCTCTCTGCCGTTCGCCGTCGAGAAGGCCACCCCGGTCCTGGCCGCGGCCACCGACGGCGACCCGGCCACGGTGCCCGCGACCCTCTGAGCCTCCCGCGCAGCGCACCCGTCGGCGGGTGCGGTGCCGTGGGGCGCGCGGATCGTCCACAATGGTCCCCGCACGTGCAGCCCGGGGCGTGCCGACGGGATCCGAGGGGACGATCAGCCGACCGCCGGTCGGCTCCGTGGGAGGGCTTGCGTGGACGTGCGCGCCGACGCGGTCGCTGCTGCCGTGAACGACATCGCACAGGTGCTCGCCGAGCACGGCGACCCGCTCGACCTGGCCCACCGCCTCGTGCGGCACTGCGCCGACCTGCTGTCCGCCTCGGCCGTAGGGCTGCTCGTCGAGGACAGCGACAAGGACCTGCAGCTGCTGGCCTGCACCTCCAGCGAGGTCAGCGTCATCGAACTGTTCCAGGTCCGGACCCAGCAGGGCCCGTGCATCGAGGCCTACCGGACGGGGTCCGTCGTCTCGGTCGCCACCGCCGCCGAGCTCGCGGCCACCTGGCCCGAGTTCGCCCGCCAGGCCGCCGGGGTGGGCGTCGTGGCGGTGCACACCGTCCCCGTGCACAGCGACGGGCGGACCATCGGGGCCCTGAACCTGTTCCGCGACCACGAGGGTGCCTACTCGGCCGTCGAGTCCGACGTCGCCCACGCCATGGCCTCCTTCGGCGCCGTCGGCATCACCCAGCTCGAGCACGTCGCCGAGGGCGCGCGGGTGCAGGCGCAGCTGCAGGAGGCCCTCGACAGCCGGATCGTCCTGGAGCAGGCCAAGGGCGCCCTCGCCCAGCGCTACCGCGTCCACCCCGACGACGCGTTCCGGCGGTTGCGGGCGCAGGCCCGCGCCGAGCGGCGGCGGTTGCGCGACGTCGCCCAGGAGATCGTCGACGAGCTCGACCGGCCCGCCTGAGCCCTCAGTCGAGTTCCTCGGGCGACTGCAGGGTCGCCCGCGGCGCCCGCCAGCCCCGCAGCAGGCCGCCGGTGCGAAGTCCCGCGCACACGACGCCGCCGGCGAAGGCCGCCACGCCCGCGGAGATCCCCAGCAGCGGGCCGACGACGGCGACGACCGCGCCCAGCAGCGCGGGCACGGCGTACAGCCCGCCGGTCAGGATGCTGGGGACCTTGCGCACCAGGACGTCGCGCATCGTCCCGCCGCCGACGCCGGTCAGCCCGCCGAGCAGGATCGCCTGCCCCGGGTCGATCCCCGCGTCGACGGCCAGCTGCGCGCCGGTCACGGCGAACAGCGACAACCCGATCGTGTCGAAGACGACGATGGGCCGCGCCATCCGCGCCAGCAGCCGGTGCCCCCAGAACGCCACGAGCGCGCCCCCCGTGGCGGTCGCCAGGTAGTACCAGGTCCGGAACGTCGCCGGGGGCAGCTCGCCGAGCAGGACGTCGCGCAGGATCCCGCCGCCGACCGCCGTCACGATCCCGAGCGCCACCACGCCGAACAGGTCCAGGTGCGTCGAGCGCATCGCGACCAGCGCGCCGTCGAGGGCGAAGGCGAAGACCCCGACGAGTTCGAGCAGGAGGAGGAAGCCCTGAGCAGTCACTCCGGCGATTCTGCCGCCTCCCGCACGGCTGCACGGTCGGTGCCGGGCGGGTGGCTCACCCGTCGCTGCGTCCTGGCCGCTGAGGTGAGCAGCCGAGGAGAGGAGTGCGGGATGCCGTTCTCGTTCCGCTGGTCGAAGAGCCCCGGCCCGGGGGTCAGCGTCGACGTCGGCCGGACTCGTCCCGCGCGCAGCGGTTCGTGGGGACCGGTCCCCGAGGTGGGTGGAGACGCCTGGGTGGACGGAACCCCGGCACCGTGAGGAGCCGGGGTTCCGCGGCCTGCAGGAGCGAGTAGCTCAGAAGGTGAGGTCGGTGTTCACGGGACCGGTGTACGTGCCGAGGAGGACGCCGGTGGACCAGCCCTCGGGGGTGAGTTGCCAGCGGTTGACGGTGACCTTCGTGGCGTGCAGGCGGGTGAAGGTGGCGGACTCGCCGTCCCGGCACGTCAGGTACGCGGACGGGGTGCCGTAGTTGTACTTGCGGATCGAGTTGGGGTCGATCGTCCCGGCGCCTGCGGAGGTGACGCCGGCGGGCGCTTCAGCGACACCGGACCAGCTGAAGGGCGAGCTCTCGCCGTAGCGGAAGCTGCCGGCGCCGTACTCACCGATGTACGTCTCGGTCCCCGGGCGGGACACCTCCTTGCCCTGGGCGTCGTAGCTGACGCAGGAGGCGTAGGCGGAGCCGGAGACGGAACTCGCGAGCCCCGTCTTCTGGGCGAGTTTGGAGAGCGTGGCGCTCACGGCGCGTCCGGTGGCGCTAGCGCCGGTGACGACGGTGGGTCTGGCGGTGACGGTGAACGTCGTCTTGGTGCGGTTGTTGCCCTCGTCGGACTCGGCGATGCGGGCGGCGTCGTCGACGAACGCCAGGATCTCGTGGGACCCGGCGGTCGCGGTCCAGGTGCTGGAACCGGTGGGCCCGCCGACCGCGTAGACGGTGGTCGACTCCCCGGGAGCCAGCGATGAGGTGTCGTTGTCGGACCAGGTGCGCAGCTTCCCGTCGACCTGGAAACCGACGCCGTGGACGACCCCGGCCGGAGTGGGTGCGGTGCCCCGGTTCTTGATGACGGCTCGGAACGTGAGCTGCTGGCCGGCGGCGACGGCCTGCGGTGCCCAGGCCACCGAGGTGACGACGAGGTCAGGTTTCGCGGGTGCGGCCTGGGCGGTGCCTGCCCCCAGCAGGCCGGCGCCGAGGGCCGCTGCGGCGGCCAGCGTGACGGTTCGAGTGATGCGCATGGTTCCCCCCATGAGTGCTGGGCCACGACTGTGTGCCCGGTGCGCACTGTAGGGGTAGGTGGCTCAGCCGGGCGTGACCCCACAACGGGGGACAGGCGGGCGGGTCGGGAGGGTGGGCCCCCAGGGGATCGAACCCTGAACCCGCGGATTAAAAGTACCGGGCCAGAGATACCGGATGGTGTCGCGGAATGACGTTGGATACCTAAACCCGCAGGTCAGAGGCCCTATCGGTGTCGCGGCGTGTCGCCCGATACCGGGCGATGACGGAGCCTCTGCTACCAGTCGCGCTACCAGTCTGCTACCAGCGCCTCGGCGACACGCGACGCCTCCCGCGCCTTCGCCGTTCACCACGCGAAGCTGTCCGGGTGACGCAACGTGACGCCGTGCGTGGGCGGGCCGACCTACGTCTTCTCGACCTCCACGCCGAGGTAGGGAGGACTGGGTGACCGAGCTGAGCGCAGCGCAGACGATCGCTCCGTGGATCGCGGCGAGCGGGACAGTCCTTGCGACGAGCCTCGCCGTCGTCACCGTGTCGGTACAACAGTGGGACCGCCGTCGGGCCCGAGGTGTAGCCGTGTCGGCGTGGGAGAGCGTGGGCCCGGAAGGGATCACGTTGGTCTGTCTCCGCAACTCGGGACAGGACCCGGCGTTCGAGGTTGTGGCCCGCCTTCGTATCGCGGGGCAGACCCTTGCGCTTGCCATGAGTCACGCTCTACCTCCTGACAGCACAGCCGAGGTGTCGGTCAACCCCACGCAGCCGTGGCGCCTCCGGGAACACTGGGACTACATCCAGCGCGTGAAGGAACCCGACGGTCCCGATCCGCGCGCCGTCGTCACGCTGACCTTCCGCGACGCCGCCGGGCGGGCGTGGCAACGCGATGACCACGGTCGCGTCCGACGCCTTCGCGGACGAAGAGCGCGTCGGTACTCGATGCTCGGCGCATACCGGGACGCCATTCGCGAGCTTCTCGTCTCACCCTCGGCGAAGCCTCCGTCCGACGTTGACTTCGCCTAGACACTCCACTTTCCCGTGGTGGTGACGTCCCGCGGGGAGAGAAGGCCGACCCTCCCGAGCAGTGTCGGCGGGCCTCGGCGCGGAGGGGGCCCCCCCACCCCCTCGGGGGCCTCACCAGTCGCGGGACGGCCCGACGTCCTTCGCCGTCGACGACCTCGTCGGACTTGTCGACCTCGACGACCTCGACGACCTCGGCGCGGGGACGTAGAGCTTCGCGCCCTTGCGTCGGTTGCACGACCTGTGGGCCGGGCGGCAGTTCGCCTCATCGAGGAGGGCGCCGCCGCGGGCGATCGGGATGACGTGGTCGACCTCGTCTGCTCCCGGACGCCCGCACAGGTGGCAGACGTCGGACTTCGCGAGGACGCGGGCGCGGAGCTTGCGCCACGCCCACGTGCTGCCGTTCCTCGGTGTCGGCGAGGTCGTCATCGTCGCCTCCCTCGCGTCGGCGCGGGCGCCCTTGTGGTGGTCGCCGGGGTCCGGACCCTGGCCTCGACGTCGCGGTCCTGGCGTTCGCGGCGGGCCTCGTCGTCGAGGCGTCGGGCCTGTCCGCGGAGTTGCTCGAGGTCGACGGCGGCGCGTCGGTGTCGTCGTGGCATCCGTTCCTCCTCGTGGTGGGCCCGGCCTCGAGGCCTGCGTCTCGAGGCCGGGCGGGGGCCGGGTGACCCGACGCCGGGGCCCGGTCGACCACCCCGGGGGATCACGGCGCCCGGGGGGGTCCCTCGTCACCCCGGAGGTATCGGTCGGGGTGGAGGGGGGTGTCTCGACCCGCCCGGCGAACGGAAGGAACCCGGGCGGGTCGAGACGTCAGGGGGTCGGGTAGGCGATCCGGGCGATCCGGCCCGGGTCGGCGAACCCGAAGGACGCGCGCATCACGGCGCGGACGGCGACCTCATCGGAGGTGAAGAACCGGGACCCGTCGACCTCGACGCGGGTGTCCTCGCGCATCACGAGGTAGGTGACGGCCTTGTCGATCCCGTACACGGTGCCGGGGGTGATCGCGGGCGAGACGAGGAGGGGGACGCCCTCGATGGTGCGCGACGCCGCCCGGGTCGGGTCGGGCGCCAGGAGGGGCGTGACGCCGTCCGTGGTGGCCTTGAGGGTCGCCAGGGCGAGGGCGTCGGTGGGCGAGGCCAGCCACGCCGTGACGGACCCTCCGGCCTCCTCGATGAGGGACGCGGCGCGGGCGAAGTCGTCGAGGCTGTCGCCGTTCTCGAACGCGCCGTCCCGCTCCACGAGGGCGAGGTCGCCGTCCGGGATCGAGTCCAGGCCCTTCGGCGCGGGGGCCGGGAGGTTGCCGGCGAAGGCGTAGTCGAGACGCCGGGCGATGTCACGGGCGAGGCCGTCGCCGATCGCGGTCGTCGCCGCGGGCGAGGTGTCGTCGGCAGCTTCACGGGACACCTTCACGAGGCCCGCGACCTTCGAGGGCGTGACGAGGAGTTCGCGCATCGGCATGTCGGAGAGAGGAATCTCCGCGGCCTCCTCGATCCACCCGGCGGTCGGGTCGGAGTCGACGATCGGGATACGGAGGTTGTGGGTGCCGATGGTGATGAGGGTCGTCGCGCGGGCGGCGATCGACTGTGCCAGGGCGGGCCGGACGACGAGGTCGGCGACCTCAGACGGCTTGAGGATCGCGGCGGCGGTGGTGGTGTTCACGGGCACGGGAGGCTCCTGAGACGAGTTCGGGTTCTGTCACGCGTCCCGCGGTGCCCATCCCGGGCCGACCACGGCGCCCGTCCCGGGCACGCCTCGACGACCGCGGCGCCTCCCGGGCGTGGTCGCGGTCGTCAAGACGAGGCTACTCGGAGTTCTCGCCCTCGTCGTCGGTGAAGACGGGACACTCGGCGGCGTGCCACTCCCGGATGAGGACCTCGCCGTCCTCGACGACGACCTCGAGGTGCCACGGGAGGCACTCGGTACAGGGCCACACGGGGTCGCCGTCCGCCGGGTAATCGAAGGCCAGGACGGGCGCGTCGTAGGTCAGGCGGGGGCGGCGAGGTCGGGGGTCGGTCACCCGCCGATCATGGCTCAACGTCGCCCGACGGCGTGTCCGAGAGCCTGCCGGAGGCCGACCACGCCGGTCCCGACCTCCTCGGGCGCCGACCCCCTCCCAGTCGCGCCCATCCGGCGGGCGTCGGCGGCGGCAGGCGCCCAGTGAGGGTGTGCCTCGAGGACGGTCCCGAGGACCTCGTCGACCTTCGAGGCGTCGACGAGTCCGTCGTCGTCGAGGAGGGCGGCGAGGTCGGCCCCGTCACGCCAGACGTCGGCGGCATCGACGAGACGGTCCCCGACGAGGCGTTCGACCTCGGACCGGCGCATCCGGTCGAGGACGCCCGTGAGCCGGTCGACCTCGGCGCGGGCCTCCCGGAGTTCGCGGCGGCGGCGGGCGGCTTCCCGGTTCCCGCCCCGGTCCTCGTCACGGTCTTCGGGTGCCTCGTGGTCCTGGTCTGCCGTGTCGTCCGTCGTCGCGGTGTCGACCTCCTCGGCGGGCGGGGCGGGGGTGTCGGCGGGGGTGGGGTCGGTGGTCGTGTCGGTCATCGGTCGGCCTCCTTTGCGGCCTCGAGGTTCTGCAACGTGGTGGTGAGGTTCTCGGCGGCGGCGACGAGTTGGACCCGGGCGAGGTCGAGGTATTCCCGGGCCCGGCCCGCGACCTCCGGGTCGTCGGAGGCGAACGCTGAGACGCACCGGTCGAGTTGGTTCCGGTAGCGGACCCCGGCCTCGGCGAGGTCCCGTAGCGCAACGTGTTCGGCAACGCCAAGGCCGAAGCTCTCCGCCTCGGCGGTGGCGAACATCGTCAAGGTGCGGACGACGGCTTCGACGCTGTCCGGGGTGACGGCGACCTCCGTCGACGGGAGGCGGGCGTCGGGATGCTCCTCAGCGTGCTCGAGGAGGTAGGCGATCGCGGCGCGACGGTCACGAGGCGCCTCGTGGTCGTCGCCGCCGGTCGTGGTCGTGGTCACGTCGTGCAACTCCTTGATCTGTCGGTACGGGTCATCGGGTGGGCGTTGCTCGTGAGCCGGAGGCGGGTCGGTGGGGTGCTCCGGGATGACGACCCGCCGGAACCCCGGGCGCAGGTCGAGGACCCACGGTCGCCGCCGTCCACGGGCGTCGATTGCCCATCCGACGGCGAGGTCGTCGTCGAGGCGTTCGACGTCGTGGATCAACGCGACGTAGAGGGCCCCGTCGTGCGCGTCCGGATCGAAGTTCACGCCGCCCCCCTGTCCGCGGAATCCGCGGTATCCGCGGAAGTCGTCCGGGGTGGTCGCGCGGCCCCCCACTCGACAAGGTCCGCGGAA
Organism: Kineococcus rhizosphaerae; assembly: GCF_003002055.1. Lineage (NCBI taxonomy): Bacteria > Bacillati > Actinomycetota > Actinomycetes > Kineosporiales > Kineosporiaceae > Kineococcus > Kineococcus rhizosphaerae. Next base: position 266,432 of record NZ_PVZF01000008.1, read on the forward strand.
TCCGCGGTATCCGCGAAAGTCGCCGGGTGGACGATGTACGTCGGCGACGGCGGACGGCCTCGTCCCGTCCGCGGCGGCGCCGGAAGCCGGGTGATCCACCCGAGGTCGTCGAGAGTCGTCAACGCCTCGGTGAGCTTCTCCACGGTGGGGAAACGCCCGCGCCCGAGGTCGGTGAGCAGGGCCCGGACCGTGAACGCCTCCACGCTGCGGCGCCGGAGGTGCTGGAGGACGTGCCGAGCGTCGTCGAGACTCGCGTCGGCGCCCATCGCCTCGAACGTCGCCAGGGCGTGCGCGGTGAAGTACCTGCCGATCGCGACGGCGTCCTTCATCGTCTCGGCGTTGATGACGCCGTCGGCGACCGGGCCCGGCCCGGCGAGGTGGAGGAGTGCAGCGATCCGGGCGATCGCGCCCATGAGCTTCGACCCCCACTCGGCGATGCCGCCGAGCCGCCCAGCAGGCCCAAGCAACGGCTCGAGGCGTTCCTCCTCGGCACGGAAGATGGCCTCGGCGGCGTCGCCCAGGCGGAGGACGACGACTTCGCCACGGTGGGCCAGAAGACGGGCGGTCGCTCCGAGGTTCTCGGCGTACTGACGCCGGACGTCGTCGGGGACGGGGTCGGGGGCGACCCGGCGGAAGCCGACCCGGTTCGGCGGGAGGGCGTACAGGAACCGGGCCAGCAACCCGCGCCCGGCGAAGGTCCCGTTCCCGCCAATCCCCCGCAGCACAGACGGTTGGACGGCGAGAACCATCGTCAACGCCGGGTGCTCGACGTACTCCGGCGGGCGACCTCGACGGTCTACGCGGAGGGTGTCGCCCGCGTGACCCTTGAGGGCGACGTCGAGGTTCGGGACGGTGGAGTAGCGCCCGGCGAGGGTGTCGAAGATGCCAGCCTCCGCGGACACGATCGCTAGGCGCCCCCCGCACTCGGCCAGTAGGGACGCCGCCGCCTCCGGGGTGACGTCGTCGGCCAGCAGTCGCGGCAACGGCGGGACGGAGACGGAGGCGGCGTGGTCGGCGGCGGCGATCGCCTCGGCGAGGAGTTCCTCGCGCCGGGTCCGGTCCAGTTCGGCCCCGGCCTTCTTCCGGGCCAGTTCGGCGGCGCGGTCGGCGACGTCGCGTTCGGTCTGTCGCTCGAGCATCGCCGGGCGGGCCTCGGCGAGGAGGTCGGCCTCGGCGCGTTGGATCGGGGCGAACAACTCCCGGAAGACGGCGGACTTGCGCGTCCCGGGTGCGGAGGCGACGGCGACGAAGAGGTTCGTCGGCTCGACCCATCCGGGCCGGACCTCGACCTCGACGCGCCCACCCGCGGCGGCGCCGAGTGCGCCGAGGGCCAGGGGGCCGGACATGCCGGGGTCGGTCTGTGTCGCCTCGGCGAGGGTGGTGACCATGTCCGCGACCCACGCCGGGAGGGCGTTGGTCGGGAAGTCCGGGAGGGTCGGGGCCTTCGTCAGGGGGGTAGGGGCGGCGATGACGTAGTCGACGACGAGGGCCTCGAGGTCGTGGACGCTGTGGTCGGCGGCGAGGTAGTCGTCGACGCCGACCTTCGGGTCGTCCACCTCCGACTTCTGCGGATTACGCGGACTCTGCGGTGACCTCGGCCAGTTGATGCGACGGACCCGGGCCCCCTTCCCGGCGAGGTAGTGGGCGAGGGCGTCGAGGGCCTCCCGGACGCTGACCTTCGTCATCACGTCGGAGTCGAAGGCGATCACGACCTCCCGCCCCCGGAGCAGGACGTCGCGCCAGTCGGCCAGGGCGACCCCTTGAGAGGTCCACGAGGAGACGCCGAGGAGGCCGATCGCGGCCAGCCCGACGGAGGCCAGGGCGTCGACCTTCCGGGAGCCTTCCGTGACCCACAGGGGCCGGGAGCCGCGGAGCCACGGGCGCGCGGTCGGCGAGACGTCGAGGACCGGGGTCGACCCCGGGAGGGACTCGTACTTCACGACCCGTCCCTCAACCTCGCGCGGGTCGTCGGGGCGGTACTGGTACCCGGCGACCTCGCCGGTCGTGGAGTGCAACGGGATGAGGAGGCCGGGGGTCCGACGCTGTCCCTCGGCGAAGCCGAGGTCGGCGAGGCGGACCTTCGTGTCTACCGACACGTACCCGCGGGCGCGGGCGACGTCCGGCTTGATCGCTGAGGAGGCCAGCAAGTCGGCGTGTGGGGGGAAGATCGAGAGGCCGTAGGGCGAGGAGGTGACCATCACGTCCCCACGGCGCCGAGGTCGGCGACGGCGATCGGCTCGAGGGCCTCGGCCTCCGCGGCGGTGAGGGCGTCCGGACGGCGCCGACGGCGGCGCGGCTGGACTGCCTCGTCGGGTTCGGGCAGGGCCCGCGGGTCGAGGGACTGGCCCGGGTCGATGGGGACGAGGTGGACCGGGACGACCTGGACCGACCACCCGCGGCGGCGGGCCTTGCGTTCGCGCGACTCCGCCGACTGTCCGGAGAGCAGGACGTGGACGAAGGTGCTCAACGGCGTCCGGTAGACGACGGCGTAGGCGAGGCGTCGCACGCTGTGGTCGTGGCAGGTGTCGGTGGTGTCTGCGATCCTGTCGGCGACGGTGGCGGGAACCTCGTCGCAAGCGGTCCGGCCCTTCGGGGTGGGGCCACTTCGTCGTTCTGGACTCACGCGACGTCCTCCCGGATCGTCGACACCCCGAGGAACCGGCGGAGTTCGGCGGTCGGGACCCGGTAGCGAGACCCGATGCGCTCGACACGGACCGGGAACTCTCCGGACCGTGCGAGTTCGTAGGACTTCGTCCGCCCGAGTCCGAGGGCCTGGCCCGCGACGATGAGGTCGCAGGACGGCCCCAGGGCGTCGAGGTCGAGGGGACGGTGGTCCGTTGCGGCGCTCATGCCACTCCTCAGGGATGGAAAGTCGTGCAAGACGGATGGGGCACGGCGAGTTAACACGCGGCATGGGGTATCACGCAACCCCACAGGCCGGTACTGTCCATCCCGTGCGCATGACGAGAGCTGACGCCGAGGTCCCCGCGGACGTATGGGAAGAACTCCACGACCTCGCGAGCGAACCGGGAGGCGAACGGAACATCGCCCGCCACCTCCGGGACGAGCTGTCCCGTCGAGGATGGTCACAAGAAGCCTTCGCGGCGAAGGTCCGCGACGAAGGACTTCCCTACTTCCGACAGAGCGCAATCTCACGAATCCTCAAGCCACAGGGGGAACCTCGTGCGATCACGGTCGAGGAGGCGTGCGCGTTCGCCCGCGTCCTCGACCTTCCCGTCGCGCTCCTCTTCGCCCCCGAAGGGGTCGTGCAGAACATGAAGGTCGCGCGCTACCTGCGCGACTTGCCGACCCTGTGGAGCGAACGCGTCGAGGCCGAAATCCGTCACGAGGAAGCCGAGGGTGCGATCCTGCGGTTCCTCGAATCCGAGGACGACGGCGTCCCCGGTCTGCGCGAGGCGATCACGGAGCGACTCGATAAGGCGCGGCGGGCCCGCGCCCAGGCCGAGGAGGAGGTCGACGGCGAGTTCTTCGGCACCGTCACCAGCGCAGACGATCACCTCCTCGACGAGTGGGAGAAGCGATCGAAGTGAGAGGGTTCGTCTACCACCGTTGCGGGTGCGATCCGGTCCTCGACAAGGCAGGGAATCGCCGAACGTGCCCAAAGGCGTCGGGTCGGGCCCGACACGGGTCCTGGTACTACCAACTCTCCGGCGTGATCGGTGGCGAGCGGGTTCAGTCGAAGCGGGGCGGGTTCGCGACGAAGCGTGACGCCGAGGCACAACTCGCCGAGGTTCTCGACGCCCAGCGGCGCGGCGTGAAACCCTCCGCCGGGGCCGTCCTCGTCGGCGACTACCTACGAGACTGGCTCGAGGCGAAGGTCGCCGCCGGACTCCGCCCGACGACCGCCCGGTCCTACCGGAGTCACATCGAGAACTACCTCGTCCCCCACCTCGGCACGATCCGGCTCCGCGAACTCACCGCACTCGACGTCGAGAAGGGCCTCCGGGAGGCGGCGACGAGTCCGATCCGCGGAGCGGGCCCGGCGACGATCGGACGCGTCCGCGCGACCCTGCGCAGCGCCCTCGGGTCGGCGGTCCGGAAGCGCCTCGTCCCCTTCAACGCCGCCGGGAACCTCGACCTCCCACGGGCGCCCCGTCCGAAGGTGCGCCCGTGGGAGCCGGAGGAGGTCGGGGCTTTCCTCGACCACGCCGCGACCGACCCCCTCGGCGTCCTCTACGAGGTGATCGTGATGAGCGGACTCCGGCGCGGGGAGGCCCTCGGCCTACGGTGGGCGGATGTCGACGTCGACCGGGGGGTCCTGACCATCCGTCAGGCCCTCGTGACGGCGAGGAACGACGAGGCAGACCCGTGCGTGGTGTGCGGGGGCCACGAGTCGACGACCTTCGGCCCGCCGAAGACGGCCAGCGGAGAGGCACGGATCGTCGACCTCGACGAACGGACGACCGGGGCCCTCCTGGCGCAGCGCATCGCCCAGGACGCCGACCGGGAGGCGTGGGGGACGCGGTACGTCGATCACGACCTCGTCTTCGCCCAGCCGGACGGGATGCCGCTCCAACCGGACCGCGTGACGAAGCACTTCGTCGCCCTGGCCCGGGAGGCGGGCCTCCGACCGATCCGTCTTCACGACCTCCGCCACGGTCAGGCGTCGCTCCTCCTCGCCGCCGGGGTCGACCTCGCCGTGGTGTCGAAGCGCCTCGGACACTCGTCCTTCGCCCTCACGGTCGACACCTACTCCCACCTCCTCGGCGGGGTCGGTCGGGCGGCGGCGGACGCGGCGGCGGGACTGGTCCCTCGCAGCACGCGCTACCAGTCTGCTACCAGTGAGGCCCCCGAGGGGGGTACTCCCGCACCGGAAACTGTTGCGAGAGTAAGTGGGCCCCCAGGGGATCGAACCCTGAACCCGCGGATTAAAAGTCCGCTGCTCTGCCGATTGAGCTAGAGGCCCCGGACCCGGAGGCCCGGCGTCATCATCGCAGACGCCCCGTACCCCCTCCACCACGCCCGGCCACCCCCACCCTGAGACACATCCGTCCCGGGTGACACAGAGGTGTCGCGTCCAGGTCCAGTAACCTGGAGCCGTGCAGGGGGTGCGGTCGTCCACGGAGTCGACGACGGAGAGCTCGGCCCGCACCCGCACCCGGTCCGCGGTGCTGCTGGGCGCCATGGCGACCCTGCGCGAACGGCCCGCCGCCTCCCTCGGTGAGATCGCGGCCGGCGGGGGCATCTCCCGCAGCACCCTGCACCGCTACTACCCCGACCGCCGTCAGCTCCTGGCGGCCATCGAGGAACTCGTCGAAGCCGAGTACGAGGCCGCGGTCGAGGCCGCCCACGTCGACGACGGCACCGGCCTGGAGGCCTTCGCCCGGCTCGTCGACGAGCTCTTCCGCCGGCTCGACGTGCTCGCGTGGTGGTTGCGGCAGGACGCCGAGGACGACGAGGAGCTCGACTCCCGCATCGGCGCGCTCATCGCCCGCGGCCAGGCCGACGGCTCGATCGCCGCAGGGCTGAGCGGTGCGTGGGTCGAGGGCCTGGTCTGGGCCGGGTTGTGGGCCGCCAACGACCTCGTCGTCGCCGGCGTGCACAGCCTGCGTGACGTCCGGTCGATGTGCCGGCAGTCCCTGGTCCGCGCCCTCACCGCCTGAACCCTCCGCGCAGGCTGCCCGCGCGGTTAACCTGGCGGGACACGACGTCGACCCCCGGGAGAACAGCGCCAGTGGACGAGCAGGGACCCGCCGCACCGCTGGAGTTCACCGGCGTCGTGGAACGGGGCGACGAGCGCGGCCGGACCCTCGGGTTCCCGACCGCGAACCTGCCGTTGCCGCCGGGGCTCGACCCCGAGGACGGCGTGTGGGCCGGCATCGCCCAGGTCCACGGCTCCGGGGACGTCCACGTCGCCGCCGTCTCCGTCGGCACCCGCCCCACCTACTACCGGCGCGACGGGGTCCGCCTCCTCGAGGCGCACCTGCTGGACTTCTCCGGAGACCTGCTCGGTGCCCGCCTCACCGTCCACCTCTACCGCCGGCTGCGCAACCAGCGGCGCTTCGACGGCCCCGCCGAGCTCGTCACCCAGCTCGAGGTCGACGTGCGCGCGGTGCGGGCCTGGGCCCGCGAGCAGCAGGTGCGCGGCCGGCGCAAGGTCGCGCGCGGCACCCGGACGCTGCGGCGGCAGGAACTCGCCCAGCGCCTCGTGGACCGCTCCGAGCGGCGGACCAGCGCCGTCGCCGCCCGGGTCGCGGCGGTCGCGGCGGCCGGGGGCACACCCACGCACGAGGACGTCGCGCAGGCCACCGGCGTGCCCGTCGACTACCTGCGGTGGCGCTACCCCGACCTGAACGTGCTCGGCGCCGCCCCCGAGGGCGAGCGCGCCGGCTGACCGTCCTAGCCTCACGGGCATGGATCTCGGGTTCGAAGGACGCGTCGTCGTGGTCGCCGGCGGCCGGGGCTACATCGGCCGTGCCGTGGTGGACAGGTTGCGGGCCGAGGGGGCGGTCGTCGTCGTCGCCTCGCGCGAACCCGGTGAGGGCGGGGTGGCCCTCGACCTCGTGGACCCGGCCTCCGTGGACGCCGCCGTCCGGCGGGTCCTCGACGAGCACGGCCGCATCGACGGCCTCGTCGTGACCGCGGCCCCATCGGCCCGGACCCTGGACCCGGCGAAGAACTCCGACCCCGAGCAGATCCTCACCGCGCTCGACGCCAAGGCCCTGGGGTTCCTGCGCCTGGCCGCAGCGGTGACGCCGGCCATGCGCGAGGCCGGGTACGGCCGGATCGTCGGCGTCAGCGGCCAGAACGCCTACCTGACGGGCAACACGACGGGCGCGGTGCGCAACGCAGCCCTCGTCATCGTCGCGAAGAACCTCGCCGACGAACTCGCGGGCACCGGGGTCGCGGTGAACACCGTCAACCCCGGCCCGGTCGTCGACGACCCGTCGGCCCGGGTCCCCGAGCACGGCCCCGGGGAGTCCTCCCCGCAGCAGATCGCCGACCTCGTCGCCTTCCTGGTCTCCCCGCTGTCCGCCGTCAGCGGCGAGGCCGTCGCGATCGGGCACCGCGTGCGCGGCGTCACGGCGTTCTGAACCGCCCCGGCAGGGGGACGATCCGCACGGCAGCCTGACGAGAGGATGACGGTGTCCGACTTCAACCAGCAGATCATCGAGGAGTTCCGCGCCAACGGCGGGACGGTGACCACCTACGGCTTCGGCCGCAACCTCGTCCTCGTGCACCACGAGGGCGCCCGGACCGGCACCCGGCGCATCGCGCCGCTGTTCGCGCTGCCGACCCCGGACGGCGGGTGGTGGATCGCGGCCTCCAAGGCGGGCGCCGACGACGACCCGGCCTGGTTCCACAACCTGCAGGCCCACCCCGACACCGTGATCGAGCACCCCGACCACGGCGAGGTCGCCGTCCACGCCGTCGTCCTCGAAGGCGCCGACCGCGACGAGGTGTGGGCGAAGTTCAAGGAGGCCAGCCCCGGGTTCGCCGGCTACGAGCAGAAGACCTCCCGCGTCATCCCCGTCGTGGAGCTGCGCCGCCGCTGAGGCGGGGCCCCGACCCCGTCCGCGAGGGGTGCACCGTCAGAGCCTCCCTCGCGGACGGCGCGCGCCGTAGCGTGGGCCTCGCGGCACGGCGCCGCGCGCGACGTTCGGAGGTACGGGTGGAGACCAGGACCCTCGGCCGAGGACTCGCCGTCTCGGCGATCGGGCTGGGCTGCATGGGGATGAGCCAGAGCTACGGCCCCAACCCCGGCGACCGCGACGCCATGGTCACCGTCCTGCGGGACGCGGTCGACCAGGGCGTCACCTTCTTCGACACCGCCGAGGTGTACGGCCCGTACGTCAACGAGGAACTCGTCGGCGAGGCGCTCGAACCCGTGCGCGACGACGTCGTGATCGCCACGAAGTTCGGCTGGCGCATCGAGGACGGGCGCTCGGTCGGGCTGGACAGCCGCCCCGAGCAGATCCGCCGGGTCGTGGAGGACTCGCTGCGCCGGTTGCGGACCGACCGCATCGACCTGCTGTACCAGCACCGCGTCGACCTCGAGGTGCCCGTGGAGGACGTCGCCGGCACCGTCGCCGACCTCGTGGCCCAGGGCAAGGTGGCGCACTTCGGGTTGTCGGAGGCGGGCGCGGCCACGATCCGCCGCGCGCACGCCGTCTTCCCCGTCACCGCGCTGCAGAGCGAGTACTCGCTGTGGTCCCGTGAGCTCGACGCCGAGGTCCTGCCCACCCTCGACGAGCTCGGCGTCGCCCTGGTGCCGTTCAGCCCCCTGGGCAAGGGGTTCCTCACGGGGACCGTCGACGCGGCCACCGACTTCACCGAGAACGACATCCGGACCACGATCCCGCGCTTCTCGCAGGAGAACCGGGCCGCCAACCAGGCCCTCGTCGACCTCGTGCGCTCGGTGGCCGACCAGGCCGGCGCGACGCCCGCCCAGGTCGCCCTGGCCTGGTTGCTGGGACGGCGCCCCACGCTCGTGCCGATCCCCGGCACCCGCCGGTCCGCGCGGATCGCCGAGAACGTCGCCGCGGCCGACCTGCGGCTGAGCGCGGAGCAGACCACCGCCCTCGACGGCGCGGCCGAGCGGTTCGGCGTGGCCGGGGCCCGCTACGACGAGGCGATGCAGGCGCTGACGGAGCGCTGACGGGACGCTGGGCGGTGCCGGGAATGCGACCGCGACGGCGCCGGGTTGTCGCCTGACGTGAGCCTCGCCGAGACCCGCGCCGAGACGTTCGCCGGACCGTCCTGCCGGGGCCTGCCGTCCGCGACGGACGTCCTGAGCGCGGCCCTGGCCTGCGTGCGCTGGAACGTGGAGGAGTACCGCACGTTCAGCGCCGGGCCCGGCGCCCGCACCCACCACGCCGGGGACGGCGGGAGGTTCCTGCTCGTCGAGACCGGCCGGGTCCGCGTCACCTCCGCGGCGCTCGACGCGCCGCAGGAGCTGCGCGCCGGGCACTACCTCCTGCTGCCCCGGGGCGGCGAGCACCACCTCGTGGTCCTCGAGGACGCCGTCGTGCACAGCGCCGACCTGTCCGCCGACAGCCCCGACGCCGTCCGGCTGCTGCGGGCCATGCCCGCCGCGGTCCTCGCGTGCTGCCTGCTCGCGCGCGACCCCTTCGTCGCCGACGTCCTGCAGCAGATCTCCCGCGAGGTCTCCGCGCAGCGGCCCGGGTCGGCCCCCGTCGTCGCGGCGCTCGCCAACGTCGTCACCACCGCGGCCCTGCGGTCGTGGGCCGAGAGCGGCTGCGGCAGCGCGGAGGTGCTGCGCGGGATGCTGCGCGACGACGACGTGGCCCGGGCCCTGAGCGCCATCCACGCCGACCCGGGCGCCGCGTGGACGGTGGACCGCCTCGCCCGGCTGGCGCTGTCCTCGCGCACCGTCTTCGCCGAGCGCTTCCGGCGGGCCGTGGGCCAGACCCCGGTGGCGTACCTGGCCCGGTTCCGGATGGAGGAGGCCAAACGCCTCCTGCAGGTCCAGCGGCACGACGCGTCGGTGACCGACATCGCCACCAGCCTCGGCTACGCCTCGGACGCGGCCTTCATCCGTGCCTTCCGCAGGCACACGGGGACCGCGCCCGGGCGCTGGCGTCAGCTGTCCGAGGACGATCGCGAGGACGGCCGCGCGGCGAACCGCGGCGAGCTCGACGCCCGCAGCACCGTCCCGCCCAGGATCGCGGCGACCGCGCCGACGGCGTAGGCCGTCGTCACCCCGGCCCCGTCCACCAGCAGCCCGCCGACCCCGGCGGCCACGGCGATCGCCACCTGGAACATCGACGTCGTCAGCCCGGCGCCCTGCTCGACCCGGTCGGGGACGGTGCGGGCCAGCCAGCTGATGACGATCGTGGGGATGCCGCCGAACGCGAAGCCCCACAGCGCGGCCGCGACCACGACGACGGCGAACGGACCCACGCCGGCGACGACCCCGACGACGCCCACCGCGAGCAGGGCCGGCCACAGCACGAGGGCCAGCGGGAGCCGGCGGTCCGCGGTCGGGCCGGCCGCCAGGTTGCCCAGCACCGACGCGACGCCCAGGACCGTCAGGACCGTGGCGATCTGCCCGGTGCTCACCTCGGGCAGCCGTTGCAGCGCGGGGCGGACGTAGGTGAAGGCGGTGAAGTGCCCGCCGGCGAGGAACCCGACGCCGACCAGCCCGGCGACCAGCACCTTCGAGCGCAGGGCGCCCACCAGCGAGGACAGGCCCGGCGCCGCGGCGCCCTCGGCGGGCGCGACGCGCGGCACGGCGAACCACACGACCACCAGGGCCACGACCGTGATCGCCGTCGCGAGCCAGAACACCGGCCGCCACCCCCACGCCTCGCCGAGGAAGGTCCCGACGGGCACCGCGGTCACGGTGGCCAGCGGCATGCCGGCGTTGGAGACCATGACGGCCCGGCCGACCTTGTCCGGCGGGGCCAGCCGTGCGGTGACGGCCGGCGCCAGCCCCCAGAACCCGGCCAGGGCGACGCCCAGCAGCAGCCGGGCCAGCAGGATCGTCCAGAAGGCGCCGGAGAGGGCCACGAGGGCGTTGGACACGACCGCGGCCGCGAGCAGCGCCGCGAGCAGGCGGCGCCGGTCGGCGCGCGGGAACAGCGCGCCGACGGTCGGGGCGGCGACGATCCCGGCCAGTGCGGTCGCGGTGACGGCCTGGCCGGCGAGACCTTCGGAGATGCCGAGGTCGGCGGCGATGCGGGGCAGCAGGCTCGCGGGCAGGAACTCGGCGGTCACGAGGGCGAAGACGCCCACGCCGAGCGCCACCACGGCGGGCCAGGGGGAGCGCGGGGCGGTGCGGCCGGAGCTGCGGGGCCGGGGGATCCGGCCCGCGCCGCGGCGGGTCGTCACGGGGGTGTCGCTGTTCACGTCGCCCAGCCTGCCGCCCCGTCGGCGCGCGCACCTGACCGTGGCGCCGCCGGGGTGTGCCGATCGTCCGCCGCGCCCGTCACCCGGCCGTGTCCGTCACCCGGCGGCGGCCGTCCGGCGGCGCAGCGCGGCGAGCCCGCGCTCGGCCGCGGCGCGGACCTGCTCGACGGAGGTGTCCAGGACGTCGGCGATGCGTTCGTCGGACTGGTCGTCGACGTACCGCAACGCCAGGACGGCGCGCTGCCGGACCGGCAGCACGCCCAGCGGCCCGGGGGTCCCGGCCCGGGTGGACCTCGACCCCCGCCGGTGCCGCGTGGTCGCCAGGACCAGCCTGCGGTCCACCTCCGCGGCGGGGTCGGGCGAGCGCGAGATCCGCGGCCACGCCAGCAGGACCCGGGCGAGCACGTCCTGCACGACGTCGTCGGCTTCGGCCGGGTCGCGCAGCAGGGCGCGGGCCAGCCGCTGCAGCGCAGCCCCGCGCACCGCGACGAACTCCTCGAAGGTGGGCCGCCGGGAGGTCAGGGCAGCACCTGCCGGATCCCCACGAGGTTGCCGAACGGGTCCAGCAGCTGGCACAGCCGCTGCCCGCCGAACACCGTCTTCGGCCCCCGGTGGGCCAGCGCGCCGTGCGCGACCCACGCGGCGGTGACCGCGTCGACGTCCGCCACGTCCCAGTACGCGACGGGACCGGAGACCCCGGCGCCGGTGTTGAACTCGTCCTCGACGTGCAGCACGAGCCGGCCCGCGCCGGTGTCGAAGACCGCCAGCTGGGGGATCTCCTCGACCGGCGGGTCGCCGAGCCGGTCGGTGTACCACCGGACGGCGCCGGGCAGGTCGGCGACGAACAGGAACACGGTGCTCACGTGCGACAGGGCCTCCACCCGCCCGACGGTAGGAGGCGCCCGTGGCGACGTCGTGTCCCTGCCAGGGCCAGGGTGCTGCGCCGCCGGCGGTTCAGGCCCGGGCGGCCACCGGTGCCGGGGCGGTGGTCCCGACGGGGAAGACGTGGACGCCGGCCGGGGCCACCGAGAACCACACCCGGTCCCCGGCGCCGAGGTCGTCGGCGTCCTGCGACAGCATCGTGACGGGCACCCGCACCCCGTTCGCGTCGATCTCCGCGCGGGCGATGGGGCCGAAGAAGTCGACGCGGTCCAGCCGGCCGGTGGACGTGCCCGCCTGCGCGGCCGGGAAGACCCGCACCTTCTCGCTCATGACGAGGACCTCGACCTCGGTGCCCGCCGGGAGCTCGTGGCGGGGGTTGGGCAGGTCCAGGTCGCCGAGCACGATCCGGCTGTGGGGGCCCGCCACCTGGACGGTGCCGCGGCCGAGGGGGTGGGCACCGAGGAACTGCGCCACGAACGGGTTCTGCGGGGACCGGTAGACGGCCTCCGGGGTCGCGTTCTGCTGCACCCGTCCCTGGTCGAGCAGCAGGACCTCGTCCCCGAGGTCGATGGCCTCCTCCTGGTCGTGGGTCACCATGATCGTCGTGAGGCCCGTCTCGGCGTGGATGCGTTTGATCTCACGCTGCATGTCGCCGCGGATCTTGCGGTCCAGGGCGGACAGGGGTTCGTCCAGCAGCAGCAGGTCGGGTTCGGTGACCAGGGCGCGCGCGAGGGCGACGCGCTGCTGCTGGCCCCCGGACAACTGCTTGGGAGAGCGGTCGCCGTACCCCTTCAGCCCGACGAGGGCCAGCATCTCCTCGGCCCGCCGGTTCGCCTCCGCGCCGCGGACCCGCTTGGCCCTCAGGCCGTACGTGACGTTCGACCGCACGGACAGGTGGGGGAACAACGCGTAGTTCTGGAACACGAAGCCGATGTTGCGGCGCTCGACGGGGGTGCGGGTGACGTCGCGGCCGCCGATCCTGACCGACCCGCCGTCGGGGATCTCCAGCCCGGCGACGATGCGCAGCAGGGTCGACTTCCCGGACCCCGACGAACCCAGCATGGCGCAGAAGCGGCCGTCGGGGACCTCGAGGTCGATCGGGTGCAGGGCGGTGTTGCCGTGGTACGTCTTTGAGACGCCCGAGACGCTCAACTCAGCCATCGTGGTCCTCGCTGTTCTGGGTCGAGGTGGACAGGAACCGGGCTGCGTTGCCCGACAACCAGGTGACGACCACGACGAGGGCGACGGTGGCCAGGATGACGAAGGTCGCGAGCGCGTTCACGTCGGGTTTCACGCCGAGCCGCACCATCGAGTAGATCTGCACCGGCAGGGTCGAGATCCCGATGGGCGACAGGAACAGCTGGATCGCGAAGTTGTTGAACGTCGTCAGGAACGCCAGCACGGCGCCGGCCACGATCGCGGGGCCGACGAGCGGCACCGTGACGGTGGCGAACACCCGCAGCGGCCCGGCCCCGAGGGAGCGGGCGGCCTGGGCGAGGTTCGGGTCGAGGGTGCGCAGCCGGCCGCTGACGATGAGCACGACGAAGGGCAGCGACGTCACGACCGAGGCCAGCACCAGGGAGGTCGAGCTCGACCCCAGGCCGATGCGGTCGAAGACGATGACGAAACCCGCGGCGAGCACGAGCGAGGGGACCGTCATGAGCGTCAGCAGCAGGGCGTTCACGGGGACGTTGACGAACCGGCCGCTGCGGACCAGGGCCAGGCTCAGCAGGGTTCCGACGATCGTCGCGAACAGCATCGCCTGTCCGGCCAGGTTCAGGCTCGTGACCAGGGCCTGCACCAGGCTCGTGTTCGCGGCCAGGGCCTCGTACCAGCGCAGGCTGAACGAGAAGGGCAGCGTGCCGTAGGAGGACCGGTTCAGCGACAGGGCCATGACGCTCACCAGCGGCAGCGCCATGACGACCAGCACGAGGGCCAGGTAGGCCTTGAGGAGGCGGGGGACGGTCTGCTTCACGGTCGGGCTCCCTTCAGCTGCCCGGACAGGTGAGTGCGCTGCCAGGCCAGGGCCGCGGTGACGACCCCGACGACGACGAGGCCGGCGAGCAGCATGACGAGGGAGAGGGCGACGGCGAACTGCTGGTTGACGCCCTGCTGCAGCTGCGCCGCGATCGTGCTGCCGTACATCTGCCCGCTGGGGCCGCCGACGATGTTCGGCTCGGCGAACGCGCCCACCGTCTGGACGAAGGTCAGCGCGAAGTTCACCCCGACCATCGAGGAGCACACCGGCCACACGACGCGGACGAACGTGCCGAACCGGCCCGAGCCAAGGGTCCGTGACGCCTCCAGGAGGTTGCCGTCGACCTGCTCGGAGGCCGAGTGCAGGACGAGCATCGCGGTGGGCAGGCTCTCCACGACCAGCACGACGAACGTCGCCGTGGGCGTGTACATCAGCGACGCCTGGGCGGAGGTGAGCCCGAGGCGGGAGACGAGCCACATGACCGGGCCACCGGCCTGCAGCAGCACCACGAAGCCGTAGATCGTCAGCAGCTGGGAGGTGATGAAGGGGATGACCACCAGCCCCAGCACCGTCGACCGGCGCCGCGGGGAGACGTACCGGGCCAGCGCCCACGCCGCGGGCCAGGCGATCGCGATGCTCAGCACGGTGACCGCGAAGGCCACCAGGAGGGTCTTGAGCAGCAGCGGGACGTAGGTCGAGGACCCGAGGACCTGCGTGAAGTTCGCGACCCCGACCGATCCGTCGGGCCGGGTGAACCCGATGACGAGCAGGGCCAGGACGGGCAGGGCGGCGAACAGGACCAGCAGCACGCCACCGGGGGCGAGCAGCACGGCCGTGCCGCCGACGCGCCGCACGGCGGGGGAGATCCCGCCCGCGGCGGGCCGCTCGAGGGTCGGCGCGCTCATCAGGAGCCGGCCTTCACCTGGGTCCAGGCGTCGGTCCACGACTGCAGGACGGCGTCGGGCTGCGGGAGCTGCAGGGCCAGTTCGGAGATCTTGTCGGGCTGGGCCTGCAGCCGCTTGAGGGTGTCGGCGTCCAGGGAACCGGCGACGGCCTCGTTGGCCGGGGCGGGTGAGGCGTCCTCGGGGGTCTCGGCCCACTTCTCCAGGAAGTCGGAGCCGGTCATGTAGTTCAGCCACTCGTAGGCCAGGTCGAGGTTCTTCGTCTTCGCCGCGACGGCCCAGTTGTCGATCCAGCCGACGGCGCCCTCCTTCGCCACGACGTAGACCAGGTCCGCCGCGCCGGGTTCACCGGAGGCGATGAGGCCACCGATGCCGTCGGAGTTCCCGATGCCGACGACGGCCGAACCGCTGGAGACGGCCTTGGCGAGGTCGTCGGTCGAGGAGTACGTGAGCTTGGCGTTGTCCTTGAGGGCCTTCAGCGCCGGCGTCACGGTGGCCATGTCCGGCTTCTGCGGGTCCTGCCCCAGGTGCATCGCGGTGATCGGCACGAGGACGTTGGCGTCGTCGATGAGGGCGGTGCGGCCCTTGTAGGCGGGGTCCCACAGCACGGCCAGCGAGTCGGCCGCGGGGACGACCTCCTTGCTGTTGTAGAACAGGCCGGTGCTGCCCCAGGTCCACGGGATCGCGTAGAGGGCGTCGCCCTGGCGGATCTCGGCGCGCTGGGCGAACTCGGGGTAGATGTCGGAGTAGTTCGTCAGCCTGCTCGTGTCCAGCTCGTGGAAGATGCCCTGCTCGATGCCGGCCCCCACGTACTGGATGTTCGGCAGCGCGACGTCGATCGCGCCGTCCGCCTTGGCGACCAGCTGGAGCTGGTTGGCGCTGGAGTCGATGTACTGGAACTTCAGCGTCGCCCCGGTCTTGGCCTTGAAGTCCTCGGCGACCCAGGGCAGGTCCGCGCCGTACCCCTTCCAGATGGCCACGGTGAGGGTCTTGGTCTGTGCGCTCGTGCCGCTGCTGGAGTCCAGCGAGCACGACGAGAGCGCGCCGGCTCCGGCGAGGGTCGCAGCGGAACCGGCCATCAGGCGCAGCATCGAGGCCCGGGACATCGTCGTCTGGGTCAGGGGGTTGGTCACGGCCTTCTCCTTCATCGGGGGAGCGGTCAGAGGGTGGTGCGGGTGGCGTTCTGCAGGAACTCGCGGGCGCCGGTCAGCTGCCCGACGGGGTCGGCGGCGACGTCGAGCTCGAGGAGGATCCCGCCGGTGTAGTCGATGTCGCGCAGCAGGCGCGCCCAGGCGAACCAGTCCATGACGCCGTGACCGGCGGCCCGGAAGTACGGTCCGTGCTCGGCCCAGATCCCGTCGTCGATCCGCAGGTCGCCCCGCTGCGGGAAGGGGCCGCTGGCGTCCTTCCAGTGGGCGATGACGATGCGGTCGCGGTGCCGGGAGGCGACCTCGACGGGGTCGGCCCCGGACAGGAGCAGGTGCCCGGTGTCGGGGCAGAACGCGACGAGCAGCGGGTCGGTGAGGGTGAGGAACAGGTCGACGTCGCGGGCGTTCCAGAACACCGAGTGGCTCTCGGTGTGCAGGGCCGGGGTGACCCCGTGCCGCGCCGTGACGGCGCCGACCTCGTGCAGCAGGTCGACGATCGGCACCGCGGTGGCCAGGTCGACCGGGGCCAGGCCGTGCCCGCTGGGGTGGTTGCGGCGCATGGGCAGGCCCGTGACGAGGTGCTTCGCGCCCAGGGCGGCGAGGAACTCGGCCTCGGCGTCGGCCGACTCCAGGATCGCGGCCCGGACGGCCGGGTCGGTCACGTCGGTGGCGTGCTCGACGTCGCCGAAGTAGCTGCTGACGACGCGCAGGCCGCGGCGGTCGAGCTCGGCCTTGAACGCCGGCGCCGAGCCGAAGGCGGCGAGCGCGCTCCGGCGGTCGGCGGGGGCGAACGTCATCTCGATCTCGCTGACGCCCGCGGCCTCCAGACCGTCGAAGACGCCGGTCCAGAACTTCGCGGGGTCGAGCGCGGCGGGGTCGGTGAGCGCGGCGCGGTCGGCGAGGCCCCAGAAGTCGTGGTGGAAGAAGGTGATGAGGTCGACGCCGAAGGCTCGGTCAGTCATCGGTTCCAGGTCTCCTTGGAAGGTTCCGGGCGGGTGCAGGTGGTGGTGAGCTCACGGCGAACGCCGTCGGTGCCGAGCGCGAGGGCGTCGAGGACCTCGAGCACGTGCAGGGCGAAGTCGGCGCCCACGCGCAGCGGTGCGCCGTCGAGGGAGGCGGCGAGGTCGGCCACGCCGGGTCCGCGCAGGGGCAGGTCGTCGGCGTCGGTCCCGTCGGTGAACCCGGTGATGACGGGCGGCAGGTCGCTCCAGGCGGTGTCCTCGTGAGCGCGGAAGCGCACGACGCCGTCGTAGTGGTTGGGGTCGGGCAGGCTCAGGGTCCCGCGCGTCCCGTAGAGCTCCGCGAACGGCAGTTCGTGGTCCCAGACGTCGAAGCTGGCCATGACGGTGCCGAGGGTCCCCGAGCCGAACTCCAGGACGGCGGAGGAGTGCGTCGGGATCGTCACGTCGATCGTCTCGACGCGACGTCCCGGCGCGGTGACGGTGCGGGTGGGGGCGCCGAGGCGGGAGGTCGCGTACACCGAGCGCACGGGGCCGAGGAGGTTCACCAGGGCGGCGAGGTGGTATGGACCCATGTCGAGCGCCGGGCCGCCACCCCGGGTGAACAGGAACGAGGGGTCGGGGTGCCAGAGCTCGGCCTTGCTGTGGGTGACGAACGCGGTCACGCCGATCACGTCGCCGACGAGCCCGTCGTCGACGGCGGCGCGGGCGGTCTGGCCGGCGGCGCCGAGGAACGTGTCGGGGGCCGAGGCGAGGATCGTGCCGGCGTCGCGGGCCGCGGCCACGAGCGGGGCCGCGGTCGCGAAGGAGGCGGTCAGCGGTTTCTCGGTGAAGACGTGCTTGCCGGTCGCGATGAGCCGGGCGATGACGTCCTCGTGCGCCAGCGGCGGGGTCAGGTTCACCAGGACCTGCACGTCGTCGCGGGCGGCGATCTCGGCGGCGGTGGCGACGAACGGGACGCCGTACCTCTCCTGCGCGGCCCGGCCCAGGCCCTCGTCGAGGTCGGTGCACCCGACCACGCGCAGGTCGTCGAAGCGGGTCAGGCCCCGGAAGTAGGCGCCGGAGATGTTGCCGCAGCCGACGATGCCGATGCCGGTCTGGTTCACGGGGGTTTCGCCTTCCTCGCGGACGGGACGCTGTTGTCGACGTCGCGGGAGCTCGTGGGGGCGTTCTCGGTGCGGCCCCGGGGGGTGCGGATCGAGTCGATCGCCGGTTGGGGCGACGTCGCTCGACGACCGTACTGCTTTGTGCGCGGTGATAGCAATACTCGACGTGTAACGGGTATGTTTCCCTGCGGAGAGGAGCTGTTCCCATGGACCACCTCGCGATGCGACAGCACAACGCGACGTCGACGCTCGACGTCCTGTACCGCCGGAGCCCGGCCACGATGGCCGACCTCCAGGCCGAGCTCCGGCTGTCCCGGCGCACCCTGGAACTCATCCTCGACGACCTCATGCGGGCCGGGTGGGTGGACGAGGTCTTCCCGGCGGCGGGCGGCCCCCGCCCCAAGGGCCGTCCGGCGAGGGTCTTCGCGTTCCGCTACGACGCGGGGTCCCTGCTCGCCGTCCAGCTCGACGCCGGAGCGACCACCGTCACCCTCACCGACCTCGCGGCCGACGAGGTGCGGGTGAGCCACGAGGCCATGCCGATCGAGACCAGCCGCGAGGACCGGCTGGCCTCGCTGCGACGGCTGGTGACCGGACTGCTCGCCTCCGCGGGCGTCGACCGCTCCGACGTCCTCGCCGCCACGGTCTCGACGCCCGGGATCGTCCACGACGACGGGACGGTCGACCTGCCGTTCACGATGCCCGGCTGGACGGGTTTCTCCCTCGCCGCCGTCCTGGCCGAACACGTCGACTGCCCGGTCACGGTCGAGAACGACGCCAAGCTCGCCGCGCTCGGGGAGAAGTGGTCGCGCGAGGACGGCATCGAGAACTTCGCGTACCTGTTCTCCGACGGCGACCGCATCGGTCTGGGCCTCGTGCTCGGCGGGGAGCTCTACCGCGGCGTGGACGGCAACGCGGGGGAGATCAGCTGGGCCCCCGCGCTGGGGATCAGCCACGTCCACAGCCCGCTGCTGCACGGCCTGCCCGACGAGTCCGGGGCCGACCACGACACCGCGGCCGCCCTCGTGGACGCCGCGCGGGCCGGCGACCCCGGGGCCCTGGCCGAGGTGGGCCGGGTGGCCCAGGCGCTCGCGCCCGCGATCACGACGTTGTCGTGGGTGCTGGCCCCCGAGGAGGTCGTCCTCGGGGGGACCCTCGGTCTCGTGCAGGACCTCCTGCTGCCGGCCCTGGACGAGGTGCTGGCCCGCAACGACCGCCCGCTCAGGACGCGGGTGGTGGGGTCCCGGTTCGGCGAGCGCGCGGTCCTGGCGGGCTGCCTGCAGATGTGCGTGGAGACGCTGCGGGCGGGTTTCGCCGAGGGGGCGGAGACCCGCCCCGGGGACCAGGTCGTCGAGCAGGAGGCGTGAGGACGCGCACCTGCAGGGGTGTCCGGGTGCTCACCCCTCGGAGTGGCAGCACGCCTCCCCGCCCGCGGGTGCGGTCGTCGTCGCCGCGGCGCCGTGGGCGCGGCGCCCCGGCGCGGGGTCGGGGGTGTCCAGGGCGGGGTTCCGGTCGAAGAACCCGTCGGGCTTGAGGACGAACCCCGTCGTGTCGACCGGCATGATCGGCCAGTCCTCCGGACGCGGGAAGTGCGTGAGGCCGAACGTGTGCCACAGCACGACGTCGGCCCCGTCGATCGGGCGGTCCTGCCGGACCCACGTGTCGATGCCGGTGCCGCCGACGCTCTGGTTCACGTACTCACCGGCGGGGTACCTCTCGGCGTCCGAGTGCGCGGTGACCCACAGGTGCTTGGTCGTGAAGGCGGCCCGGCGGGCGATGGACGAGGCGTCGTCGGCCAGCAGCGTCGGCTGCCCCTCGGGGTGCAGGACGTACCGGACGGGTTCGCCGAGGGCGTTGAGCGAGGCGGGGTTGCCGATGGCCCACACGCGCTGGACGCGGTTGTCGGCCTCGCGGACCCCGTCGAGCTCGGTCCTCAGCCGGGTGCTCCGCCGGGTGAAGCCGTTGCCGTAGGGGTTCTCCGGGCCCATCGGTACCCGCTGGACCTCCAGCTCGTCGACGGTGTTCACGTCGCCGTCGACCTGCATGTCCAGCCGCGCGGAGAACAGGTGCTGGTGGAACGGTGCGCAGATCCCCGGGGCGATCTCGTTGCCCCACGGGTACGTGCCGCGGGCGACGTCCTTCGGGTAGGCCCCGACGAACACGACGCCGGTGGCCTTGCACTCCAGTTCGATCGTGCCGTCGAGGTAGAGGTACCAGTAGAACCCGTAGTCGTAGTTGCCGACGGTGATGAAGAACGACACCACGAGGCGACGCTGACGGCGCGTGGACGCACTGCCGTTGTACCCGTCGGTGTGCTTCCACAACAGGCCGGCGTCCTCCTCGTGCAGGCAGATCGCGTTGCCGATGGTGCGCGCGTGGCCGTCGTCGTCGTGGATGACGCCGTCGAAGTACCGGATCTCGCCGAGGCAGTCGCAGCCCAGGGCCAGGGAGTTCCCCTCGCGGGACAGGGAGTACTCACCGGCGTCGAAGTAGTTCTGCCAGAAGCGGACGGGGCTGGGATCGCCGTAGGGGACGACCATCTCGGCGATGGAGGCGCGGTACACGACGGGGCGGACCCGCTCGGGCCGGCCCGGGTCGCGGAACCCGATCTGGTGCAGGACCAGACCCTCGACGAGGTTGTAGCCGATCCGGAACCGCCAGCCCTCCCACTCCACGACGTCGCCGTCGACGGAGAAGCTGGGACCCTCGGGCTGGGTGATGCGGATCGGTCGCTGCGTGGTGCGCTCGGTCTGGGGGAGGTGGAAGTCCTGGGGCTCGCGGGGCAGGTCGTAGTCGCGACCGTCCTCGACGAGCTCGACGACCTCGCGGGTGTTGAGGTCGACGTAGGCGACGACACCGTCGATCGGGTGGGCCCAGACGTTGTCGTCGTCGTTCAGCTGCAGGAAGGCCAGGCAGCGGGTCAGGCGGCGGCCGGTCTCGCCGGGCAGGTCGAACGACCCGGCGGACAGGGCGGAGATGCGGACCCGGCGGTGCTCGGTGATCCCGCGGCGGGTCATGGCGGCGTTCCAGCCGGCGTGCGCCCAGAGGATCTTCTCGACGATGCCGAACTCCTCCAGCATGATCGGTGGCTGGCCCTCGGTGGCCACGTCGACGGCGCGGGTGCCGACCACCCGCCGGGAACCGAGGTCCACGAGGACCTCGGTCACGGAGTTGTCCGCGCGGTCGAGCAGGACGGTCTTGACCCGGCGTTCGACGGGGTCCCCGGCCTTCCAGGACAGTACGTCGGCCTTGGGGGGTTCGGCGAGCTGCACGACGGGGAAGCGGGTCGTCGGGGTGACGAGCCCGGCGGCGACGACGACCTCGCGGTTGCTCTCGTACTCCTCGGCGGTGAGGCGGTCGAGCGGGTGGGTCACGGCTGCTCCCGGGGTCAGGCGGTCGGGGTGGGTCGGGCGGTGGGGGTGCGGTCCCAGGCCTCGTGGACGAACTCGCCGGCGACGGCGGTCGCGCGCACGCGCAGGGTCCCGAGCTCGGCGGCGGGCACCTCGAGCGGGTTGCGGTCCAGGACGACCAGGTCGGCGTCCAGGCCCGGGGTGAGGGTCCCGCTGACGTGGTCCAGGCGGTTGGCCCGGGCGGCGACGCGGGTGTACCCCTGCAGGGCGGTCAGGACGGGCAGGCGCTCGCCCGGCAGCAGCGGGTCGTGCTGGGACCGCTCGTCCAGGGCGTGCGGGTCGGCCGGGGGCGCGGTGCGGTTCACGGCGGTGTGGACGCCCCACAGCGGGGTCGGGTCCGACACGGGCCAGTCCGACCCCATCGCCAGGGCCACCCCGGCGCGGTGCAGGGCACCGAAGACGAAGTGGGCGTGCCGGTGCCCCTCGTCGAGGTACGGCAGTTTCGTGTCGACGAGCACCGGGTCCTGCCGGGCCCACAGCGGCTGGATGTTCGCGATGACGCCGAGCCGGGCCATGCGCTCGACGTCGGCGGGGTCGATGAGGTCGATGTGCGCGATCTGGTGCCGCAGGTCGCCGCGGACCTGCTGGGGGTGGACGGGTTCGAGGGCGTCGAGGCACTCGCGCACGGCCCGGTCGCCCACGGCGTGCAGGTGCAGGTCGAAACCGGCGGCGACGAGGTCGCGGACGTCCTCCCGCAGCACGTCGGGGTCGAAGAAGCTCAGGCCGGTCTCCCCGGGGTGCCCGACGTAGGGGCGGCCCAGCGCGGCGGTGAGGTTCTCGCAGACCCCGTCCTGGACGATCTTGACCGCCGTGGTGGTGAACCGCCCGCGGGAGGATGCGCGCCGGGCGACGAGGCGCTCCACGTCCTGCGGCCCGCCGCCGCGCGGCCACCACAGCGCGCCCGTGACCCGGGACGTCAACCAGCCCTCGTCGGACGCGGCCCGGTAGACGTCGTGGTTGTCCGGCAGGCCCAGCGCCTCGCCGATGATCGCGTCCTGCCAGGCGGTGATGCCGACGGCGTGCAGGGAGTCCTGCGCCTGCCGCAGCGCGCGGCGCAGGCGGTCCTCGTCGATCGTGGGGCGCAGGTGGTTCACGAGGTCGACGGCGCCTTCGAGGAGCAGCCCCGTCGGGCGACCGGCGGTGTCGCGCACGATCCGGCCGTCGGCCGGGTCGGGGGTGCGCTCGTCGATCCCGGCCAGCTCCAGCGCCCGGGAGTTCACCCACAGGCTGTGGCAGTCGTGGGACGCGAACGCCGCGGGGCGGTCCGGGACGAGCTCGTCGAGGAACTCCCGCGTCGGGAAACCCCCGTCGAACACGTCGCCGTACCAGCCCGCCCCCTCGACCCAGGCGCCGTCGTGGCGGGCCGCGTGCCCCGCGATCAGCCGGCGGTACGCGTCGGCGCCGTGGACGCCCGACAGGTCGCAGTCGAGCTGCTGCAGACCGCCGGCGACGGCGTGCACGTGGGAGTCCTGGAAGCCCGGCAGGACAGCGCCACCGGCGAGGTCGACGACCGCGGTCCGCGGTCCGCGGGTGGCGAGGAGTTCCGCGCCGCCGACCGCGGCGACCTTCCCGCCGGCGACCGCGAGCACGCTCGCGACCCCGTCACGGTCGCCGCTGCCGTCCATGGTGAGGACGGCGCCGCCGGTGAAGAGCAGGTCGGGGGCGGTCACGACGTCGCGCCGTAGGCGAACCACGTCGTCTTGAGGTGGGTGTAGGCGTCGAACGCGTGCAGCGACAGGTCGCGGCCGAAGCCGGACTGGCCGAACCCGCCGAACGGGGTGGTGACGTCGAGGGCGTCGACGCAGTTCACCGAGACGGTGCCGGCGCGCAGCTGCGCGGCGACGCGGTGCGCGCGGGACAGCGAGTCCGACCACACCGAGGCCGCCAGGCCGTAGGGGGTGTCGTGGGCCAGGTCGAGGGCCTGCTCCTCGGTCTCGAACGTGAAGGCCGCCAGGACCGGGCCGAAGACCTCCTCGGTGGCGATGCGCGAGCGGCGGTCGACGTCGGTGAAGACGGTGGGCTGCACGA
The DNA here is from genome assembly GCF_003002055.1 of Kineococcus rhizosphaerae. Taxonomy (NCBI): domain Bacteria; kingdom Bacillati; phylum Actinomycetota; class Actinomycetes; order Kineosporiales; family Kineosporiaceae; genus Kineococcus; species Kineococcus rhizosphaerae. The sequence continues at coordinate 289,678 of NZ_PVZF01000008.1, forward strand.
AGGTCCGCCGGGGACCGGCGACCTCGCCGCCCGTCAGCAGCGTCGAGGTCTCCTTGCCGGCCGCGACGAGGTCGAGGACCTTCCCGGCGTGCCGGTCGCTGACCAGCGGCCCCATGCCCGTGGCCGGGTCCAGGGGGTCGCCGGGCTGGAAGGCGTGCGCCTTGCGCACCACGAGGGCCAGCAGGTCGTCGGCGATCGACCGCTCGACGATCAGGCGGGAGTTGGCGGAGCAGACCTCGCCGGAGTTGGAGAAGATCCCGGCGCAGACCCCGTCGGCGACGGCGTCGAGGTCGGCCGCGTCGGCGAAGACGACGTTGGGGCTCTTGCCGCCCAGTTCGAGCTGGAGGCGGCGGACGCGCGTCTCGGCCGAGTAGCCCAGGAACAGCCGGCCGACCTCGGTGGAACCGGTGAAGGCGATCGCGTCGACGCCGGGGTGGCGGCCCAGGGCGCGGCCGACGACGGGACCGGACCCGGTGACGACGTTGAGGACCCCGGGCGGCAACCCCGCCTCCAGGGCGAGCTCCCCGAGCCGCAGCGCGGTGGAGGGGGACTCCTCGGCGGGTTTGAGGACGGTGCTGTTGCCGGCGGCCAGGGCCGGGCCGAGCTTCCAGATCGCGGTCTCGAGCGGGTAGTTCCACGGGACGACCGCGGCGACGACGCCGACGGGTTCGCGGGTCACGACGGCCAGGTTCCCGGCGGCGGTGGGGGCGACCTCGCCGTAGACCTTGTCGACCGACTCGGCGTACCAGGCGAGGATCGCGGCGCTGCCGGGGACGTCGACGGTGCTGGTGGCCGCGACGAGCTTGCCGGTGTCCAGGCTCTCCAGGACGGCGAGCTCGTCGGCGTGGGCGGCGATCAGCTCGGCCAGCCGCAGCAGGACGCGCTTGCGCTCGGCGGGGGACCGCCCCCGCCAGACGCCGCGGTCGAAGGACTCGCGGGCCGCGCGGACGGCGCGGTCGACGTCGGCCTCGGAGCAGTCGGGGACCTGCGAGAGCTCGCGGCCCGTGGCCGGGTCGACGTCGGCGCGGGTGCGGCCCCCCTCGGCCTCGACCAGCTCGCCCCCGACGACCGCCCGCGTCGGGAACGTCACCCGGTCGGCGATCTCGTGCCACTGCGCGGCGGTCCGGCCGGCCGGCTCGTCGGTCGTCTCGGTCATCGGCGTCTCTCCCCGTGTCGGGCCGGTCGTCCGCGATCGTCGTCTGCCGGTCTGCGAGCAGCGTAGGCAGGGTGGGGCATCCGCTCAACGCTCCGTTCCTGAACAACTGCATCGGGAACGCAGATGCGAAACACTCGCGAAACGTGCGGTCGACGGCGCGGGGGACCCGCTGAGCTGATGAGCGGTGGGAGCTGGACCGGCCGAGGTGATGCGGGGCTACCATCGCCGGACGAGGACAGGAGGGCGCCGTGGCGCGCAAGGCGGACGTGACGCTGACCCAGCTGCGGTACTTCATCGAGGCGGCGACGTGCCTGAGCATGACGGTCGCGGCGCAGCAGCTGCTCGTGGCGCAGTCGGCCGTCTCGGCCGCCGTCGCCCAGCTGGAGAACCAGGTGGGGGCCCAGCTGTTCATCCGGCAGCGCTCCAAGGGGCTGGCGCTGACCCCCGCGGGTCAGCAGCTCCTGGGGGACGCCCGCGCGGTGCTGTCCGGTCTCGACGAGGCGCTCGACGCGGCCCGCGGCATGGACAACCAGGTGCGGGGGACGATCCGCATCGCCTGCTTCGTGACGATGGCACCGTTCCTGCTGGCCGACGTCGTCTCGATCGTGCAGGAGGAGCACCCGCACCTGGAGGTGGAGGTCCTCGAGGTCGACGCCGACGGGGCCCGGGACGCCCTGCGCTCCGGGCAGGTCGAACTCGTCATCAGCTACGACTTCGGGTACCCCGACGACGTCCGCCGCGAGACGATCGCCGTGGTCCCCGCCCACGTCGTCCTGCCCGCCGCGCACCCGCTGGCGGCGCGCTCGCGCGTCCCCCTGCGCGAACTCGCGCACGAACGCCTGATCCTGCTGGACCTGCCACACAGCCGGGAGTACTTCCTGTCGGTGCTCGCCGCGGCCGGCGTCGAGCCCACCATCCGGCACCGCTCGCACGGGTACGAGACGGTGCGCTCCCTGGTGGCCAAGGGGCACGGGTACTCGATCCTGAACATGCGCCCCCGCCACGACCAGACCTACGACGGCCGCTCGGTCGTGACCCGGGCCATCGCCGACGACGTCCCGGCCCTGCCCTTCGTCATCGCGACCCTGGCCTCGGTGCGCACGACGGCCCGCGCGCAGGCCGTGGCCGACGCCGTCCGGGTGGCCGTGGGGCGGCAGTTGAGCACCCGGACCTGACCTCGGGCGTTTCCGGCGTGTTTCGGGACGGTGTCGTCCCTGATTCATCAGCGGAAGTGATGCAGGGCAGCAGTTGACGCTGTTCGACGTGGACGGCGCGGGGCCGGATGCTGACGGGGCGGTCAGCCCACCGCCCCAGCGAAGGAGCCTCTCGTGGAAACAGACCTCCCGGCCCACGCCCCCGGCACCCGTTCCAGCGGCGTCGAGGCCCGCACCATCGAGCACATCCCCGAGACCGAGCGGCACGGCAAGACCCGCAACCTGTTCACCATCTGGTTCGGGGCGAACATCATGCTGCTCACCATGGCCAGCGGGGCCATCGCCACCGCGGTCTACGGGCTGCCCCTGTGGGCCGGGATCCTCGCCGTGGTCGTCGGCAACGTCGTCGGCGGTGTCGTCATGGCCCTGCACGCCGCGCAGGGACCGCAGATGGGCATCCCGCAGATGCTGCAGACCCGCGCGCAGTTCGGCTCCTTCGGCAGCCTGCTCGTCATCGTCATCGTCGTGCTCATGTACACGGCGTTCTTCGCCTCCAACCTCGTCCTGGGCGGGCAGGCGCTGGCCGGGCTGGTGCACCTGCCCACGACGGCCGGCGTCCTCGTCATCGGGGTGGTCAGCGTGGTCGCGGCCATCGTCGGGTACCGCCTGCTGCACGCGCTCGGCACGATCATGTCGGTCCTGGCCGGGGCCGCGTTCGTCGTCCTCGTCGTCTGGTGGATCGCGGTGGACCCGCTGCCGTCCTCGGTGGTGACGAACGGCTCCTTCAGCTGGGTCGGGTTCATGGCCACGGTCTCGATCGCCGCGCTGTGGCAGATCGCCTACGCGCCCTACGTCTCGGACTACTCGCGGTACATGCCCAAGGACACCGGCGTCCGCCCGGCGTTCTGGGCGACCTACTGGGGCTGCGTCCTCGGGTCGGTCTTCGGGATGGTCGTCGGGGCGGTCACGGGGGCGGCCCTGCCGGACGCCAGCATCCCCGACGCGCTGCACCAGACGGCTCCGGGCATCAGCTCCCTGCTCGTCGCGGTCTTCGCGATCGGCCTGAGCGTGTCCAACGGGGCGAACGTCTACTGCGGCAGCCTGGCCACCATCACCATCGGCCAGACGCTGTTCGACGACTGGCGCCCGGGCCCGCGCGCCCGCAGCGTCGCCACCCTGGCGATCTTCGCCGTGGCGCTCGTGCTGGCCCTGGCCACCGCGGACGACTTCCTCGTGAACTTCTCGAACTTCATGATCCTGCTGATGTGCGTCCTCATCCCGTGGACGGCCGTGAACCTCGTCGACTACTACCTGCTGCGCCACGGCGACTACCACCTGCCCTCGCTGTTCGAGCGCGACGGCGGCGTCTACGGCCGCGCGAACCCGGTGGCGATCGCCTGCTACGTCGTCGGGATCGTCGTCCAGCTCCCGTTCCTCGTGACGGCGTTCTTCACCGGGCCGGTCGCGAACGCCCTCGGGGGCGTGGACGTCTCCTGGATCGTGGGTCTGGTGGTGATCTGCCCGCTGTACTACGTCCTGGCTCGCGGTCGCACCGCCCGCACGCCGAACCCCGTCCACGGCAGCACCGGGACCATCGCCGAGACCCACCCTGAGACCACCCCCGCGCTCGACTGAGCAGCATTCGAGAGGAGACCCGTTGTCCGTCGTGGAGCCCACCGGGGCCGTCCAGCAGTCCACCTTCGACGTCCTGGTGATCGGGGGCGGGACGGCCGGTTCCGTCGTCGCCGCCCGGTTGTCGCAGGACCCCGCGGTGTCGGTGGGACTGCTGGAGTGGGGGCCCAGCGACGTCGACGAACCCCGCGCGCTGCAGATCGCCCGGTGGGCCGAGCTGCTGGAGACCGAGCACGACCTGGACTACCGCTCGGTCCCGCAGGAGCGCGGGAACTCCGGCATCCGGCAGACGCGGATGAAGCTGCTGGGGGGCTGCTCGAGCGTCAACACGATGATCTCGTGGAAACCCCTGGCCTCGGACCTGCGCGAGTGGGTCTCGCAGGGGGCCACCGGCTGGGACCCCGAGACCGTCGTGCCGTACTGGGACCGGGTGCAGGCGCCCGTCACGCCCGTGGCGCAGGCCCACCGGAACCCGTTCGTCGCCCTCGAGGTCGAGGCCGCCGTGAACGCCCTCGGCGTCCCGCACCGGCCGACGTGGAACCACCTGCCGCCCAACGAGGACCTCACCGAGGGCGCGGGGTTCTTCGAGATCGGCTACGACCCGGCGACCGGGGTCCGGTCGTCGGCGTCGGTCTCCTACCTGCACCCGGTGCTGGACCGGACCAACCTGCACGTGGTCCTGGGGCGGCGGGCGCTGCGGCTGACCGTCGAGGACGGGCGGGTCACGGGCGCGCAGACCGAACGCGCCGACGGCACCCGCGAGACGTTCACCGGGACCCGCCAGGTCGTCCTGTCGGCCGGGGCGATCGACTCCCCGCGCCTGCTCATGCTCTCCGGGATCGGCCCGAAGGACGTGCTGACGGACGCGGGGGTCGACGTCGTGCTCGACCTGCCCGGTGTCGGGCGGAACCTGCAGGACCACGCCGAGGGCATCACGATCTTCGAGATCGACACCGACGTCCCCGACGTGCGGGCGACCGACTGGGACGCCGGGGTCCTCGCGACGGTCGACGAGGGGGCCGACCGGCCCGACGTGGTGATGCACCTGCCCGTCACGACCGTCGCCGACCACGTCACCGCGCAGGGCGTGGAGCTGCCGGCCCGCAACGTCTCGATGGCCTCGAACGTGGCGAAACCCCGCAGCCGGGGCCGGGTCTGGATCGGCTCGCCCGACCCGTCGCAACCGCCGCTCATCGACTACCGCTACTTCACCGACCCCGAGGGCCACGACGAGCGGATGCTCGTCGCGGGGGTGCGGCTGGCCCGGCGGATCGCCGCCGCGCAGCCCCTGGCCCAGCACGTCGTCCGCGAGGTGTTCCCGGGACCCGACGCGCAGACCGACGAGGAGATCTCGCGTCGCGAACGTGCTGTGCACCAGACGGTCTACCACGTGTCGGGGACCTGCCGGATGGGTCCGGCGGACGACCCCGAGGCGGTCGTCGACCCGTCGCTGCGCCTGGTGGGCCTGGAGAACCTCAGCGTCGTCGACGCTTCGGTGTTCCCGACGCTCACCGCCGTGAACCCCGTCGGGACGGTGTTCGTCGTCGCCGAGCGCGCCGCCGACCTGATCCGCGAGCGCATCTGACGAACCGATGCGGCGCAGTTGAGAGAGCTGTTTGAACGATGATTCCCCGTCCCGCAGGATGGGGGTCCGGAACCCCAGGAACGTCCCCGGAGGACACCCCGTGAAGCACACCCGCATCCGTCCCTTCAACACGAAGGACACCTACCCGGAGCAGAACCTCGACAACGACCTGTGCCAGGCCGTCGTCGCGAACGGGGTCGTCTACCTGCGCGGTCAGATCGGCCAGGACCTCGAGACCCGCGAGTCCGTCGGCATCGGCGACGTCGAGGCGCAGACCGAGAAGGCGATGGCGAACATCGCGATGCTCCTGGAGGAGGCCGGGGGTTCCCTCGAGGACGTCGTCAAGGTGACGGTGTACCTCGTCGACGTCCGCTACCGCGAGACCGTCTACCGCACGATGGGGAAGTGGCTCAAGGGTGTGTTCCCGGTGTCCACCGGCATCGTCGTGCACTCGCTGGCCCGGCCGGAGTGGCTCGTCGAGATCGACGCCACCGCCGTGCTCAGCACGGGAAACCGCTGAGAACTCGACCTGATCGGAGCAGTCATGACGGAACGGGAGATCGAGGTCCTCGTCGTCGGGGCGGGACAGGCCGGGATCGCGATGAGCGAGCACCTCGGGGCGCGGGGGATCCCGCACCTCGTCCTCGAACGCGACCGGGTCGCCGAGAAGTGGCGCACGGGACGCTGGGACTCCCTGGTGGCCAACGGGCCGGCGTGGCACGACCGGTTCCCGAACCTGGAGTTCGACGACGTCGACCCGGACGGCTTCGCCGGCAAGGACCGGGTCGTGCGGTACTTCGAGCAGTACGTGCAGGAGATCCACGCCCCGGTCCGCACCGGGGTCGAGGTCCACCGCGTCGTCCGGCACGAGGGCCGCCCGGGGTTCCGGGTCGAGACCTCCGAGGGCACCGTCGACGCCCGCTACGTCGTGGCCGCCACGGGGGCCTTCCAGACCCCCGTCGTCCCGCCGCTGGTCCCCGAGGAGGCGGGGCTGCACCAGATCCACTCCAGCGCGTACAAGAACCCCGGGCAGCTGCCCGACGGCGCCGTGCTCGTCGTGGGCGCCGGCTCCTCCGGCGTGCAGATCGCCGACGAGCTGCAGCGCTCGGGCCGTCGGGTGTTCCTGTCGGTCGGTCCGCACGACCGCCCGCCGCGCCGCTACCGGGGCCAGGACTTCTGCTGGTGGCTCGGTGTCCTGAACAAGTGGGAGATGGCGACGCCGCCGGCCGGGGCCGAGCACGTCACCATCGCCGTCAGCGGCGCGCGCGGTGGGCACACCGTCGACTTCCGCCGGCTCGCCGCCGAGGGGATGACGCTCGTCGGCCGCACCCGGGCGTTCGCCGACGGCACGGTGACGTTCGCCGCCGACCTGGTGGACAACGTCGCCGCGGGCGACGCCAACCTCGTCGCCCTGCTCGACGAGGCCGACGCGTACGTCGAGCGCAACGGCCTGGACCTGCCCGCCGACCCCGGGGCGCGCGAGGTCCTGCCCGACCCCGACAGCCTCACGAACCCCCTCTCCGAGCTGGACCTCGCCGAGGCCGGCGTCACCTCGATCGTCTGGGCGACCGGTTTCCGGTCCGACTACTCGTGGCTGCCCGCCGGGGCCGTGGACGAGGCGGGCCGCCCGAAGCACGCGCGGGGGGTCTCGGGCGAACCGGGCGTCTACTTCCTGGGCCTGCCCTGGCAGTCGCGCCGCGGCTCCAGCTTCATCTGGGGCGTGTGGCACGACGCGGCGTACCTCGCCGAGAGCATCGCCGTCCAGCGCAGCTACCTGGCGCGCGAACCCGCGACCCCGGTCGCCGACCGGGCGCGGACCGTCCTGCAGGGGGTGTCCTGATGACGTTCTCCCTCGTGGTGCGGGACGCGGCGACGGGCGCCTTCGGCTCCGTCATCAGCTCCTCCTCCCCGGCCGTCGCGGCGCGCTGCGTGCACCTGCGCGACGGCGTGGGGGGCGTGCACTCCCAGAACGTCACCGATCCGCGGCTGGGGCCGGAGCTGCTCGACCTGCTGGAGCAGGGCCGGCCGGCCGGGCAGGCCCTGGCCGAACTGGTCGCGGCCGAACCCGCGCGGGAGTGGCGCCAGCTGCTCGTAGTGGACGCCGCGGGCGGGACCGCCGTCCACTCCGGGGGCCGGGCCCTGGGCGTCGTGGGGGAGCACCGGGCGCCGGCCGCGGCGGCGGCGGGGAACATGCTCGCCACCCCGGACGTGCCCCGGCGCCTCGTCGAGGGTTTCCTCGCCGCCACGGGCTCCCTGGAACGGCGGCTGCTCGCCGCGTACGAGGCGGCGATGGCCGAGGGTGGGGAGGCCGGCCCCGTGCACTCGGCCGGGTTGTCGGTCGTCGACGGTTCCGGCTGGCGCGTCACCGACCTGCGCGTGGACTGGAGCGAGGCGCCGCTGCCGGACCTGCGGGCCCTGCTGGACGTGTGGGAACCCCAGCGCGACGACTACGTCACCCGCGCCCTGGACCCCGACGGCGCCCCCGGCTACGGCGTCCCCGGGGACGACCGGTGAGTTCGGCCGGACGACGGGTCGCGGACGTCGTCGACGCCGCGATGCCGTCTCTGGTCGCCCTGGCCCGGACCCTGCACGCCCACCCCGAGACGGCGTGGGAGGAGCACCGCGCCGCCGCCTGGGTCGCCGAAGCGCTGTCCGGCAGCGGGTTCACCGTCACCGCCCACGCCTACGACCTGCCGACGGCGCTGTTCGCGACCGCGGGGTCCGGGTCCCGGCGCGTCGGGGTGGTGGCCGAGTACGACGCGTTGCCCGGTCTCGGGCACGCGTGCGGGCACAACCTCATCGCCGCCACGGCCGTGGGCACCGCCCGGGCCCTGGCCGCGGTCGCCGACGACCTCGACCTCACCGTCGAGGTGTACGGCACCCCCGCCGAGGAGGGCGGGGGCGGCAAGATCGAGATGCTGGAACGGGGTGCCTTCACCGGCCTGGACCTGGCGCTCATGGCCCACCCGGCCCCCGCTGACGTCGCCCGGGCCGAACCCTTCGCCGTCGCCCACTCGCACGTGGAGTACCGCGGCCGGTCCGCGCACGCCGGGGCCTACCCCGACCAGGGCGTCAACGCGAACGACGCCTTCGTCGTCGCGCAGGTCGCGATCGGGCTGCTGCGCCAGCAGCTGCCCGCCGGTACCCGCGTGCACGGGATCATGACCAACGGGGGGCAGGCGCCCAACGCCATCCCGGACCGCACCGAGGGCCGCTGGTACGTCCGGGCCGGGTCGCTGGCCGAGCTGGCCGGGGTCGAGGAGCGGGTGAACCGCTGCTTCGAGGCCGGCGCGCTGGCCTCGGGAGCGTCGCTGACGATCACCCCCGAGAGCAGGCCGTACTCCGAGTTCCGGACCGACGAGGCGGCCCTGGCCGTCTACGAGCGGCACGCCACCGCGCTCGGCCGTCCGTCGGTCACCGGTGCGGGAGCGGCGCGGATGAACCGGGCCTCCACCGACTTCGCCAACGTGTCCCAGGTGGTGCCCGCCATCCACCCCTACGTCCGCGTGGACAGCCACGGCAGCGCCAACCACGAACCGGGGTTCGCCGCCGCCTGCGTGGGCTCCTCGGCCGACGCGGCGGTGCACGACGCGGCGACCGCGCTGGCGTGGACCGCCCTCGACGTCGTGGCCGAACGCGGTGTGTCCGGCGTCACGCACCCGTAACATCCGTCGTCCACACTTCGCTCACCGTCGAGATTCGGAGCACACGTGATCCACGAACCACCCGGTGCGCCCGCAGTGCACACCGACGCCCACGGCGTCCAGAAGAGCCGTCTCGTCAAGACGCTGCGCCGCGGCGACATCGTCCTGTTCATCGTCGCCGCCGTCATCAGCGCGGACAGCATCGCCGTCCTCGCCGCCGGTGGTCCCGAGGGGCTGGTGTGGTCGGCCTTCATCGGCGTCGCGTTCCTCGTCCCCTCGGCGTTCGTCTTCGCCGAGACGTCCTCGACGTACCCGGAGGAGGGCGGGCCCTACCAGTGGGTCCGCCGTGCGTTCGGCAAGACCTGGGCATCGGTCGCGGTCATCATGTACTGGATCACCAACCCCATCTGGCTCGGCGGCTCCCTGGCGTTCATCGCCGGTTCGGTGTGGTCGGAGTACGTGGTCACCACGTCCGGCGCGGGCGACTTCGTCGTCAAGCTCGTGTTCGTGTGGGTCGCGATCCTGCTGGCCATCGTCAGCCTCAAGCGCGGCAAGGTGCTCATCAACATCGGCGCCTACGCCAAGCTGTTCGTCCTGCTGAGCCTCACCGTCACGGCGCTGGTCCACGTCGCCCAGCACGGGACCGCCGGGGTCGACTGGTCGGCGGCCACGCCCACCGCGGCCGGGTTCCTGGCCATCGTCCCCGTGGCGCTGTTCGCCTTCGTCGGCTTCGAGGCGCCCAGCGCGGCGTCGGAGGAGATGCACGACCCGCAGAAGGACACCCCCGCGGCCATCGCCCGGGGTGCCGGGATCACCCTGCTCGCCTACCTCGCCCCGGTGCTCGCGATCCTCCTGGTCACCCCCGCGGACCGGACCGCCGACGCCGGGGTCATGCAGGCGATCGGGCAGAGCTACTCCGTCTTCGGCGCCGCCTCCGGGCCGCTCCTGACGATCACCGGGCTCGCCTTCGTGTACGCCCTGATGACGCAGGGCAGCGCCTGGATGATCGCCACCGACCGCATGCAGGCGGTCGCCGCCGGGGACGGCGCCTTCTTCACCCGCGCGCTCGGGGAGTTCTCCCGCCGTCTCGGTACGCCCGTCCGGATGAACGTCCTGTCCGGTCTGGTCGGCACGGTCTTCCTCGTCGCAGCGACGCTGCTGGTGCACGGGACGGCCGCCAGCATCTTCGGCGTCGTCCTGACCCAGGCGGTCTCGACGCTGCTCATCAGCTACGTCGTCATCGTGCCCGCCATGATCCGGCTGCGGCTCGTCGACGACGTCCCGCGCCCCTACCAGGTCCCGGGCGGGCGCCGCGGCTACACCGTGCTCGCCGTCGTCGTCTACGCCTTCATCCTGCTCGGGTCGATCGCCGCCGTCGTGCCCGGCGTCCTGGAGAGCCTGCTCGGCATCGACTACGACTTCCTCGAGGAGTGGGGCGTCAGCCGCACCAGCTTCGAGGTGTTCACCGTCGGCACGCTCGTCGTGGTCATCGCCGCGGCCCTCGTCGGTCGCGTCGTCGGCGGGATCGCGGCCGCCACCGCGCCGCCTGTGCCCGAACCCGAGACGTCCAGCCGCTGAGGGGGGCCGACGCGTGACGGAACGAGCCTGCTTCCTGCTGCACCTGCGACCGGAGACGGTGCAGGAGTACCTCACGGTGCACTCCGAGGTGTGGCCGGAGATGCTGGACGCCCTGACCCGCACGGGGTGGCGGAACTACTCGCTGTTCCTGCGGGCCGAGGACGGCCTCGTCGTCGGGTACTGCGAGACCGACGACTTCGAGGCCACGACCGCGGCCATGGAGCGTGAGGAGGTCTCCGCGCGCTGGGAGGCCACCATGGCGCGGTTCTTCGCCCCCGCCCGGGGCCCGGCCGCCGGCGGTGACCGGCCCCGGGAACGTCTCGTGGAGTACTTCCACCTCGACTGACCCGGTCGCACGCAGCGGACCTGGCCGGTTGGCCGGTCCGCCGCGTGGACGTGGTCGACTACGAGGTCGTCAGGGTGCCCTGACGGGTGCCGGCTCCGGCGGCGGCGCAGGCGCGCACGGTCGCGCCCCAGCGTTCGACGTAGGCGGCCAGGGCCGGGGTCTGCGCCCCGTGGGCCTCGGCGTCGGTGTCGATCAGGTACAACCCCGGCGCCGGGACCGCG